>NZZV01000157.1 GCA_002698945.1 Acidimicrobiaceae bacterium
GCGTTGCGGCCGGAGCCGCATCGCGTTCGTGAACGGCTGCACGAACCCGTGGTTCGCACTGTAGTCGGCCGAGTCCGCCGCGCGGCATTCCCGACCGGCTCGTCACCGAAGTCGTCCGGAGACGGTTCGGCGACACCATTCACGTGTCGATCTGGTTGTCGATCTGGTTGACGATCTGCTTGTCCATGTGGGTGTCGAGCGACGTGTTCTCGTCACAGTGTGCAGACCAGTCTGCCGTTCCGACACGCATGTGCATAAGTGCATTCGGAGCGACCATCGGTTCCGGATGCGAGGCGCACGCGACCCACGTCACGCCCGGGCGATGGAATTCGGTTTGTGGGCCGCTGGCGTCTATCGTTGTGCCCGATCTCACCGGCGCGCCGCACACCGACCGCGCACCGGAATCGAGCCGAGCCATCCTGAACACCGTGAGAGGACGAGCGTGACCGAAATCCCCGAGCACCTGCTGAAGCGAAGCCGCGACCGTCGCGCTGCGCTCGGCCTCGGTGGCGACGACGCAGGCAACGGTGGCGATGACGCTGCCGCCAAGCCCGCAGCCGACAAGCCCGCGACGACGGCCGGCAGTGCGCCCGCCCCGGCCGCGTCCACCGCTCCGGCCGGTCGTGCCGCTGCCCCGGCTCCGGCCGCTCCGCCCCCGCCCAAGCCGGACACGCCGGTCGTGGCGGCGTACAAGCAGCGGCGGCGCGTCCCGTTCTGGGCGATGGCCGCACTCGGCGTGTTGCCGGTCTGGGCCTTCCTCTACGCACGTGCGCTCACCGAGCAGCCCGAAGAGGTCGCCGGGCCGATCGGCATCGGCGCCGAGGTGTACGCGAGCTGCCAGTCGTGTCACCCGGGCGGGAACGAGGGCGTCGGGTACGCGTTCGCCGGCGGCGAAGTGCTCGAGACGTTCCCACATATCGAGGACCAGATCCGCTACGTGTACTTCGGCACCGAGCAGTACAACATCGCCGGCGTCGAGATCTACGGTAACCCCGATCGCGAGGGTGGCCCCCACATCACCGGCGCCCGCAACGTCATGCCCGGCTTCGGCGGCGAGCTGACCGACGAGGAGATCCTGTCGGTCGTGTGCCACGAACGCTTCACGCTCGGCGGCGCCGACCCCTCCGGCGACTACGCCGAGGAGTACGAGACGTGGTGCTCGGAGGAGGCGCCGGTGTTCGCCGATCTCGAAGCCGGCGGCGCGCTCGCCGACCTCGACCAGCGCGTCGAGGGTGTGATGCCGATCGGCAACGAGCCGATCCCGGGCTCACCCCCGTCCGAGTGACCGACCGAAACGTCGCCACATTGTGACCGAACCGGCCGACACGACCGCCGACGTCCTCGTCGTCGGTGGCGGTCCGGCCGGGCTCGCGTCCGCGATCGAACTCGCCCGACGCGGGCGGGACGTAGTCGTCGTCGATCGCGGCGACACCACCGACGAGATCGCCATGCTCTTCACCCCGCGCGCCGTCGCTGCGTCGCGGCGGTTGGGGGTCGACGTCCTCGATCGTGCCGACGTCCTCGATCGTGCCGACGTCCTCGATCGTGATGGTGCAGAGTGGTTCCATCCGATCGGGCGGGTTCGGATCACCGCAGCCATGGCCGACCCCGCCCATCCCGGCGGCGCCGTCGGACCGTCGACGTCGAGCGCGTGGCCTCGTGTGCGGGTGGCCCCCGACAACGGAGGCGTCGGCACCCGCACCGGGTTCGTCGCCCGGCTGCGTGCACTCGCCGCCACGCTGGGCGTACGTTTCCTCGACGGCCACGACGCCACCCAGCCGATCGTCGAGCGCGGCTTCGTTCGCGGCGCATGCGTGCGGGGTCCCGACGGGGCCACCGGCGAGGTGCGCGCCACCTTCACCGTCGTGGCCGATGGAGCCAACAGCCACTTCGGGCGGTTGCTCGGTACGTACCGCGAGCCCGACTGGCCGATGGCCCTCGCGCACACCGCCGGCCACCGGTCACCGCTCCACCTGGCGAACGAGGTGGAGGTCGTCGTGGGTGTCACCGACCGCGCCGGCACCCCGATCGCGGGCTACGGGTGGATGTTCCCGACCGGTGCGGGCACGGTGGGGATCGGTGTCATGCTCGTGTCGACGTCGCCGTCGTTCGCGGTCATCAACCCGGCGCACCTCCTCGAACGGTTCACCGAGCAGCACGCCGACCGGTGGCAGCTCGACCCCGATCCGGCGACGCCCGCCGTGGGTGGCCGCATCCCGCTCGGCGCCTCGGTCGGACCGCTGGCCGGGCCGACGTACGTCATCGTCGGTGACGCCGGCGGTGTCGCGAACCCGCTCACCGGGCTCGGGATCGACACGGCCCTCGAGTCGGGGATCATCGCCGGCGACGTGGTGGGCGAGGCGCTCGACGAGGGCAGCGCCGCCGTGCTCCAGCAGTACCCGAAGCTGATCGACGACCGCTACGGCTCCTTCTACAAGGTCGGCCGACTCGCCGACCGGTTCGTCGGTCAACCGCCGGTGGCGCGTCGCCTCCACGCTGCACTCGGGGCCCGCCCGGCGTTCGCCGAGGGCACCCTGCGCGTCGCCCTGCAACACCTTCGCAGCGGCCGGGGCGGGGTCCCCGAACTCGTCGAACGAACCGCCCGCGCTGTGGCCACCTTCGCCCCCGACGCCTGACGCCCCCATTGCGGTCGCCGCCCGCGACCGGCATGGGCATCGCCGTCGGTTCAGTCGTCGCCACCGTTTCAGTCGTCGAGGCGCAGCGTGGTGTGACGGCGGCGGAGGGTCACCACCGACAGGGCCAGGATCACCGGGTAGATCTCCAGGCGGCCGAGCAGCATCTGTCCCATCGTGACCCATCTGGCGAAGCGGGGCAGCTCCAGGAAGTCGTTCGTCGGACCGACGTCACCGAGACCCGGGCCGACGTTGCCGAACGCCGTCGCGGCGGCAGAGAACGAGGTGATCAGATCCGGGCCGGTCAGCGCGATCAGCAGGGCACCGCCGCCGAACGTGGAAAGGGCCAGCACCAGGAAACCGACGATCTTGTTCGCGACGGCGTCGGGCATGATCCCGCCACCGACCCGGACGGGCCGCACCAGTCGGGGGTGGAGGTGTCGCAGCGCCTCACGGTGCGTGTAGCTCGCGATCGCGAGGATCCGGATCATCTTGACGCCGCCCGCCGTCGACCCCGCCATCGCTCCGATCGGCAGCAGGATGATGATGACCGCCTGTGCCGCCTGCGACCACGAGCCGAAGTCGTCGGTCGCGTAGCCGGTCGTCGAGACGACCGTGAGGGTGGTGAACAACGCGCCACGGATCCGGTCCACGATCGAACCGGCGGCGTCGTTGACGACGAACAGCAAGGTCGCGACCACGAGCACGACGGCGGTGTACAGCTGGAACTCCTTCGAGCGCAGGAGCGGCCCGGGCCGTCCGCGGATCAGCCGGTAGAGCAAGGTGAAGCTCGAGCCGGCGACGAACATCGCCACGATGCAGATCCACTCGATGGCCGCCGAGTCGAAATGGCCGAGCGAGGCGTTGTAGGGGGAGAATCCGCCGGTGGAGACCGTGGTGAAGCTGTGCGCCACGCCGTCGTAGAGCGACATCCCGGCGACGACATACGCGATCGCCAGGACGACGGTGAGCCCGACGTAGACGGCCCACAGCCGACGAGCGGTGTGGCGCACGCGCGGGGTGAGCCGCTCACCGGTGGGGCCGGGCGCCTCCGCTTCGAGCAGGCTCATCCCGCCCGAACCGACCGTCGGGAGCACGGCGACGACGAGCACGATGACACCCATCCCGCCCATCCACTGGGTGATCGATCGCCAGAACAGCACACCGGGGCCGGTGCCCTCGATCGGTCGCAACACGGTCGCGCCGGTCGTGGTGAAGCCGGAGATCGACTCGAACAGCGCGTCGTCGACGGCGGGGATCCATCCGGTCACGATGTAGGGCAACGCACCGACCACGGCGAGCACCGACCACGCCAAGGTGACCGTGATGAACACGTCGAGGATGCGGATCTGTCGAGGCAGGCTCGTGAAGCGCCACATGACGAGGCCGACCGATGCCGTGACCAACCCGACGGCTGTCAGCGGCACGACGTCGGGACCGTCCCGGAGCGCGTCGACCACCGCCGACGCCAGGATGCCGACGCCGGCGACGGCCACGGTGAGACCGACGATGTGGCCGATGAGCGACTCGTAGGACCGGCCCCACTTCTCACCGAGATCGCCCGCGAGCGACCCCATCATCCGGTCGTTCACGACCGCGCGCCGTTCCGGTGCACCGTCACGGTCCCGCGACCGTCACGATCACGACCGTCGCCCTCACGGCCGTCACGAGCCGTCGCGCTCACGGCCGTCACGATCGCGACCGTCACGAGCCGAAGACCTTGCGCACGTCGGAGAGGGCCGAGGGTCGGGCGAACAGCACGATGCTGTCGCCGGCGCGCAACGTCGTGTGACCGCGCACGATCTCGTTCGATCCGTCGGGCCGCACGATCGCCCCGAGCAGCACCGACCGAGGCAGGTGCAGGTCGCTGACGACCGCCCCGTCCCCCGGGCTGCCCTCCTCGATCACGAACTCGTCGACTTCCACGTCGGAGTCGAGGAACGTCGCCACGGACGCGGTGCCGCCGCGCATCTCCTGCAACACGGCGTTGGCGGACGCCGTTCGCGGGCTCAATGCGGCATCGATGCCGAACTGGCGCACGAGTGGCAGCAGCGCGAGCCGGTGGAGGACGGCGACCGTGAACGCCTCGGGGTTCTCCGCCACGGCGAACGCACAGGCGAGCACGTTGGCGGTGTCCTCGCCGGTGGCGGCGATCACGACGTCGGTCGTCGACACCGACTCTTCCGTGAGGAGGTTGGTGTCGGTGATGTCGCCGTGCACGACCGTCACCCTTCGCAAGCGTTCGGCGAGGTCCATCGCCCGCTCGCTGTCACGCTCGACCAGCACGACGTCCGCGCTGTGCGACAGGTGCTCGGCGACGCGACTGCCGACCGAGCCGCCGCCGAGCACCATGACCCGGCGGACGCGCTTGCCCATCGCGTCGAGGGTCTGGAGCACCTCGCGTTGGCGACTGGCCGCGCACAGCACCCGGACGTGATCGCCTGCGGCGACTTCGAGATCGCCGCGCGGGATGATCGTGTCCCCGGACCGGGTGACCGAACCGAACAGGAACGTCCACTCGGCACCCTCGCTCCGACCGACCTCGGCGAGCGTCCGCCCGACGAACGGGGAGCCGGCACCGACGACCGCGCCCAACACGACGAGGCTGCCACCCGCCATCGGGTACACCTCGTCGGCCCCCGACACGCTGACGAGCCGGAGGATCTCCTCCGCGGTGTCGGCGTCCGGGTCGATGATCAGGTCGGCGTCGACCAGCTTGCGGAGTTCGGCGCCCTCGGGACCACGGAGCTCGTCGGTCTGGAGACGGACGACCGTGCGTTTGGCCCCCATCTGTTTCGAGAGCGCCGAACAGATCATGTTGACCTCGTCGTCCTGGGTGACCCCGGCGACGAGGTCGGCCCGCTCGACCCGAGCGGCACGCAGCGTGGACGGGTGTGTGCCACTCCCGACGACGGTCTGGACGTCGAGTTCGTCGCCGAGCGCACGGGCGATGACCTCGTCCTGTTCGATCACCACCACGTCGTGGTTCTCCGCCCCGAGTCGTTGGGCGAGGTACCAGCCGACCTCTCCGGCGCCGACGATGATCACGTGCACGTCGGAGCAACCTACCGAACGGACGCACCGGCGGTGCTCACCGTCGTCGGAGCGACGCGGAGGCCGGTCTCAGGCGTGGGTCAGGCGACGGTGGCGAGCAGCGACGCCGGGGCGGCACGGAGTGCCGAGACGACCTCGGCGTCACCCAGGCGGTCGCAGGCGGTGGCCGCTTCGTCGACGAAGCGCTGCGCCGTGTCGAGGGCGCTGGCGATGCCGTCGCCGGTGCGGACGATGGCGAGTGCCTTGTCGCGCTCGGCAGCGTCGAGCGGCTTGCCGAGCAGGTCGCTCAGCTCCGCCGATGCGGAGCCGCCGGCCTCGATCGTGCGGATGACGGGGAGCGTGTAGACGCCCTCTTCCATGTCATGACCGGCGGGCTTGCCGAGCTGCTCGGCCGTCGCCGTGAGATCGAGCACGTCGTCGACGATCTGGAACACCATGCCGTAGGCGTTGCCGAAGTCGGTGAGGGCGTCGATGCGGTCGCGGTCGAGGCCGGCCACGATGCCGCCGATGCGCGCCGCCGTGCCGTACAACGAGGCAGTCTTGCCGTGGATCGAGCGGAGGTAGCTGTCCTCGACACGCCCGATGTCATAGGTGTGGCGCAACTCCTCGATCTGGCCTTCGCACAGCCACCCGATCGTGCGGGCCAGGAGCCCGGCGACCTCGGTGCCGAGCGACGCGGCGATCTCCGACGCACGCGACAGCAAGAAGTCGCCGGCCAAGATCGCCTGCAGATTGCCCCAGCGGGCGTTGACCGTCTCGACGCTGCGCCGGACCTCGGCTTCGTCCATGACGTCGTCGTGGTACAGCGAGCCGAGGTGGACGAGTTCGCACGCCACGCCGCCCTGGACGACGTCGTCGGTCGCGGCAGCGCCGCCGACCTGTCCGGCGACGACGGCGAGCACCGGACGGAGCCGCTTGCCGCCCGCGACGATGAGGTGGGAGGCGATCTCGGTCAGGTAGTCGTCCGACGTCACCACGGCGGCGCGCATGGCCGCCTCGATGCGCGCCCGATCGTCGTCCATCCCCGTGATCTGCAGCAATGGTGACGTCATCGTCGCGCCTGACACAACACTGAAGGCTAGGCCACCAGCCTCGAACCCGGAAACCTCGTCGCCCACGACGCGATCCGGCGCGGACGTGTCGTGGGCACCCGATCCGGAACGGCCCGGTAGAGTGGCTTCACGTATTCGCCATCCCACGAAAGGCGACACATGTTCGAACGCTTCACCGACCGGGCCCGCCGGGTCGTCGTCCTCGCTCAGGAGGAAGCGCGGCTGCTCAACCACAGCTACATCGGCACCGAGCACATCCTCCTCGGCCTCATCCACGAAGGCGAGGGCGTCGCCGCGAAGGCGCTCGAGTCGCTGTCGATCTCGCTCGAGGCGGTCCGCAACCAGGTCGAGGAGATCATCGGCCAGGGCGGCTCGTCGCCGTCGGGTCACATCCCCTTCACCCCGCGCGCCAAGAAGGTGCTCGAGTTGTCGCTGCGAGAGGCGCTCCAGCTTGGCCACAACTACATCGGCACCGAGCACATCCTCCTCGGCCTCATCCGTGAGGGCGAGGGCGTCGCCGCCCAGGTGCTCGTCAAGCTCGGCGCCGACCTGAGCCGGGTGCGCCAACAGGTCATCCAACTCCTGTCCGGCTACCAGGGCCCCTCGGGCAGCTCCGGTCAAGGTGGCCAGGGCCGCGGCGGCTCCGGCGAGTCGACCCCGAGTGCCGGCGTCGGTGCCGGCACCAAGGGTGGCGACGACGACAAGAACAGCCAGATCCTCGATCAGTTCGGCCGCAACCTGACCCAGATGGCCCACGAGGGCCAGCTCGATCCGGTGATCGGTCGCAGCCGCGAACTCGAGCGGGTCATGCAGATCCTCTCCCGCCGCACCAAGAACAACCCGGTGCTGGTCGGCGAGCCGGGCGTCGGCAAGACGGCGATCGTCGAGGGCCTCGCCCAGAAGATCGTCAACAACGACGTCCCCGACACCTTGGCCGACAAGCAGCTGTACACGCTCGATCTCGGCTCCCTGGTCGCAGGCTCCCGCTACCGCGGCGACTTCGAGGAGCGCCTCAAGAAGGTCCTCAAGGAGATCAAGACCCGCGGCGACATCATCTTGTTCATCGACGAGATCCACACCCTCGTCGGTGCCGGTGCCGCCGAGGGCGCGATCGACGCCGCGTCGATCCTCAAGCCGATGCTGGCTCGCGGCGAGCTGCAGACCGTCGGTGCCACGACGCTCGACGAGTACCGCAAGTACGTCGAGAAGGACGCGGCGCTCGAGCGCCGATTCCAGCCGGTGAAGGTCGACGAGCCGACACTCGCCCACACGATCGAGATCCTGAAGGGTGTCCGCGACCAGTACGAGTCGCACCACCGGGTCACGATCACCGATCAGGCGATCGTCGCCGCCGCCAATCTGGCCGACCGCTACATCTCCGACCGACACCTCCCCGACAAGGCGATCGACCTGATCGACGAGGCCGGTTCACGCCTGCGCATCAAGCGCATGCAGACCCCGCCCGACCTGCGCGAGATCGAGCGCAAGCTCGAAGAGGTGCAGGAGTCGAAGAAGCGTGCGGTCGAAGAGCAGCAGTTCGAAGAGGCCGGCCGGCTCCGCGACGAGGAGAAGAAGCTCCTCGAGGAGAAGACCGCGAAGGAGTCCGAGGTCCGCGCCGAGGGCGTCGACCTGTTCGACGAGGTGGACGAGGAAGCCGTCGCCGAGGTCCTGTCGATCTGGACGGGTATCCCGGTGTACAAGCTCACCGAGGAAGAGACCGAGAAGCTCCTCAACATGGAGGGCGAGCTGCACAAGCGGATCATCGGCCAGGAGAACGCCGTCGCCGCCGTGTCGCAGTCGATCCGGCGTACCCGTGCGGGTCTGAAGGATCCGCGTCGCCCGAGTGGCTCGTTCATCTTCCTCGGCCCCACCGGTGTCGGCAAGACCGAGCTCGCCAAGACCCTCGCCGAGTTCCTGTTCGGCGACGACTCGGCGTTGATCACGCTCGACATGTCGGAGTACATGGAGAAGCACACGGTCAGCCGTCTCGTCGGTTCGCCCCCGGGCTACGTCGGCTACGAAGAGGGCGGCCAGCTCACCGAGGCCGTGCGACGCAAGCCGTTCTCGGTCGTGCTGTTCGACGAGATCGAAAAGGCGCACGCCGACGTGTTCAACACGCTGCTGCAAATCCTCGAAGAGGGTCGCCTCACCGACAGCCAGGGTCGTTCGGTCGACTTCCGCAACACGGTGCTGATCATGACGTCCAACCTCGGCACGCAGGATCTGCGCAAGGCCAACGTCGGCTTCACCACCGCCGACTCGGCGATGTCGTACGAGCGGATGAAGGAGAAGGTCAACGATGCGTTGAAGACGCACTTCCGACCCGAGTTCCTGAACCGCATCGACGAGACGATCGTGTTCCACGAACTGTCGAAGGCCGAGGTCGTCGAGATGGTCGACCTGATGCTCAAGCGTCTCGTGGGGCAGCTCGAGGGTCAAGGTCTCGGCATCGAGGTCACCCAAGCTGCGAAGGAGGAGCTGGCCACGGTCGGCTACGACCCGCAGCTCGGTGCACGGCCGCTGCGTCGAGCGATCCAGCGCAAGATCGAGGACATCCTGTCGGAGAAGATCTTGTACAAGTCGTTCTCGGCCGGCGAGATCATCGTCGTCGACGTCGAGGACGACCCGGACAAGCCAGGTCATCGACGCTTCACGTTCAACGCGGTCGAAGGGTTCGTCCCGCCGGCATCGGTCGAACTCGCCACCACGGCGACCGACGAGCCGACACCCGACACCGACACCTGAGTTCTGGACCGACGCGGCCGTTCGCTCCCCCGACGCAGGGGCAGCAGCGGCCGCGTCGCCGCGTCCGAACCCCACTTCCCGCAGCCCCAGGCCGGCCCGCTCCCCGCCCGACCAACCGCCCACCACCCACCACCCCAGCGCTGCGCCGACCTGACCGGACGTGCAGGCGATTTAATCCACCAGGCGTCCACCGGTGGACACACAGGCGATTCAATCCACCAGGCGTCCACCGGTGGACACACAGGCGATTCAATCCACCAGGTGTCCGGGGCGGGGTGCGGGCGACCTCAGCGGAGGAACGACCAGGTGAAGACGGCGGTGGCGGCGAGAACGAGCACGATGCCGACCGCCTGCTGCAACCGGCGGGGCGTGCCTTCGAGCAGCCGGTAGAAGCCGTACACGCCGGCGACGAGCAGCATGGCGTGGAACAACACGGCGATCGACACGCCGGCGATGACACCGGCGGTCCGCACGGGCGCCCAGAACAGCACACCGAGCACGATCGGGATCACGACGGCGCCGGCGAGACCGAACGCGGTCTCCACGAAGAACCCGCCGACGCCGTCCTCCGATCCCATCCAGGGCAGCACGGCGACGTCGGTCGCCAGGTTGACGGTCGCCGCCGCCCCGAGCGCCAGGATGAGCAGCAGCGATCCGAACGTGCGCACCTTGGTGAGCGGGTCGGCACCCCGCCGGACCGTCTCGAGCGTGACCGCGGTCCACATCAGCCAGCGACGGATGAACCCGACCTCGAGGTCGCCCATCCCGTCGCGGAAGAGTGCGTCGGCGTGATAGCGGTCGATGTTCGGGTCGTCGACGAGGGCGTCGTGCACGAGCGCCGCCGGGAGGTGCTTGCCCGACGTGGGCACCAGCCAGGTCAGCAGCTGGGGCACGGACGCCAGGTCGGTCACCCAGTCGGGATCGTCGGCGGGCGGGACCGTGTACGTGAACGGACTGCCATCGTCGAGCGTCGTCGTGTAGGTCACCTCGCGATGGAGTCGGAACTCCTCGCAATCCCCGGCTTGGATCGGCAGTCGTTCGAGCACGATGTTGCCGGTGTCGCCGATCGTGATCGTGTCGGTCCCGTAGGTGAACGCCCCCATCACCCAAGTGTTCCACCCCGCCCCGGACACCCAGGCGATTTAATCCACCAGGCGTCCACCGGTGGACACACAGGCGATTTAATCGACCAGGCGTCCGGGGTCGGGGTCGGCTTTTTCTGGTGGGTGGCGCCGGATCGGGGGGTCGGGCTGCGAAGATTGCACGTCGTGATCCGCCGGTTGTTGTTGCTCGTCGTCTGTGTGCTCGCGCTCAGCGCGTGCCGCCTCGACGTCACCGTCGACGTGGCGATCGAACCGGACGGCACCGGCACCGTCACCATGACGGCGGTCGCCGACGCCGAACTGGTCGAACAGGTGCCCGACCTGGTCGACGATCTCCGCCTCGACGACGCCGTCGAGAACGGTTGGACCGTCGGCGAGCCCACCCCGACCGACGACGGTGGGCTCGAGCTGGTGCTCACCCACGACGTCAGTTCCGCCGAGGAGCTCGCCAACGTGCTCAACAGCATCGGTCCACCGCTCACCCGGATGGCGGCCGCTCGCACCACCGACCCCGAGACCGAACAGACGACGAACGCGATCAACGGCGTCATGCAGCTCCCGGACGGCTTCGCCAGCTTCGCCGACACCGATCTGATCGCCACGGTGGGCGGGGTGCCGTTCGAGGAACAGATCGCCGCGAGTGGTCTGTCCCCCGCCGAGGCCATGTCGTTCACGTATCGCGTGTCGCTGCCCGGCGAACTGGTGTCGGCCGAGGAAGGCACCGAAGTCGGCGACGGGGCGATCGAGTGGCAGGCGCCACTCGACGGCTCCGAGACCAACCTCTACGTGCAGACCGTGCAGATCCCGGCCGGCGGTGGCACCGCCTGGGCGGGTCCGCTGGCGACGATCTCGCTCGTGTTGCTCGTCGTCTGGGTCGTGTTGGCGACCGCGTTCATCGCGTTCGTCGCGGTGGCACGTCGCAAGAAGGCTCGTCGGCGCGAGGCGAGGCTCCGCAAGCTCGACCGCGACCGAGTGACCTGAAGTCGCCGGGTCGACGGCGGACCGGCCGCTGATCAGCCGAGCGCCATGTTCGGCTCGCCAAGGCCGTTCACACCGCCGGTGCTCGTGCACGTCCCGCCCTGCACCGCTCCGCCGTTGTACGCCTGACGGAGACAGTTCCGCATTGCCAACTGTCCCCAATAGTTGGCGTGCAGACTTTCCTGCAGTTGATAGGGGCCGAAGATCGTCGTGACGGTTCGGATCTGACTCACCCACTCGGCGGCGTCGGCGGCTCCGGCCTGGTGGTAGTTCGACACGCCGGTCTCCTCGAGCAATCCGACACCTTGTTCGCACAGGCGGTGCCCGTCGAGCGAACGTGACATGTCGAGCACGACGTGGTTCGTCACACCCGACCGGGCGACACCCTCGGTCAGGGCCTGGTTCATCTTGACCACGGCGGTGTCGTTGGCCCAGTTGGCGTCGCGGTTCCAGACTCCGCATCCACCGATGCTCTGGCGGCTCCAGCCACTCTGGGAGTACCGGAACTGGTCGCCCCGAGGGACCGGCGACCAGTAGGTCTGCACGATGATCGTGTAGTCGTCGCTCTGGTAGCCGGCGTTGGTCATCGCCTGCGCCACGTTCGCGATCGCTCCTGCGACCTCGTTGGTGCGCGCATCGACGGCGCTCGACGTGAAGCGGTTCCGGATGTCGGAGTCGTCGGAGCAGTAGTTCTTCCACCACGACGGCGACGTCAACCAGTTGGTGACACAGCGGGTGACGATGTCGGCGAATCCGAAGTTGTTCGCTCCGATGAGCACGACCACCGCGTCGACGTCGTTCGACGACGCGAACGACTGCAGCTCGACGACCTGACTGCGGCGACCGGCGCCGCCGTCGTACCAGTCGAGTCCCGGCTTGAAGTCGCCGCCGGTCCGGGTGTAGGTGCGTGCGCCGGAACAGGCCAGGTTGAGCGAGTTCACCCCGGCGCCGATGAAGGCCTCGGCGTACTTGGATCGGTGACAACCAGGTGTCGTTTCGGCCGTGTTCGTGGCGTTGTCGAAGTAGGCGTCGGCGCCGGTGTCGACCTTCGACGACGAGTGGTTGGTGTTGCCGGCCCAGCGTCCGGCCTCACCGGAGATCGCCGAGTCGCCCAAGGTGACGACCCAGCGAGCGTCGTCGGCTGCCGCATCGGCCCCGACCACGGCCGCTCCGACGAAGGCCAGCACCACCGCCACGACCAGTGAGGCGGCACGCCGCCAAGGACCATGTTCCGTCATGTCGACCATGTCGACCCCCCGTCGATCAGTCACCCGCTCGCTGACGAGAGTCTTCCCCAGCGGATGCGGCCACGCAAGACCCGCTTCGGCTCCGGCCACGCACATCGGGGCGCGGGTCGTTTCGATCGTCGGGTAACATGTTGGGAGCGGTTCGTGCCGCATACTTCCGGGCAGTTCCCATCGTCCCATCGTCAACCCGGATACGAGCACCACAACTTCGAAATCGCGAGAGACGCGTCCCATGGTTCCCGCATGTGGTCGATGCGCTCTCGTGCCGTCCATCTGGCTTCGGCTCGATGGACGACGGCGGTCTCGACGCCATCCCGCCCGGTGTCGAGACCGCCACCTTCGCACTACCACGCCGGCACGGGCCGGACAGCACGGACCGGTCGGCGCTGCGTCTCTGGTCGGGGCTCTCGGCGGGCTCCTCCTCGTGTGAACACCCGTCGCTCTGGCATCGTGGGCGGATGGACGCCGCTCCTGCACCGACCGCACCGCCCGCACCGACGGAGGTCGACTTCCACTTCGATCTGATGTGCCCGTTCGCCTATCAGACCTCGGTCTGGATCCGGCGCGTGCGCGAGCTGACCGACCTGACGATCAACTGGCGGTTCTTCTCGTTGGAGGAGATCAACCGGCAGCCGGGGAAGAAGCATCCGTGGGAACGGGAGTGGTCGTACGGATGGTCGATGATGCGAATCGGCGCGCGCCTGCGCCGGATCGGGATGGAGCACCTCGACGCCTACTACGAGCGCGCTGGACGAGCCCTGCACGAGGATGGCTTGCGTGCCCACGACCCGGACGTGGCGCGCTCGCTGCTGACCGAACTCGGCCTCGACCCGGGACTGGTCGACGAGGCGATCGCCGACCCGACGACCCACGACGAGATCCACCGCGAGCACGCACGCGTCGTCGACGCCGGCGGTTACGGCGTGCCGACGCTGTTCTTCGGCGACCACTGTCTGTTCGGTCCGGTCCTCATCGATCCGCCCGAGGGAGATGCTGCGCTCCGGTTGTGGAATGCCGTGACCGCCTGGCTGGAGTTCCCGCACCTGTTCGAACTGCAGCAGCCGAAGCGTCGCAGGCATCACGACGCCATCACCACCTCGTTCCGGCCCTACCTGAACGCCCGCGACTGGGTGAGCATCAATCGCGGCACGGTGATCGAGTTCCCCGACGCCGACGACGACTGAACGCTCGGACGACGACCCCGAGCACCGTGGTGACGCGCCGACCCGATCGTCGGGCAGCGGACCACCGCGGGACCACGGGACACCCGGTGTCGCCGTCCGGAACGTCGGCGCTACGTTGGAGGATGTGAACCCGCACGACGGACATCCCGAACCGTCAACCGACCCGAACGCGACCGACACCGAGGGCGCGGACGCCACGTCACCCGGTCAGGCCGATCCGACCAGACCGCCCAGCGAACAGGTCCAGCCGACCGACGACGCGACGACCGAGCCCGGCGAACTGCCCGCCCTCCCCGACACCGACCGTGCCCTCGACCTCGGCCGTGTGGCACGAGACCTCGACGGGGTCGAGGCTGCGCTCCGTCGACTCGACGACGGCAGCTACTGGACGGACGAGGTGACCGGCGAACCCTTGCCGGACGAGGTCCTCGCCGCCGATCCGGTGGCGCGTCGCGTCGGGCCGTGACCGTGTCGCGCAAGGCGCTACCGGTCGCTGGTGCGGCCGCACTCGCCACCGCCGTCGCCATCGCGGCCGTCGCCGCCGTCGCCGCCTCCAAGTCCGTCGACGCGAAGCCGGTCACGAACCGCATCAACCGAACCACGAGGATCTGGCGACTGTCGATCCGCAACTCGGCGAGATTCGCAGTCGCCAAGGTGCGTGGCATCGGCAGCGCCGACGAGCGCCGGGCGGCGATCGACGAGGAGTTCGCGATCCGGACTGCGGAAGACGTCGCGCGGGAACTCGGTCAGATGAAGGGCGTGCTGATGAAGGCCGGCCAGATGATCAGCTTCATCTTCGAGAGCCTGCCCGAAGACGCCCAAGCCGCACTCGCGACATTGCAGGCCGACGGCGAACCGATGTCACCCACACTGGCGGCCCAGGTCGTTGCGGAGGATCTGGGCGGGTCGCCCGAGCACGTCTTCCTCGACTGGACCGACCGTCCCGTCGCGGCAGCCAGCATCGGCCAAGTGCATCGTGCCGTGACCCACGACGGACGCGACGTCGCCGTCAAGGTCCAGTACCCGGGTGTGCACGAGGCGATCGAACACGACCTCGACGCCGCAGAGGTCATGTACGGCATGTTCTCGTCGATGATGCTGAAGGGTCTCGACGCCAAGGGGCTCGTCGACGAACTCCGCATGCGGATGCGGGAAGAGCTCGACTATCGCCTCGAGGCACAGAACCTGCTGACGTTCACCGAGGTGTTCGCGAACCATCCGTGGGCGCGCATCCCGACATTGGTGCCGGAGTGCTCGACGGGTCGGGTGCTGACCACCGAGTGGGTCGACGGGATGTCGTTCGAGCAGTTCATGCGCGACGCCTCGCGCGACACCAAGCAGAGGGCGGGAGAGGTGCTGTGGCGCTTCGCGCAACACGCCGTCAACCGACACGGGATCTTCAACGGCGATCCGCATCCGGGCAACTACAAGTTCCACCACGACGGCAGCGTCACCTTCCTCGACTTCGGCCTCGTGAAGCGCTGGCAACCCGGCGAGTGGGAGTCACTGCGTCCGACGCTCGACGCCGTGATCATCGACCGTGACCCCGAACTCGTCGTCGCAGCGATGGAGGAGAGTGGCTTCCTGCGCCGCGGCCACGGCATCGACCCGCAGGTGGTGTTCGACTATGTCAGCAGCCCGTACCGCCCGTACCTCGTCGACGAGTTCCGCTTCTCACGCGAGTGGATGATCGAGACACTGGGTCGGGTCATCGACGTGAAGGGTCCGCACGCGAAGGTCATCGAGGCACTCAACATGCCGGCGAGCTTCGTGATCCTCGACCGCGTCGTGTGGGGGGTCAACGCAATCCTCGGCAAGCTCGAGGTCGAAGGGCCGTTCCGAGCGATGCTGCTCGAGTACGTCGCCGGTGGCCCGCCCGCGACCGAAATCGGCGCTGCCGAAGCGGCGTGGATGCGCGCCGGAGCGAGCTCGTGATCTCCCCGGGGGGCACGCTCGGCATCGTCGAACTCGTCGACGTCTGCCGTGCGATGTACGAGCGCAACGACGCGCTGTTCCGTGAATCGGGCGCGTGGGTCACCGACGAGGCCGACCCTGCGCTGCAGCGATGGTTCGCGGTGGGTTCGCATCGACACGCCTGGCACGCCGAGTTGTGGCAGGACCGGCTGCCACAGATCCCGCTGGACGTCGGCGCCCCCGATGCCCCGCCATCGACCGGTGGGGTCGACGGGTACCGCGCCGAGCTGAACCGATTGCTCGCCGACCTGGATGCGCTCGAGTCGCGCATCGACCCGGACCTCGACCCCAGCACCGCTCGGGTGATCACACTCGTCCGTGCCGACCTGCTCGACCTGCTCGACCGCGCTCCGGACTGACGACTCGGGCTGCCACGAGTTATCGCGACCCGAATCCCCACCGGGATCGCCGAGATCGCAGCCTGCCCCCGATCTCGCGGCCTTTCGTTGCAGGAACCGTACCGACAGACGCCGAGAACGACACTGGCCGCACCGCCCCAAGTGCTCGGTGACCAGTCCTCGGCCCGCGCCGAAGCACCTGAGGACGTCTGCACCGACCGCCGTGGAGATCTCGGCGCCGCTCGTTGCCGAACGCGCAACCACGGCCGCCGAGAAGCCCGCGGGGAGTCTCCGCCCTGGTGATCTCGGCGGCCTTGGTTGCAGAAACCGCAACTACAGCCGCCGAGAACGGCATCGAGCCCACGCCGCCCCAGCTCTCGGTGACTCCAGTTCGCGCAGTCGCACCACCACGATCTCGGGGGCTCTCGTTGCAGGAACCGCAATCACAGCCACCGAGAAACCCACCGCCCCGAACACTCACCGTTCTCGGCGGCTGCAGTTGCGGAAACCGCACCCGACGACGCCGGGAACCGCTGGGCGTCAGGCGGTGGGAGCCGGGCGTCGGCTGGCGAAGCTGCGGACGACGGGGCGCTGCCAGCCCATTCCTTCGAGCTTGCCCGACGGCGGCCAGTGGTCGTCGCGGCTGTACGCCCACCACTCGAACGGGTTGAGGTAGTACGCGCAGGTCTCGACGCATCGTGACCACGGTCGCCCGCGTCCGATGATCGGCCAGGCCAGGGTCGCGGCGACGGCGGCGCTCACCATCCACCCGCCGTAGAGGAACGGGTACAGCGGACCGAACCAGCGAGCCTGCCAGACGTGCACGTCCTCATGGTCGGTGACGAGCTTCGTGCGCCGAGCGCGTGCGACGTCGCCAGCGCCGTTGACGACATTGCCCAGCGTGATCGCGAATCCCTTGCGGATCCGGAACCCGCGCCCGTAGACGTGTCGATTCTGGCGACGGCTCAGTGCGTCGCTGTAACCCGCGTCGGGCTGCGTCGCGGCGACGGCGTGTGCGACCAGCCCGGCCGTGGTCGTCGCGAGCGCCCAGGTCGAGTCGAGCGCGAACGCGACTCGTCCCTTCGCCGACGACCAGTCGTAGATCCGACGACGGCCGGAGACGGCGCC
>NZZV01000158.1 GCA_002698945.1 Acidimicrobiaceae bacterium
GGGGTGAGGTCGGTTTTGATGGCTTGGTAGACGTCGCGGGCGACGGCGCGTTTGATGATGCGGATGGCGTCTCGTTCGGTTTTGCCGCGGGCGAGGAGTCGGTCGTGGTAGAGGCGGGTTCGGGGGTCTCGTTGGATGCGGCTGAGGGTGATGGTGTAGAGCGCTCGGTTGGCTTGTCGGTCGCCGCCGCGGTTGAGTCGGTCGCGTTGGGTCTTTCCTGATGATGCGGGGATGGGCGCGACGCCGCAGAGGTGCGCGAACGCGGCGGAGCTGTGGATGCGGTCGGGGTTGTCGCCGATGGTGGTGAGGAGTTGTCCGGCGCAGTCGGTGCCGACGCCGTGTTGGGCGACGAGTGTGGGTGCTGTCTCGGTGACGAGTTGGTCGAGGTCGTGGTCGAGTTCGTTGATCTCGTCGGAGAGGTGTTGGATGCGTTGGGCGATGCTGGCCAGGGATCGTTTCGTGGCGGCGGTGACGTCGTCGAGGCGGCCGGGTCCGGGCGGTCGTTTCGCGTAGCGTTTGCGTGCTGGGGCGGGTCCTCGGTTGCAGCGCAGTCGGGCGCAGCGGGTGACCAGAGCTTTGCCTTTGAGGGTGCGGAGCTGCTCGCGGAGCGGGTCCGGTGCGGTCCGGATGACGGCTTTGAGCTGGGTGATCGCGGCGGCTCGAGCCTTGACGGCACTCGAGCGTGCCACGCGCAGCACCCGGATCATTTCGACGTTGCCGTCACGCGATTTCGGTGTGGCGGTCGCCCGGCCCGACAATGCCGCACGTGCTGCTGCATACGCGTCGAGCGAGTCGGTCTTGCCGTCGAGGCGGCGGGCTTTGCGGTCGGGTCGATCGACTTCGACGATCGCCATGTCACCGTTGGCGAGGTGACGGGTCAGACCAGCTCCGTAGGTGCCGGTGCCCTCGATACCGATGATCGTCACCGCCCCGAACGACTCGATCCAGGCGTGCAGTTCCCGGTAGCCGGCCGGGGTCGTCGCGAAGCTGCGATCGCCGAGCTCGCGGCCGACATGATCGATCACCGCGGCGACGTGGACCTCGGCATGGGTGTCGACCCCGACCGCGACCGGGTTGTCGTTGATGGATGGTTCTGTGACGATGCTCATGTCGTCCTTTCGTTCGAGCTGGATGCCAGGACGGCACGCACGAGCCCGAACGGGACCGGACAAGACAGTGATGGGCGCCTGGTAGCGCAGGCTCCTATGAGGTCACGATCCAACCCGGGACAGCTTGTGCCGAAGTGAGCTTGAGGTCACCGGACCGACGAATCCCGGCAAGGTCAACCACCGGCAGACAATCAGGTGATGGGTCAAGCCCGGCGACCACAAGCTCACTTCTCACTATCACCGTCAGGTGACCGGACGTAACGGCTCGTACCTCGCCGTCACCTCCGACACCCGACCCGAAGTTGGTTGGGACCTGACCCGGGATCGGGGTGCGGTCGGGAAACTGTGTGACAGCCCTTGGTCAGGATGGGGACCATGAACGGAAACGGTTGGGGCATCACCATCAGCTGCGACGACTGCCGGATGCAGAGCACCTCGGCGTGCGACGACTGCGTCGTCAGCTTCCTGCTACGAGACGACGAGGAGCACGTCGAACACGAACCGCTCGTGCTCGACCTCGACCAGGTGCGAGTCGTGCGCCTGCTCGGCAAGGCCGGGCTCGTGCCCGACCTGAAGTACGACGTCGCCAGCTGAGCGGCTCGTCGCCGCCTCGCTCCTACGCTGGGGCGTATGCGACGCGCCGTGCCGCTCCCGACGTGGGACGAGTTGGTCGCGCTCGCCGCCGAGCACGACATCCATCACGTCGGCGTGGCGCCGGCCGAGGTGCTCGTACGAGCTCGCACCGCACTGGTCGAACGCAAGGCCGCCGGTCTCCACGCCGGCATGCAGTTCACCTACCGCAACCCAGACCGGTCGACGGACCCCTCGCGAGCGGTGGAAGGCGCCCGGTCGATCCTCGTGTTCGCGAAGCCGTACCTCGCCGAGCACGAGCCGGAGCGACCGCCCGGCGCCCAGGGCCGGGTCGGCCGCTACGCCTGGGTCGACCACTACGGGCCCCTCCGCACCAGCCTGCAGGAGATCGCCCGCCGCATCCGTCGGTCCGGTCATCGTGCGACCGCGTTCACCGACGACAACTCGATCGTCGACCGTGAGGTCGCCTACCGGGGCGGTCTCGGTTGGTTCGGCAAGAACGCCAACCTGCTGCTCCCCGGTGCCGGCAGCTTCTTCGTGCTCGGCTCGATCATCACCACCGCCGAATACGAGCCGAACGAGCCCGTGCCCGACGGCTGTGGCACCTGCCGGCGCTGTCTCGACGGATGCCCGACCGGGGCGATCGTCGCCCCCGGCGTCGTCGACGCCAACCGGTGCCTCGCCTGGCTCGTGCAGCAGCCGGGCACCTTCCCACTCGAGTATCGCGAGGCGCTCGGCGATCGGTTCTACGGCTGCGACGACTGTCAGGAGGTCTGTCCACCCACCGTCCGGCTCGGCAAGCGCCACGAGGTCGACGCCGTCGAACTCGCGCAGCACCCGCGCGGTCAGCACCCGCCCGACGGTTCGGTGCAGGCCTGGGTCGACGTGCTCGACGTGCTCGAGATGTCAGACGACGACCTCGTCGACCACTTCGGCCGCTGGTACCTCGCCGGCCGCGACCCGATCTGGTGGCGACGCAATGCCCTCGTCGTGTTGGGCAACGTCGGCGACGCTGCCGATGAACGCACCCGCCGCGTGCTCGACCACTACCGTTCCCACGACAGCGAGCTGCTCCGCGAGCTCGCCGAGTGGGCGGCCGGACGGCTCGGCCTGCAACCGAGCGAACCGTGAAACACCTCCTCGTCACCAACGACTTCCCGCCCAAGATCGGCGGCATCCAGTCGCTGCTCTGGGAGTGGTGGCGGCGCCTCCCGCCCGATCGCTTCGCCGTCCTCACCAGCCCGTACGACGGTGCCGACGAGTTCGACGCCGAGCAGGCGTTCCGGGTCGATCGGGTGCCCGAGCCGGTGCTGCTGCCGCACCCGCTGATGACGAAGCGGGTGAACGAGCTGGCGCGCGAGTTCGGGGCCGAACTCGTCGTGCTCGACCCGGCGGTGCCGCTCGGGCTGATCGGCCCGACCCTCGATCTGCCCTACGACGTCGTGCTGCACGGCGCCGAGGTCACCGTCCCCGGCCGGCTCCCCGGGAGCAAGCAGGCGCTCGCCTGGGTACTGCGCAACGCCCGCCACGTCATCGCCGCCGGCGAGTACTCCTCGGCCGAGGCCGACCGTGCTGCCGGTCGCGAACTCCCGACCACCGTGGTACCGCCCGGTGTCGACACCGAACGGTTCCACCCCCTGACCGCCGACGAGCGGGCCGCAGCCCGCACCGACTTCGGTCTCCCGGTCGACGGTCAGGTGATCGTCGGGGTCTCGCGGCTCGTGCCGCGCAAAGGATTCGACACGGCGATCCGCGCCGTGGCGCGGATGCGCACGACCCACCCCGATCTCGTTCTGGCGATCGCCGGCAAGGGTCGCGACGACGAGCGACTCCGCAAGCTCGCCGCCGAACTCGACGCGCCGGTCACATTTCTCGGTCGTGTGGCCAACGACGACCTGCCCCGGATCTACGGCTGCGCCGACGTGTTCACGATGCTCTGCCGCAACCGGTGGGGCGGGCTCGAGCAGGAGGGCTTCGGCATCGTCTTCGTCGAGGCGGCCGCGTGCGGTGTGCCGCAGGTCGCCGGACAGAGCGGGGGAGCGGCCGAAGCCGTCGCCGACGGCGAGACCGGGCTCGTCCTCGACGACCCCGGTGCCGACGATGCTCCTGTACGGGCCGCTGCGGCGTTCGCAGCGCTGCTCGACGACGACGGGTTGCGACGACGAATGGGTGTCGCGGCCCGGGAGCGGGCGGTCACCGAGTTCAGCTACGACGTGCTCGCCGCCCGGCTCGGCGCCGCCCTCGGCGTCTGACCCGCGCGACGGCGTCCGACCTGCGTAGCCTGGCGGTATGGAGCACCGCGACGCGATCATCCGGGTCGATATCGCGCTGACGTTGGTGTTCGCCGTCACCGCCACGTACGCGGCCGTCGTGTTCGACACGACCGCCCAGTGGATCGGGGCGATCACGGCGATGATCCTGTTCACGATCGGTGTGTTCGCGTTCTTGTGGTCGTACTGGTCGGCCGTGCAACGCAGCCGCACCGACGAGATCGCCGTCACCCAGCTGTACCTGCTGATGGGGTCGGCGATTCCCTCCGTCGTCCGACGCTCGATGAACCTGGCGCTGCTCGCCCAGTTCCTCATCGCGCTGGTGACGACGTTCATGCGCCCGAACGGTCCCGACGGCAACCCCGGCTCGTCATTGGCCGTCGGATTCCTGGTGCCGATGCTCGGTTTCGGGCTCAACGGCCTGTGGGCGGTGACCCACGGCACCTTCGAACCGCGCCGTCAAACCACTCCATCAGACGAGGAAATCAGGCAGAATGCAGACCATGGCTGAGACCGCGACCGAATCGATCACCATTGCGGCTCCTCTCGACAAGGTGTGGGAGATCGCCACCGATCTCGAGAACTACCCGACGTGGACCCACGATGTGAAGGAAGTCGTCATCACGAGCCGTGACGACGACGGCCGTCCACAGGAGGTCGAGTTCCGCACATCGGCACTCGGCCGGAGCACCCACTACACGCTCGAGTACGACTACACCTCGGCGCCGAAGAAGCTCGCCTGGTCGATGGTGAAAGGCGACATCCAACGCTCCATCGACGGAGCGTTCATCTTCCAGCCCACCGACGACGGTGGCACCCACGTGCAGTACGACCTCGCGATCGAACTCGTCGTCCCGCTGCCCGGGTTCGTGAAGCGTCGCGCCGAGCGCCGCATCCTCAACGCCATCAAAGAGCTGAAGACGTACGCCGAGGCCTGAGGGGCCTCCCATGTCGTCGGGCATCTCGGTCGGCCTCGATGTCGGCGGCACCAAGTGCCTGGGCGTCGCCCTCGCCGCGACCGGTGAGGTCGTCGCCGAAGAGCGTCGTCCCACCCCTCGTGGTGACGGCTCGATTCCCAAGCTGATCGACACCCTCGCCGAGCTCGCCGACGCGCTCGGTCCATACGACGAACTGGGAGTCGGTGTCCCCGGTTTGGTCACCCGCTCCGGTGTGCTGCGTGCTGCGCCCAACCTCGACGGCGTCGCCGACGTCGACATCGCCGGTCGCCTCGGCGCCGAACTCGGTCACACGGTGCGGGTCGACAACGACGCCACGTGCGCAACGGTCGCCGAGTGGATGTTCGGGGCCGCCCAGGGCGTCACCGACATGGTGCTGGTGACCCTCGGGACCGGTATCGGCGGCGGCCTCGTCCAGTCGGGCCGGCTGCAGCGCGGCCGGAACGGGTTCGCCGGCGAGTACGGCCACATGGTCGTCGACCCGGACGGTCCGCCGTGTCCGTGCGGACGACGAGGATGTTGGGAGCGGTACGCCTCCGGATCCGGCCTCGCGCGGCTGGCCCGCGAGGCGGCGGTCGGTCGTCGTGTCAGCCGCGTGCTCGAACTCGCGGGTGGCGACCCCGAGGCGGTGCGCGGCGAGATGGTGCAGCAAGCGGCACGCGAGGGTGACGCCGACTCGCTCGCCGTGATCGACGACTTCGGTCGTTGGGTCGCGATCGGGCTCGTGTCGCTCGCCAACGCCCTCGATCCGGAGATGTTCGTGCTGGGCGGCGGGCTCGCCGCCGGTTCCGACCTGTACCTCGACCCGATCAGGAACTGGTACCAGGAGCTGATCTACCAGCCCGAACTGCGTCCGATGCCGCGCATCGAGTTCGCCCGCTGGAGCGAACGCGCCGGCGCCGTCGGTGCCGCCCTGCTCTGGGCAGCCCACGACACGGCGTGAGCCGAGCCGGGCCGCCGAGCCGACGGTCGAGGTCAGTGGGGGTCGGCGGCGAAGTTCTCCTGGGACGCCCTGATCTCGGCCCACGCTTCCTCGCGACCGGCCATGCCTTGGGCGGAGGAGTACTTGTCGGGCTCGAGCGCTTTGTAGACCTCGAAGAAGTGGGTGATCTCGGCCCGCAGCTCGGGCGTGAGGTCTTCGATGTCGCGCACCTTGGCCCAGCGCGGCTCCTTGGGTGGGACGCAGATCAGCTTGGCGTCCTCGCCGGCCTCGTCGCGCATGTACAACACGCCGATCGGACGGGCCTCGACCCAGACGCCCGGATACACCGGATCTTCGAGCAGCACCAGGGCATCGAGCGGGTCGCCGTCGCCGGCGAGCGTGTCGGGCACGAAGCCGTAGTCGGCGGGGTACGTGGTGGCCGTGAACAGGCGCCGGTCGAGGAAGACCCGGCCGCCCTCATGATCGATCTCGTACTTGTTCCGGCTGCCTCGGGGGATCTCGATCACGACGAAGATGCAGTCGTCGGCGGGCGTCTTGCTCATATGCCGCGAGCTTACGGCGCACGTCGGTCAGCACCTTCACATTGCGTCAACCGCTCGCGTCCGCGATGGGGCCAGCGGGTAGCGTCGCGAGCATGGAATTCCGCCGGATCACCAATCTGCCGCCGTATGTGTTCACGATCATCAACAACCTGAAGGTCGAAGCACGTCGAGCAGGCGCAGACGTGATCGACCTGGGGTTCGGCAACCCCGACATCCCGTCGCCCGACATCGCGGTCCGCAAGCTCACCGAGGCGGCCCAGAACCCGCGCAACCACCGCTACTCGCTCAGCCGCGGCCTGCCCAAGCTGCGCGAGGCGATCGCCGGCTACTACAAGAAGACCTGGGACGTCGACCTCGACCCCGAACTCGAGATCACGAACACGATCGGCTCGAAAGAGGGCTTCAGCCACCTCATGTGGGTCCTGCTGGAGCAAGGCGACGCCGCGATCGTTCCCACCCCGAGCTACCCGATCCACATGTACGGGCCGTTGTTCGCTGGTGCCGACCTGCGCCAAGTCCCGATCCGGGGTCTCAGCCACCCCGAGGCCCGGGAGAACTTCACCGAGAACTTCTTCGACAGCCTCCACACCGCTTACGACGTCGGTTGGCCGAAGCCGCGGGTGCTCGTCATCTCGTTCCCGCACAACCCGACCGGGGCGTGCGTCGACCTCGACTTCATGCAGCGCGTCGTCGACTTCTGTCGCGAGCGCGAGATGATCGTCGTCCACGACTTCGCCTACGCCGACGTCGGCTTCAACGGCGTGCAGCCGCCGTCGATCCTGCAGGCCGAGGGTGCGAAGGAAGTTGCGGTCGAGCAGTACTCGATGACCAAGAGCTTCTCGATGGCCGGCTGGCGCAGTGCGTTCATGCTCGGCAACGCCGAGGTCGTCCAGGCGCTGGTCAAGCTCAAGAGCTACCTCGACTACGGCATGTTCCAGCCGGTGCAGATCGCGTCGACGGTCACGATCAACGAGGCGTCCGACTTCCCGAAGGAGGTCTGCGCCACCTACGAGAGTCGCTGCGACACCCTGATCGAGGGTCTCGGTCGGATCGGCTGGGACGTTCCCAAGCCGGGCGGCACGATGTTCGTGTGGGCGCCGATCCCCGAGGCGTACTCGGAGATGGACTCGGTCGAGTTCTGCTCGATGGTCGTCAACGAGTGCGACGTCGCACTCTCGCCCGGTGTCGGCTTCGGTCCCGGCGGTGAGGGCTACGCCCGGTTCGCGCTGATCGAGAACGAGAAGCGCATCCAGCAGGCGATCCGCAACCTGCGACGGGGCCTCACCAAACTCGGCTGAGGCCGGTCACGCCGCGTCTGGGCGAGACTGTCACGTCGCCGACACAGAGGCGTCACATCGCGTGTCTACCCTGCCGCTCGTGCACACCGTCGTCGTCCGCGTCTGGCTTCCCGATCGCCCCGGTGCGCTCGGCCAGGTGGCGAGCCGCGTCGGCGCCGTGAAGGGCGACGTCCTGGCGATCGAGATCCTCGAGGTCGGCGGCGGTCGAGTGATCGACGAACTGGTCGTCGCACTTCCGGACGAGGAGCTCGTCGACCTGATGGTCAACGAGGTACACGCGATCGACGGCGTGTCGGTCGAACACGTGCGACCACTCGACGGCGGCTACTCCGACGGCGGTCTGCTCGCACTGTCGTTGGCGGCCGAGGTTGCCGAGGCGGGGGCAGGGGAGCGGCTCGACCGGTTCGCCGACGCAGTGCAGCGCCTCACCGAGTCGGAGTGGACGATGGTCGTGCGCGACGGCGACGTCGTCGCCGGACGGGGCGAGATCCCCAACGCCGAGTTCGTGGCGTCGCTGATGGCAGGGAGTCGTCACCTCCTCGACCCCGGACAGGAGACGGCCGACCTGTTCTGGTCGGATCTGCCCCATGCTCGCGCCTGGGTCGCAGCGGGTCGTCCCGACCGCCCGATCCACGAACGCGAACGCGTCCGCCTCGACCTGTTCACCAGAGTCGCCGACCCGCTCCTCGTGGCACGGGCCGACGGGGCAACGGGTGGCGTCGACCCGTGACAGCCGGGTGCTCGCCATGGTCAAATGGTCGCAGGAGCACCACCACCGAGGGGGCACGATGGCTGCACCGGAGTTCACGGTCGAGTCGGCCGATGGCACGACGATCGGCGTGTTCGTGGCCGGCGAGGGCCCGGCGCTCGTGATGGTCCACGGATCGATCGCCGATCACACGACGTTCGACGACCTCGTCGTCCAGCTCGCACCCACGACGACGTCGTACCGGATGGATCGGCGCGGGTTCGGGGCGAGTGGCGATGCCGACGCGTACGCGATCGAGCGGGAGTACGAGGACGTCGCAGCGGTCGTCGCCGCGGTCGTTCGTCGCGAGGAAGCCCCCGTAGCGCTGTTCGGCCACTCCTACGGCGCGAACTGTGCGCTGGGCGCAGCCGTTGCCGTGGATGATGTCGCTCGCCTCGTCCTGTACGAGCCGAGCTTCGGACTCACATATCCGGATGGATGCATCGACACCATCGAAGCCGCTCTCGACCGGGGCGACCGCGACGCAGCCATCGTCGAGGTCTTGTCGACGATCCTCGAGATGACAGAGGCCGACATCGATCGGTATCGCCGGAGTCCGGTCTGGCCGGAACGCCTTCGATCAGCCCACACGATTCCTCGGGAATGTCGGGTGGAGCAGGAGCGGTCGTTCGACGACGCCGACTGGACGGTTCGGTGTCCCACCTTGGTGTTGACGGGCTCGGACACGACCGACGAACTCGCCACCATCGCTCGCGCCGCTGTCGGTGCGGTCGACGGCGCACGGCTCACCGTGCTCGACGGCCAGGATCATCTGGCGCACCGCTCGTCACCACAGCTGGTGGCCGAGCACATCGCAGCCTTCCTGCGCGGTCGCTGAGCCGACGGCTACCGTCAGCCGTCGGCCCAGTTGCGGCTGCGGTCGACGGCTCGGAGCCACTGGTCGTGGGCGAGGTCGGTGAAGGTGCGATCGGGTTCGGGCTCGAAGGTCGCGTCGAGCCGCCAGGCGTCGTGGATGGCGGCGAGGTCGGGCCACACGCCTTCGGCGAGGCCGGCGAGGAACGCGGCGCCGAGGGCCGTCGTCTCCTGATCGACAGGTCGCCGCACGGTCACGCCGAGCTGATCGGCCTGCATCTGCAACATGTCGTCCATCACCGATGCCCCGCCGTCGACGCGCAGGTCGGTGATCGGGGTGCCGCTGGCGGCCACCATCGCGTCGACGACGTCGCGCGTCTGGTACGTCATCGACTCGACGACCGCGCGAGCGAGGTGGGCCCGCGTCGTGCCTCGGGTGATGCCGACGATCGTGCCGCGCGCGTACGGGTCCCACCAGGGTGACCCGAGCCCGGTGAACGCCGGTACGACGTAGACACCGCCGGAGTCGGGCACGCTCGCGGCGAGCGGTCCGATCTCGGCCGCCTCGTCGATGATGTCGAGGCCGTCACGGAGCCACTGGATCGCTGCGCCGGTGACGAAGATCGCCCCCTCGAGCGCATAGGCGACGGTGCCGTCGGCGAGTTCCCACGCGATCGTGGTGAGCATGCCCTCCGTCGGTGGGGGACACTCGGCGCCCACGTTGAGCAGGACGAAGCTGCCGGTCCCGTACGTGTTCTTCGCCATGCCCGGTTCGAAGCAGGCCTGGCCGAACAGTGCCGCCTGCTGGTCACCGGCGACCCCGCTCACCGGGATGCCCGCCGGGGCACCGCACCGGTCGGACGAGATTCCGAGGCGGCCACTCGAGGGTCGCACGTCGGGAAGCGCGGCGATCGGCACGTGGAGGAGCTCGCACAGCTCGGGCGACCAGGCCCGCTCGCCGATGTCGAACAGCATCGTGCGGCTCGCATTGGTGACGTCGGTGGCGTGCACCTCGCCGCCGGTCAGGTTCCAGATGAGCCACGAATCGATCGTCCCGAGCGCCAGGTCGTCGTCGACGGGGATCTCACGTTCGCGCAGCATCCACTCGAACTTGGTGCCGGAGAAGTACGGGTCGAGTACCAGTCCGGTGCGCTCTCGGACCAGATCGAGGTGACCGGCGGCCTCGAGTTCGTCACAGCGGGCGGCGGTGCGACGGTCCTGCCACACGATCGCGTGACCGAACGGTTCGCCGGTCGAGCGGTTCCAGGCCACCACCGTCTCGCGCTGGTTCGTGATCCCGATCGCCGCGACGTGTTCACGGCCGACCTCGTCGATGACGTCGGCGAGCGTCGCGCACACCGCTTCCCAGATCTCGGTGGCGTCGTGTTCGACCCAGCCGGGTTGGGGGTAGTGCTGCGTGAACTCGCGATACGAGGCCACCGCCGGTCGCCCGTCGCCGAACACGGCCCGGCTCCGGACCCCGGTGGTCCCGGCGTCGATCGCGACGACGCACACGTCGGTCTGACTCACGGGCGACACCGTAGTGCCCGACGTGTCGGTCAGCGGCGCTTGCGCTTGCCGCCGGGACGGCCGGGGCCGCCGGAACCACCGCCGGTGCGGCTGGTCGGCGCCGGCTTCGGCTTCGGCCCCGGAGCGGGTGTGTCGGCTGCCTCGCCCGCCTCACGAGTGCTCGGAGCACGCTTGCCGGAGGTCTCGGCTCGGAGTTCCTTGAGCGACTTGCGCCGGTACCCGAACTTGGCGAGCACGTAGCCGAACGCGAGGTACAGCGGCCCGCTCACGAGCAAACCTGCGATCAGTCCGACCAGTGACTGGTTGTCGAAGAACAGCACCAGCAGGACGAACATGATGGCGACGTAGACCAACCACTCGTTGACCAACCGTCGCCACGGAACCGGGCGGCTCGCATCCCATGCCATGGCTCGTTCCTATCATCCGGGACACGAAAACGGCCAGACCGATCCATCTGGCGACGACTCGATGACCGGTCGACGTCGGCGCCGCCCGGAAGCGGTTGCGGGCTGCGGCCTGCCGCGTAGGCTCCAGTGTCGTGCGTGTCGGAGTGTTGACCGGTGGAGGCGACTGCCCGGGGCTGAACGCGGTGCTGCGCGCCGTGGCCCGCAAGGGCGAACGCGTCTTCGGTGACGAACTGGTGGGGTTCGTCGACGCCTGGGACGGTGTCATGGAACGGCGGACGGTGCCCCTGACGATCGAGACGATGCGCGGCTACCTCCCGCGGGGCGGCACGGTGCTCGGCACCCGGCGCGGCAGCCCGTTCGATCATCCCGACGGCGTCGACCGCGTCAAGACGGCGATGTCCGAGCTGGGCCTCGAGGCACTCATCGTGATCGGCGGTAACGGGTCGCTGTCGGTGGCCTGCAAGCTCTACACCGAGCACGGCATCCCGATCGTCGGCGTGCCGAAGACGATCGACAACGACATCGAGGGAACCGACGTCACGTTCGGCTTCAACACCGCGGTCCAGATCGCCACCGACGCGATCGACCGGCTGCACACCACCGCCGAGAGCCACGACCGGGTCATGGTCGTCGAGGTGATGGGCCGCCACAGCGGCTGGATCGCAACCACCGCCGGGATCGCCGGTGGTGCAACTGCGGTACTGATCCCGGAGCATCCCTTCGACATCGACGAGGTGTGCGAACGCATCATCCGCCGCCACAGTCGCGGTCGGTTCGCCTCGATCATCGTGGTCGCCGAAGGTGCCACCCCGAAACCGGGCACCCTCGACTTCGGCGACCGCGAAGTCGACCGGTTCGGCCACGTTCGTCTCGGCGGGATCGGCAACCTGTTGGCATCCGAGATCGGCGACCGCACCGGCTTCGAGACCCGCCCCGTGTTGCTCGGACACGTGCAGCGCGGCGGCACACCGACGGCCTACGACCGGGTCCTGTCGACTCGATTCGGGGTCGCCGCGATCGACGCGGTCCA
>NZZV01000159.1 GCA_002698945.1 Acidimicrobiaceae bacterium
CCATTCGACGATGCGGCCGCCGAGCGCGAGGCGATGCTGCCGCTGTACGACGTCGTGGCCTCGATCGACGGGCCCAAGATCGTCGTCGTGCAGGACACCGACCAGGGACCCGGATGCCTGTGGGGTGAGGTCAACTCGACGATCTGTCAGGCGATGGGAGCGCTCGGCGTGGTCACCGACGGCCTCGTCCGGGACCTGAACGAGGTCGGCCCGATGGGTTTCCAGTACCTGGCGCGCGGCGTCGGCGTCGCGCGCGCCAACACCAAGGTGACCTCGACCGGCGTGCCCGTCGAGGTCGGCGGTGTGCGCTTCCGCCCAGGCGACATCATCCACGCTGATCGGCACGGCGCGGTGGTCGTGCCCGACGACCGGATCGACGACGTGCTGGCGGGAGCCGATCGGGTGACCAACCGTGAGCAGGGGCTGCTCGACTGGGTTCGCTCCGACGAGTTCGACCCGACGCAGCTCGCCGAGCGTCGGGCCCGGCACTGATGTCGGCACCGATCGGCGTCCTCGTGACGTGCCCCTTGCCGGGCGCCGCCGGCGAGTGCCTCGCCGCATCGGGGCTCGACGTCGATCATCTCGGCGACGTCGGCCTCGATGAAGCTGTCGAGCGCGGTCGCCTCGATGGTGTGCACGGGATCGTCTGCACACTGACCGACCGGATCGACGCCCGGGTGTTCGACGCCGCACCACATCTGACCGCGATCGCCACGGTGTCGGTGGGACACGACCACATCGACACGGAGCTCGCCGCCCGTCGGGGCATCCAGGTGATCACGACACCCGGTGCCCTCGACGACGCGACGGCAGACCTCGCGATGTTGTTGCTGCTCGCGGCAAGTCGTCGATCGACCGAGGCGGAGGCCGACCTGCGGAGCGGTCGGTGGAGCGGCTGGGATGTCGATCAGTACCTGGGCATGGACCTCGCCGGCGCGACGCTCGGCGTCGTCGGATGGGGCCGGATCGGCCGCGCCGTCGCGCGGCGGGCGGAAGCATTCGGGATGGACGTCATCCACCACGGTCGTCGTGCGACCGGCGAAGCCGGATACGTCGCCGACCTCGACCACCTGCTCGCGCAGAGCGACGCGGTCAGCCTCCACGTCCCGTCTACTCCCGACACCCACCACCTGATCGACGAACGGCGGCTGGCGTTACTTCGCCCCACCGCCGTGCTGGTGAACACGGCTCGCGGCTCGGTGGTCGACGAGGCGGCGCTCGCCGACGCACTGCACGACCGCCGGCTCTTCGGTGCCGGCCTCGACGTGTTCGAGCGCGAGCCGGTCGTCCACCCCCGACTGTTGACCGCGCCCGGCGTCACGGTGCTGCCGCACATCGGCAGCGCCACCATCCGCACCCGAAGCCGGATGGCCGAGATGGCCGTCGACGGCCTCCTCACGTCGCTCGGCGTCCTCCCCTCGAACTCCACCCCACACGAAAGCGAGTCGCCATGACCGACCCGGACACTGCCGTCACTCCCGAGACACCGTCGATCGACGGCATCCCGTTGACGCCGAAGGACGTGTCGCTGTCGCTGCCGATGCCGTTCGACTCCGCCGAGGATGAACGCGCGCACGTCAAGGCGAAGCTCGCCGGCGCGCTCCGGATCTTCGGGCGGTTCGGGTTCGGCGAGGGTGTGGCCGGCCACATCACCGTGCGAGATCCCGAGTTCCCGGACCACTTCTGGGTGAACCCGTTCGGGATGAGCTTCCGACACATCCGATCGAGCGACCTGATCCTCGTGAACCACGACGGCGACGTGGTGTACGGGGCACAACCGGTGAACCGCGCCGCCTTCGTCCTCCACGCCGCCATCCATCGGGCGAGGCCGGACGTCGTCGCCGCCGCACACTCGCACTCGCCGTACGGCAAGTCGTTCAGTTCGCTCGGCATCCCACTCGCTCCGCTGACCCAGGACGCCTGCATCTTCTACGACGACCACCTCGTGATCCGCGAGCAGGGCGGAGCGGTCGTGTTCGAGGTCGACGCCGGCCGGGAGTTCGCCGCTGCGTTCCCGGAGGGCAAGGCGGCGATCCACCAGAATCACGGGCTCTTCACGGTCGGCGAGACGGTCGACGAAGCGGCGTTCTGGTTCGTCTCGATGGAACGTTCCTGTCAGGCCCAGTTGCTCGCCATGGCGGCCGGCGAACCGCATCGGATCAACGCCGAGTACGCGACGTACACGAGGGAGCAGACCGGCTACCCGCTCGCCGGCTGGTTCCAGTTCCAGCCGCTCTGGCAGGAGATCTGTCGCACCGACCCCGACCTCTTCGACTGACGGATCCACCCACGAATGCGCGGCCTGTGGGCGGCCGCCCGGTTCTGCCCGCCGCCGACCGACGGCTGCCCAATCACGGCTGCGTCGCCACGCACCGCGAACCAGCGCACCACGACGTCGCTCGAACCGCGGCGAGTCGCCGAGCCGTTCTGCTCGGGCACTGCTGGAGCGAGGTAGTGTTAGGTATACCTAATGAAAGTTGACAGGCCTCCTGACTAAAGATCAGTATGGTGACGTGAACCGTCGATCCTCCCGCCTGCTCGTTCCCGTTCTCGTCGCTGCGTCGCTGATCGCCGCCGCATGTGGGGGTGACGACTCCGCCGATGACACCGACGCGACCGGCCCGGTGGAGACGAGCCAGGCGAGCGAGCCCGCCGACTCGGCGCCGACAGCGATCACCACCGCTCCGGTCGAACGTGAGAGCACCGAGGGGTCGGACGACACGATGACCACCGAAGCGGCCTCGGACACGACGCTCGCCGCCGACTCCGGCGACTCGCCGTACCCCGTCACGATCACCCATCGGGCAGGGGAGACGACGATCGAGCAGCGCCCGGAGCGGATCGTTTCGCTCAACGTGCAATGGACCGATGCGCTCCTCGCGATGGGTGAGACGCCGACGGCGTACATGCTGTCGTCGGCGGTCGGCGAGCCCGAGCCGTACCCCTGGCAGGCGGGCATGCTGGACGGTGTCGACGTGATCAGCTCGACCGGCCCGATCCCGTTCGAGAAGGTCGCCGAACTCCAGCCCGATCTGATCCTCGTCACGTTCGCCGCACCGACCGAGTCCGACCTCGCTCTGTTGACGGAGATCGCGCCCACGATCGGACTCCTGGGTGACTTCGAGGTCGATCCGTGGGTCGATCAGGTCGAGGTCCTGGGGCAGGTGCTCGGGGAGCCGGAGACCGCGGCGGCGGTCATCGCCGGGGTTGACGACGAGGTGGCGGCGGTCGCCGCCGACCTGCCTGGTCTGGAGGGCGCCACGTACACGTTCGCCAACCTCGTGCCCGGTGACAGCATCTATGTGATCGCCGACCCGAACGATGGTGCGAGCCGTCTGTTCAACTCGCTCGGGATGCAACTGGAGCCCGACATCGTCGCCCTGGACGAGGGTGCGGTCGGGCGGATCCAGATCTCGTACGAGGAGGTCGGGCTCCTCCAGGCTGATCTTGTCGGTGTACTGCTCAACGGTCAGGATCCCGGGTCGATCGTCGGCCTGTCCGAGATCCCGAGCGCCCAGACCGGGGCGTTGGCCATCATGGAGTTGTCCGACATCGTCGGGCTCAACACTCCGTCGCCGCTGTCGGTGCCGTACATCCTCGACTTGCTGATGCCGTCGCTCAGGATCGTCGCCACCGAAGGAGCGACGGAATGACGACGTTCACCGGATTCTCGGCCGAGGACGAGGCGGAACTCGCCTTCGTCCTCGAGCACCTCGAGGGCAACCACGCCGACACGCTGTTGTTCGTCGCGTCGCAAGCACGCGAGACCGACCGGAGCGCCTGGCGGGCGGCGACGGTCACCGGCCTGGACCGGACTGGCATCGAGTTCCTCCTCCAGTCGGACGACGGCGAGTGCCGTGAACGGCTCGATTTCGACGCGGAAGCAACGTCGCTGATGGACATGCAGGGTCAGTTCTTCGGGCTGTTGATCCGGGCGAGGGCGGCGTTCCCCGACGACCCGATGAGCAGCCTCGAGGAAGAGTTCGAACAGAGCACGACGATCAGGACGCGCGTCGGCAGCGTCGTTCGGTCCACACGGATCACGCCGAGCTTCGTCGAGGTGACCATCGGAGGGCTCGACGGCCAGGCCGTGCTCGGCGGCGACGAATTCTTCTACCTGATGGTGCCGACCGAGCCGGATGCCATCGCCGACGGTGCCCTGTTCAGTGAGGTGGAGCAGCTTCCCGCCGGCACGTTCGTCGGTGCGAGCTACACGACGCGTCGGCGGCGACCCGACGAGGGAGAACTCGATGTCTGGATCCTGCTCCACGGCCACGACGGTGGGGTGTCCGGGTGGGCGGCGGAAGCCGCCGTCGGTGACACGGTCGCCGTGTGGGGACCTCGACGGTCCTACGAACCGCCGGCGACGACGTCGTCCCATCTGCTCGTGTGCGACGAGACCGGAATTCCGGCGGTGTGTGCGATCGTCGAGACCTTGCCGGCCGACCACCCCGTCACCGTTGTCGCCGAGGCGGTCGACGCCAAGCACCGGCCTGCGTTGCCGGAGCACCCCGCGCTGGCGACGCGTTGGGTTGATCGCGGCACCGGGGAGGCCGGTGCCGGTCGGCTCCTCGACGTGGTGCGCGAGCTCGATCTGCCGCCGGACGGCCTGTACGCGTTCGGTGCCGCCGAGTCGCGCGAGATCAGTGCGGTGCGGCGGCACCTCCGGAACCAGTGCGGGTTGCCGGCCGAGCAGGTGCACATGACCGGCTACTGGCGCAGGTAGCCGGACGAGCACGCGGCCGCCGCCGTGGTCGTCGGGCGTCGAAGTCGACCACGTCGGTGGACGGACCGGTGATCGTGGCCGACGGCCAACCCGTCGAACATGAGGAGCGCATCAGGGAACGGCCGTCATCCGCGGCCGGGCGCCAAGACGGACGCGGAGCGGCCCGGGACGGTGGCCGCCGACGGCGGTCGATCGGCACGACGTCGATACGAACTCGAGGAGTTGCCGGGTAATCCCTGGTGTCGCGTAGTTGCCCGGTTCTACACTCGCCGTTTCACGAGCTCGGCGGACGAGAGGATTTCGAACAGTGGGACTCATTCAGGCAGCGGTCGGTGCGATCGGCGGGACGTTGGCCGATCAGTGGAAGGACTTCTTCACCGTCCCTGACAGGTTGGCGCCGACCGCCGCGGTGTTCGCGGCCGAGAAGCGGGAGCAGAACGCCGGTCGCGGCTCCAACACCAAGGGGTCGGACGACGTCATCACCAACGGCAGCCGGATCATCGTGCCGGAGGGCTACGGCCTCATCCTGCTCGAGCAGGGCAAGATCACCGGGTTCGCTGCCGAAGCCGGCGCCTACGAATGGAACAGCGAAGAGCAGGACTCGCAGTCGATCTTCGCCGGCGACGGCATCGTCAGCCCGCTCATCAAGACCTCATGGGAACGTTTCAAGTTCGGCGGCCGCCCGGGCGCCCAACAGCGGGCGTACTTCGTCACGCTGAAGGAACTGCCGAACAACCGCTTCGGCACCCAGTCGGAGATCTACTGGGACGACGCGTACATGAACGCCCAGGTCGGTGCCGTGACCCGCGGCACCTACACCCTGAAGATCATCGACCCGATCCTGTTCGTGCAGGCGTGGTTGCCGGCGAAGTACCTCGAGCCCGGTCAGGTCTTCGATTTCACCGACATCGACAACGACGCCGCGTCGCAGCTGTTCAACGAGGTCGTCGGTTCGCTCGCCCCGGCGTTCTCGATGTACACGAACGATCCGTCGAAGGGCAACCGGATCACCAAGATCCAGCAGGACTCGATCGGCTTCGCCCACAGCCTGTCCGCTGCGGTCGAGCAGAACTACCAGTGGAGCTCCGGGCGGGGCCTCGAGATCATCTCGACCGCCATCATCTCGATCGAGTACGACGAGAACACCCGCGAGCTGCTGCGCAACGTGCAGCGCGCCGATGCGCTGTCGGGGGCCCGTGGCAACTCCAACCTGCAGGCTTCGGTCGCAGCAGGCTTCGAGGGTGCGGGCGAGAACGCCGGCGCCGCCGGCCTCGTCGGGCTCGGCATGGCCGCAGGTGCGACCGGCCTCGGAGGGCTGCAGCAGCCGGTCCCCGGCGTCGGTGCCCAGAGCACGCCGCCGCCTCCGCCCCCGCCCGCTGCGGGAGCTGCCGCTGCGCCACCCCCGGCGCCGGCACCTGCTGCTCCCGCCGCTGCGGCCGAGGATCCGGTGGCCCAGCTGGCGAAGTTCAAAGAGATGCTCGACGCCGGCCTGATCACCCAGGACGACTACGACGCCGCCAAGAACAAGGTGCTCGGCCTCTGAGCCGGGCCGCACGTTCGAGCGCACCGTTGCGGACATGACGAACCTGCCGCCGCCTGGCGATCACCCGCCATCGTCGACGACCGACACCCAGGCCGACCCGGCCGTCACCCCGACCAACCCGGCCGGGGATGCGATCACCGACCCAACCGGTTCCGCCGATCCGGTCATCGACACCACGAACGACCGGCTCGACGACGGCATCAACCGGTGCCCCAAGTGCGGGTCGACCGACATCCAACTCCGAGCGTCCGCCGGCATGCTGGTCTGCCTCTTCTGTCGACACCAGTGGGCCGAGGCGCGCCTCGACGAGACGATCGAGAACGGTGACCTGACGACGTTGACGGGGACCACGATCGGCTCGGGCGCGGCCGACATCGATGCCTCGGTCGACGTGCTCACGACGATGAAGTGCGCCGGTTGCGGTGCCGAGGTGGTCGTCAACACCGCCGAGAACATGAGCGCACGGTGCCACTGGTGCCGCCACGTGCTCACGGTGAACGAGCAGATCCCCAACGGCGCAGTGCCCGACGCCGTCCTGCCGTTCAAGATCACCCACGAGGACGCCGTGTCGCGGATCGAGAAGTTCGCCGGCAAGCGCCGCCTGTTCGCCGACCGGGCCTTCGTGAGCGAGTTCACGCCCCAGAACATCGTCGGGGTCTACATGCCGTACATGGTGGTCGACAGCAACGCGAGCGCCGACATCGCCGGTCAGGGCGAGATCCAGACCCGCAAGTACACGCGCGGTTCCGGTGACGACGAGGAGACGGTGTACGACGCCGACCGGTACGACGTGCGGCGACACGTCGACTTCACGGTCGACGATCTCACGGTGGAGTCGTCGGCCGAACGGGCGAACTTCGACTCGTCGGCCAACACGAACAACATCATCAACACGATCCTGCCGTTCGACACGGAGAACGCGGTGAAGTGGAACGCCAGCTACCTGACCGGGTACACCTCGGAGAAGCGCGACCAGGACGTCGCCCATCTGGTGCCCGTGGTCGAGGATCAGCTGCTCTCGATCGCGAGGTCGCAGGTCGAGTCGAGCGTGAAGCAGTACGACCGGGGGGTGCGATGGGAGCGTGAGCACCTCGACGTTCACGGCACCCGTTGGCTGTCGATGTACCTGCCGGTCTGGCTGTACTCCTACTACCACGAGTCGGGCGGCAAGGGCATGGTGCACTACATCGCCGTGAACGGACGAACCGGTGAGGTCATGGGCAGTGTCCCCGTGTCCCACAAGCGGCTGCTCGCCGCGGCCGTCTCCGTCGGCGGTGTCATCGACGCCGGCGTGATCGCGCTCATGGTGGCCACGTCATGATGGCCGCCATGATCGCCGAACTCGGCTCGGTGTTCTCGTTCGCCATCTTCGCCGCGTCCGATGACGGTGGGGCGAGTCCGTGGCTCCTGCTGGCCGGTCCGGCCGGCGGCGGCGGGGTGTACTTCCTCTCGTGGCGGTACTACCGGAACACCCACAAGTCGCACGCCTTCGAGCGGGAGACTCGCGTCGAGGCCCAGTCGATCACGGGCGACGAGCACAAGATCAAGTCGATCACCGGCACCAAGAAGTCGGGTATCGACGGCGCCAACCAGACCGACCACCGCCGCCGCGTCCAACGGCTCCCCTGATCGCGCCCTCGGCCGTCGGAGCTACGTCCGGGTGCTCGGGCCTGGATCCGGTCCGGACTCGGTCGTGGCGTCGCCGGCACCGATCGCACTTCCCGGCGTGCGCGTTCCGCCGCGGCCGAAGAAGCCGCTGGCGCGCAGCTCGCGGTAGAGGTTGGCGACGATCGCCACGATCGGGGCGCCGAGGATCAAGCCGAGGAGCCCGGCCACCACACCGCCGCCGACCGTCGCGATCAGCACGGTGATCGGGTGCATGCGCATCGACGACCCCATCACTCGCGGCTCGAGCAGGTTCTCCAGCACGACGTTCATGAACACGATCGCCAGGAACACCCCGATCGCCAACTCGACACCGCCGGACGACACCGCCATCAGGACGGCGAATGCACCCCCGACGAACGCGCCGAGATAGGGGATGAATCCGCCGACGAAGTTGACGATGCCGACGGTCGCCGGCAACGGGACGTCGAGCAGGGTGAGCAGGATGGTGACGAAGACGCCCTGCACGGCCGACAGGATCGTGCGGCCCCGCGAGTTGGCCCGAATCGTCGCGGCTGCCTGACGCAGGATCCGCTCGATCTGCTCGCGTTCGGCGGGCCGGCGTTCCGTCAGGCGGCGATCGAGGAGCGATCGGCCGTCCTTGAGCAGGTAGTACATCAGAACCAGCATCAGGACGAACCCCGACACCGCGCCGGCCGTCGAGCCGACCAGCTGTCCGACGTTGGTGCCGACGCCGCGCAGCAGCGTCGCTCCGGCCTGTTCGAGATCGATCTCGAACTCGGCGAAGAAGTCGGAGATGGTCTGGTTGTCGATCGACACCGCCAGCTCCGCCCACGCTTCGTCGAAGCGGTCGGCCAACTCGTCGGCCTGGTCGATCACGCCGACGGTCACGACCACGATCAGTGCGATGGCGGCGGCCACGAACAGGAACGTGACCAGGCCGGCGGCAACGCCGCGGGGCAGACCGCGGCGCTCCAGCCAGTCGACGACGCCGACGAGCACGACACTGCCGAGCGCGGCGAGGGCGAGCGGGACCACGAGTTCGGTGAGCGAGGCGAGTCCGATGACGACGATCGCGAGCGCCGCCACGAAGCCGACGAACGCCCACGACACGAGGCCGACCCGACGGATCCACGCCGGAACCGGGGAACCGCCACCCGGGTCGGCGCCGTCCGAACCGCCGCCCGGCGTGGCGTCAGGCGGTGACGATCGAGATGCCATCGCCGAGGACCTTGGCGCCGAGTACGGAGAAGAGGACGGCCATCACGGTGGCGTTGTTCGCGGTCAACCACGTCTTCATCTCGTCGAGGACCGGAGTCATCCGCTCCTTGACGGCGAGGTAGCCGACGACCGGCACGATCAGTGTGCACGAGGCGATCAGTACATAGACGCCGGTCACGACGACCTCCTCGCCGGTCGTCAGCCCGACCGCTCCGATCGTGTTCGCGGCCGCGATCGTCAGACCGAGGTTCTTGGGATTGACACCCGACAGCAGGACGCCGAGTCCGAACGACTTGCCGGCGGTGAACTCGTCGATCGAGGCCATCCACGCCGGCAGGTCGGGTTCGTCGTCGCCCCGGGGCCGGGCCCGCCACTGCTCCACCGCGAGGAACAGGAACAGTGCCCCGATCGCCAACTTGAGCCAGCCGCTGGCGTCGCTGTCGCCATCGGAGCCCTCGAGCCCGATCGCCAACACGGTGGCGGCCACGGCTGCCAGGCCGACGAGCCATCCGACGAGGAAAGCGACGCTGTTGCTGCTCGCCTTGTCGGAGAACAGCATCAAGATCGCGGCGATGATCGGCACCGGGCTGATCGCCACCCCGACCGCGAACCCCAGGATCTCACCGATCGCCACTCCCACGGACGGAGCGTAACCCGCGTGGACAACTGGCCGGGATGACGTCCGCGACACCCATTGATTTCAGGCAGCCCGCCCGAGTGGGCAGCCGCCGAACCTGCGGCGCGGTTGGGGGGTGTCACCGCGGTCTTCGACCCGTCATGTGGCAGGTGCTCGGTGTCGCCGATGCCGTCGAGGCGGTCGAGGCGCCATCGCTCGCAGCGCGGCCAGGTGCTCGCCCTGGCGCTCGGCCAGCCGGATTCGGGCCTGGTGCTCGAGCATCATCGAGTCGGTGAGCGGGTGCATGGGGAACTCCTTCGGATCCCAGGGCCGGGTCCGACGTGTGACGTCGAACCCGGCCGATCGGGTGTCACGTGTCAGGCCGTCACCATGGTGAGCATCTGCTCGAGCGCGGCGTGGTCGGGGCCGACCCACGGCATCGAGCCGGGGACGCGGGCGAGGTTGTCAATGAGACGGTCGGTCAGCCCTTCGGCCGGCGGGAGGTGCGAGCTCAGCACCCGGCCGGCCTCCAACCGCCGGAGTTGCTCCACACCGTGGTCGAAGTGCTGCCGATCGGTGTGGGTGAGCCACGGCGAATCGATCGACGTCCACAAGGCCATGCCGTCGGCCAGATCACCGATGGCGATGTCACCGGCGTCAGCGGCCGGTGCCTGGAGCAGGGCGCCGAACGAGTCAGCCGAGAACAGCGTGCTCGAGTCGTGGTCGTAGAAGGCGGTCGTCTCCGGAGCGTCGAACGACGGCGGACGGAGCGCCTCGAGCAGTCGACCGTTGATCTCGACGCTCGTCCCCGGGTTGACCCAGAACAGCCGGTCCATCGGGACGGGCATCGTCATGCCGAGCTTGCCGACGGCGAGGAAGGTCGTGATCAGCTTCGCGTTCGGGGCGTGATCGAGCAGCCACTCGAGCGAGCCCATGTGGTCGGGGTCGGTGTGGGTGAGCCAGATCCAGGCGAGGTCGTCGAGCGCAACGAGCTCGGCCAGCGCCTCACGGAATCCGGCCTCGGCGCCACCGGGGCCGGTGTCGACCAGGATCGGTTCGCGTCCGTCGATGAGGAACGAGTTGGCGGGGAGCACGCCCATGCCCGGGACCGGGAGGTAGGCGGGGAGGACGGTGATGCCGTCGCCGACCGAGTAGGGAGCGCACGCGGTCGGTGCCTCGATCGGCTGGTCGGTGATGATGGTGGGAAGTCGGGTGGACATGTCAGGGCCTTTCGGGTTTCGGGGTTTCGGGTTGGAGATGACTGGGAGGGGCGGAGCGTCAGGGTCGGGCCTCGAAGACCCGGTTGAACGGGGTCTCGGCGACGCGCTCGAATCGGTTGAAGCCCGCTCGGTTGAACAGGTTCCGCCAGGTCGCCTCGGGCACCTGGTTGCCCAGTGCGACGCCGCCCTGGGCGAGTGCGTTGGGCGTGCAGAGGAAGGCCGAGCCGGGGTAGTAGAGCTGGGCAGCGAGATCGCCCACGCTCTCGGCGACCGACTCGCCCGCGGCCGGCTCGATGAGCATGACCGACCCCGTGTCGGCGATCTGATGGCGAGCGTTGCGGATCGCCGTGTCCGGATCGCCCATGTCGTGCAGGGCGTCGAAGAAGCAGATCAGGTCGTACGGCCCGCCCTGGAACGTGGCGGCGTCGCCGCGCTCCAAGCGGACGTTGCGACCCAGTCCGGCGTCGGCGACACGTTCACACGCCCGGTCGAGCGACTGATCGTGATTGTCGATGCCGACGAACGTCGAGTTCGGGAAGGCTTCGGCCATCATCACCAACGCGGTGCCGTGGCCGCAGCCGACGTCGGCGACACGGCCGCCGACACGAAGCGTGTGGTCGACGCCGCTGAGTGCCGGGATCCAGTCGGCGACCAGCGACGTGGCATAGCCCGTTCGATAGAAGCGGTCGACCGCTCCGAAGAGACACGGATGCTGATCACCCCACGCCAGCTTGCCGTCGCCGCGGAAGGCGTCGAGGATCTTCCGTTCGCCCTGGAACGCGGCGGCGAGTACCCCGCCGGCGGCGGCGAGAAACGCGGGGGAGTCGCTGACCGCAAGCACGGCAGCGTGTTCGACCGGCAGCCGGTAGGTGTCGTCCTCGAACTCGACGATGGCAGCAGCGACCTGCCCGTCGAGCCACTCGCGTGTGAGTCGCGGATGGGTCGAGGCCCGTGCCGCGATGTCGTCGGCGGTACCGGCCCCTTCGGCGAGGGCGGCGTACAGGCCGAGTTGATCGCCGATGTGGATCGCGGCGACCGTCCAGGCCGACGCCAGCCGGTCTGCGGTGGCTCCGGCGAACGCCTCGATCTTCGAGGCGTCGGGTTGTGTTGGCATGGTGTCCTCCGTTCGGTTCATGAACAGAGGTTGCGGGCGCCCACTTGCGTGGGGCCTGCACCGCGCCTGCGGCTACGTCTCGATCGCAGGTTCCAGGGCGGCGAGGGCCCGACGCACGATGTCGGCCCGATCGACGACCGCCGCAGCGCCGACGATGCCGCTCGCCGCCGCGCCGCCGACCATGACGGTGGCGCGTTCTCGAACCGCTCGGTAGTGGGCGGTCTCGTCGTCGGAGAGCGACGGGGCGGCGTCGTCGCGGTCAGCCGCCGTCAGGATCAGCAATGCGGTGCGGCCGTCGCCGGTGTCGACCAGGTGCTCGGCGGTCAGTCGCAACGTGGTCCAGAGTTGTGGCCACGTGGCCGTGCGTCGCCACCGAGTGATGAGGGTGGGGAGATGGCGGCGTGCGTCGCCGGGTGGCCGGTGCCGGACGAGCACCCGGGCGAGCACGGTGCTCGAGATGCCCCACACGAACCGGGCGTGTGTGCGCCAGGCACGGTCGGCGGACTCGGCGAGGCGTTCCGCTGCGCGGTCGATGTCGCCCTCGGCCAGATCGACCTCGGCGAGTGCGTAGTCGGCGAACGCCACATAGGTGTCCGACTCGATGGTCTGCGCGATCGAACGGTGCTCCTCGGCGATGGCCCGGGCGTGGCCCTGATGCCGGGAGTAGCACATCGCCAGTGCCAGCCCTCCCAACGCGTCGAGACGCGGGACGACGTCCGGTCCGGGCTCGTCGAGCGTCCGTTGGAACATCTGCTTCGCCGTGTCGAAGTCGCCTTGATAGAGCGACACGACCCCGAGCGCGTGCTGGGCGCGATGTCGCGTGGCCGTGTCGTCGGGCGACGCGAGGGCGATCGCTCGCGTCGCGAGTGGTTCGACCTCGTCCAGGTCGCCCACCAAGAACGCGGCGCGGGCGTCGGCCGCGACGAGGGCCGCCTCGTGCGGTGCACCGCTGATCGAGGGCTGTGCACCGAGGCCCCGACATGCGTGGATCAAGTCGAAGTCCGGCCGGTACAGCAACGGCCCGGCGAGTGAGGTGACGACTCGCGCCGCCACATCGACGCTGCCGCTCTCGATCGACCACTCAATCGCTGCCAGCACCTCGCCGCGCATGGCGTCGAGTCGTTCGACGGTCGCCGCTTCGTCCGGGCCTGCGGACCCGGCGTCGATCTCGGTGAGCTGCGTCGCCACCCAGTCGGCATGGGCGCGACGAACGGTGGCCTGCCGTTGCGACGTCTCGAGTCGCTGCCGAGCGACCACGCGGATCATCTCGAGCAGCCGGAACCGGCCCGGTCGGGCGCCGTCGGCGACCAACGACGTGTCGACGAGTCGGCCGAAGACCGGTGCGACATCGCGGATCCCGGACGCAGCGGCGATCTCCTCGACGGCGTCGACATCGAAGTCACCGTGGAACACGCTCAATGCGGCCAACAGGTCTCGTGACTGCGAACCGAGGAGGTCGATCGACCAGTGGACGACGTTGCCCAGCGTGGAGTGGCGATCCCGGTCGGTCTCGATGCCCGTCAGGTGACCGAACAGCTCGTCGAACCGGTCGTTGAGGGTGCCGACCCCGAGCGTCGCGGCGCGACTGGCCGCCAGCTCGAGCGCCAACGGAATTCCCTCGAGGCGGCGACAGATGTCGGCAATCGCCGCGACGTCGCCGGTGGGATCGCCATGGGGTCGCGCCCGACGCAACCGGTCGACGAACAGCGTCGCCGCCTCGTCGCTCGGTCCGTCGGTACCCAACGGGCCGAGAGCGATGGTCGACTCGGCGTTCACATCGAGGCGCTCGCGGCTCGTCACCAGTAGCCGCATTTCGGGACAACCCCGGAGGAGTTCGGTGACCAGGTGACGCACCTCGCCGATCGCATGCTCGGCGTTGTCGATGACGACCAGGACCGGTGTGGCGCCGAGAACGTCGACCAGTTGTGGGATCTCGACCGACTGGTCGCGGAGACCCACCGAGGCGCCGACCGACGCCAACACCCGATCGGGCGGCACCGTGGCGAGTTCGATCGTCAGCACCGGCAGCGCGAGCGCCTGGTCCGACGCGAACTCGGCGACCAGACGCGTCTTGCCGAGACCACCGACCCCGACGACCGTGACGAGCCGCGACGTCTCGAGCGCCGCACCGATCGCGTCGAGGTCCTCCCGACGTCCGATGAGCGGCGTCGGTCGAGGCAACGGCGTCGAGGTCCAACCCGTCGGGACCGTCGTGGTCGAGCCGGTCCCGCTCGCGTCGGGCGTCGGTGCGGTCGTCGCCTCGTCGGCTGCCAGCACGAACTGCTCGACGTCACGGAACGCTGCTCCCGGCAACAGCCCGGTGGTCTCGCTCAGGGTGCGCCGATATCGCGACGCGGCTCGCACTGCGTCGGTGTTCCTGCCCGCGCCGTGTAGGGCTCGGATCAACAGGACGTGGGTCGGCTCGCGCAGCGGATCGACGGTGAGCGAGAGCTCGAGTGCGCTGACCGCCTGCGGGCACCGCCCGTCGCGGATCATCCCGTCGGCCGCGATGTCGACCAGGTTGGCGCGCATCTCGCTCAGTTCGACGACGAAGCCGCGGAACCAGTCAACGTCGGCGAACTCGGCCAGGGCGGGTCCGCGCCAGTGGCCGAGCGCTCGCTCGGCCAACTCCGTGCAGTGGGGATCGGTCCGATCGAGCCGTTCGAGTTGTCTGACCGCCTCGCGGACCTCGGCGATGTCGGTGGCGACGGATTCGTCGAGCCGGTAACCCGCCGGCGTGTGGCGAACCGTTTCCTGACCGATCACCCCGCGCAGGCGTGACACGTAGGTCTGCAAGGTGGTACGTGCACGCTCGGGCGGTTCGTCGTCCCACACCGCCTCGATGAGGTCGGTCACCGTCACCGGCCGGCCGCCACGCAGGACGAGCGCGGTGAGCAGCGCACGCTGGCGACGGCTCGCCAGCTCGCACGGATGAGCGTCGACGGCTACTTCGAGAGCGCCGAGCACCTTGACGGCAACGTCGGGCGTCGGCGAACGCATTCGAACATCGAAGCAGATCGCCATCGCTCGATCCACCGACGTTGTACGAGTCGGGCGGGCGCCTCGTCGGATGAGATCGCTATTGGCCGGGCGAGAGATAGTCGAACGCAAGCGGGTACACGACGGGTGCGTCGAGGGCGGTCTCCATCAGGTGCCGCATCTCGACGTTGACCGGGTTGGTCGACGCCAGCAGCGATCGTTGCGCATGCTCAGGGTCCGGAATCCGCTGATAGACGAACAGCCGCGCGCCGTCCGGTCCCTGGTCGACGAAGACGGACTCGACGGTGATGCCCTCGTCCGCGACGGCGCCGGCGGCGTCGGGATTCGCGCCCAGGCCCATGGCGAAGTTCAGCACCTCTCGTTCGTGTCCGGCGCGGATCGGCAGGGCGTACAGGACGACGGTCTCGTTCATGTTGGTTCCTCTCGATCGACGGCGATGGTCAGCGTGGCGTGGTGCGTGGGGCCGGCACCGGCCGTCGGCGGTGCCGGCCCCGCGAGGACGGGTTCAGCCGGCGGACGACTCGGGCCGGTCGACGATCCGCGCCGTCACGTCGAGCGCACCGGTCCCCATGTTGACCTGACCTTCGATGACGATCGTGACGCCGTTCAGGTGGGTGAACTCGGTCGAGGTCGTCGAGGCGAAGGCGGAACCGGTGACCCGGAACGGGACGTCGGGGAACTCGAACCCCGGCTCGAGCAGCGCAGCCAGCGGGGGCAGGTTCATTCCATCGGGCGGGACGACGTAGCCGCGTACGTCGAGTGCGACGCGGTGCTGCTCGAACTCGATCAGTTCCGGGGCGTGGATCTCGCCGACGCCGTCGTGGCGCAACACGAAGAAGTCAGGGCCGGAGATGCGCCCGCCCGCGAACGGTCCGTCGACGACCCGACCTTCGAACTGGTTGACGAACCGGATGCCGTCGTCGAACAGCCCGACCGGGTTGAGTGGTCCGAGTTCGCCCTGGAACCGGTAGACGGTGGCACCGAACGTCGGCGGCGACGTCGGGCGGGGAGTGGTGATCGATGGGGTGGACATGGTCGAGCCTTTCTCGTGGGTCGGACCGGTCTGCCCGACGCCCGACACGCTGGCGGACACCACCTGCACGACGCCTGCGGCGAGCTTGCACGCAGAGCGATCCGGGCCGGGTTCGACCTCGGCCGGTCACAGGACGTCGCGACGCTGGACCGCGACGTGGCCTGTGGGCGGCCACCAGGATCTGCCCGCCACGGCCGACAACGGCTGCCCGGTCGCGGCCGCATCGCCACGCACCGTGACACACAGCGCATCATCGACATCAACCGAACCGCGACTCACCGGCACATAGGGGACGCGGTTGCACGGGTGATCGGCCGAGCGATTTGGGACGGTCGGCCGTGATCGAAATGCCGGTTGAGGGCGGGCCGTGGGGCATGGGCGTCGGGCGCCGTTCTGCTCGGAGTTTGCTGTAGCCAGAACGACGTGTCGGGTCACGACGTGTCGGGTCGTTCTGGCTCCAGCAGATCACAAACCCGGGTTCTGCTGAAGCGATGCGGACCTCTCGTGTCGTTGTGGCTCCAGCAGAACGGCGAGCCGCACAGAACGTCGGCCTCGGCCGACTCGACCCACCCGCTCGTAACGGCACCTGGGCGGAGCGCTACGGCGAGCCGAACGTGCTCGATATCGCGATCACCGACGGTGGCCCGCTCTGTCGCCTGGGTACCGCTCGACCTGCCGGGCGTGGCCCATGCCGCGTCGCCGATGTGTCGATCTGACGGGCCATCTTCGTGAAGTGAGTCCACTACGGAAGGCCAGCGCCGCAGCGCAGGGAACCGCTGCTGCCCGCGTAACGTCCAATGCTCATGGCCCGGTCGCTGACGGCTACCCATACATCGCAGAGCCGTGGCACGTCGCGATCGCGTTCGAACGTGGCTTGGTGGTGCGCGATCATTCCCGTCGCACTGACAGGGCTTGCCAGCTGCGGAGCCGATCGAACCGAGCGCAGCACGGCGCCAACGACCGGCACCTTGGTGGTCACGCACAACACGCAACCAGGTACCCACGTCGCAGCGCCGACGACCGCGCCGCCAACGAGTGCAGAATCGACGCCAAGCTCCTCGCTTGCGAACGGCGGGACAACCGGCGGTGTCGACGGACCCGTGATCTACGGCGCCAAGGCGCTGTATGGCGAGGAAGCGCTTGCTGTCGGTGTCGTCGAACAAGCAGGTGAGTGCCTCGTGCTGGGAGGTTCGTCATCGGGTGAGCCACGGCCGGTGATCATCTGGCAGTTCGGTACGAAGTGGGACGAGCGCGCAAACGTGGTTGTGCTTCCGGACGGCACTCCCGTGGCGTCGGGCTCGACCATCTCCGCAGGTGGCGGCTTCCACGGGAGCGACTCCCTCGATCCGTTTGTGAGTGACCCGCAGGCGATCGAACAGATAGCTCGGTGCGTTGAACACAACTCGTCAGGCAGCGTCTTCGTCATTCAGCACCCAGTCGAGTCTGCGCCCTCGTCCATGTCGAGCACCGTCGGAGCAACGTGCGAACCGGTCGAGCGGCTTCAGGTTGATGAGCAAGGCTGCGTCGAGGTGCTGGATGGAGCGGTCTATCTCGGCGACGAGTTGTTCATCGCCGACCCGCCAATCGTGCCGTACCCGGGTCGCGAGTGGCGCCGAGCCGACTTTCCGTCCACTTGGAACGTCACGATCCTGAACGATGCTCCGACCGACGGCGAAGATTGGATCATTCACGACGTCATCGCCAGACGTCTCGACGACGACACCTTGCGAATCACCGACGTGGACCAGCGCTTCATCGCTGACCTCAGTCGGGACCCCACACCGATCGACGACCGAATCGTGGCAGGTTGAGCCAGCCCGGCGCGCTCATATCGCACATCGGATCGGTCGTACACAACCGCCCATAGCGGCACGTCGGCGGAGCGCTACGGCGTGCCGTTGGTGCTCGATATCGCCGTCGCCTCTGCGGACGCACGTCGGGCGACGTGCGCCAGCGCTTCGGAGTCAGACGGTGACGACGGTGACGAGGTCGTCGAGCCCGGCGAAGTCGTCGGGATTCCGAGTACACAACGGGAGTTCGGCTGCGGCCGCTACAGCCGCGATCAGCAAGTCGACGGCGCGCGCTCCTCTGGCCTTGCGGCCCCGCGCGACGACGGCGGCGTAGATCCGCCCGTAGGCGCGAGCAGCAGCCGCGTCGAACGGGATGGGGTCGAAGGCCGCCTCGGCACGTTGGAGCCGGTCTTGGCGTCGAGCTCGCTCGGCGGTGTCTCGTGTTGCGTGTGGGCCGGCTGCCAGCTCCGCCATCGTGATCGACGTGACGGCGACCTCGCAGGGGAGTTGGGCCGCGTCGATGCGTTCGAGGTCGATCACCACCGAGGTGTCGAGGATGCCGCGGTCGAGCTGTTGATCAGGCACGTGGGTCGATCCCGGCGTCGGCCACGGCGTCGAGATCGGCGCGGAAGCGGTCGGGATCGATGGCTGGGGCGCGATGGAACAGACTGGCGACGGTGTCTGCGGTGACGAACCGCTGACGACGGAGCGGGCTGAGCTCGCCGACCGGCTTGCCGGAGCGGGTCACGATGAACGTCTCGCCGGCATCGAGCCGGCGCATGATGTCGCCGCTGGAGTTGCGGAGCTCGCGCTGAGTGATGGTCGTCGTCACGAGGTCAGTGTAGCACGCCGTGCTACGCTGACCGCCGCTCCCCTCGGTCCGCACAGAATGTTCACCGCAGGTGGCCGCCAAAGTGCGCGAGAACGGCACCTCGGCGTGAGCGTTCTCCCCGTCAGAGCGCCCCATATCGGCGGGTCATGGGGATGACGCAAGGCCGAGAAACACAGCAATCGATCGTCCAAGCCGCGTCATGTCGTCGTCGGACAGACGGCCAACTCTCTCGCCGAGCTTCGAACGCGGGACGGTGGTGATCTTGTCGACCATGAGCCAGCTCGGCTGGCGGATTCCGGTCGTGTCATCGGCATCGATCGGAATCCGGAACAACGGAGCGTCAGTCGGATCGGTCGTGAATGCGCAGATCGTGACCGAGGCCGTCGCGTCGAACAGGTCGTCCTGGACGATCACCACCGGACGAGGTTTACCGACATAGCCACTGCCGGCAGCGGCGGTCCAGATCTCGCCGCGCTTCACGCGCCGTCGCCGAGGGCGTCGATGAACGCCTGATCGTCTGCCTCGGCATCATTGTTCGCAACAGCGATGGACTGCTCGTGTGCCTGCTGCGCGAACTGCGGTGACCGCACATCGGGTACCCAGAGCTGTACGGGCCGCAGCCCTTGGGCGCGGAGACGTTCACGATGCGCACGGACTCGGGCTGCGCTCGGGGACGTGGACCGTTGTCGCGCCATGACTCGACGTTACATGTAACGCAAGCCAGCGGCAACAGCACCCGTCTGCCCGATCCTTCGGCCCGCCCAGAATGTCCGGCGACGGAACGGATCTCAATGCGCGATATCAGGCACGTACGCGGGCGGCGAGGTATCCCATATCGTGCGTCCCCGAATCGCACCGCACGCATCACCTACCGCCGGCAGAAGGTCACGCTGCTGATCGGACCTACGGCCACTCACCGTAGCCGTCGACGTCGCCAGCAGTTGGCCGCCCGCGGGCAGATTGCAGTGGCTGCCGACAGAGGTCGACCATGGCCGGCACCAGAGCCCAGGCGACGCGGGCAAGGATTGCGGCCGGCTGGCCGGTGCGGACGTACAGCCCCATGTCACCGCGGTCGGCCCGACGCATGAGGGTCAGCCACGATCCGTCCGGCCTCCCACCCTGGTGCGCGCCCGTCGGGCGGCGGTCGGACCGCATCGAGTTCGATCCCGCTGCGGGTGAGGACCCATGCGATCACCGAGTTCGAGTTCCACATCTCCCCGGCGCGCGCCTCGTCGCGCCCCCACACCGGTGTCGGGATCGACGGCAACGTCTCGAGCACCCGACGGGCGAGCGCGGGATCGTCGGTCAGCCGGACCGGACTGTCGACCGCGGCCGGAAGATCGGGAATGATGCCGTTTCGCCAGCACCGGACCTCATAGCGGAACAGTCGAAGACGGCCGGCCGCACGGATCCCGACCGGTCCGACGGCGACCACGCCGCGGGTGCCCCCGTGGCGATCGGGGACCGGGGCCTGTTCGATGCTGAATCGCCCGTGCGGTGCCGTGACCACGAGTGCCGCGTGGTACAGGTCGCGCGGCGCGCGCCGGTGCCACTTCGCGGCGACGGTCTCGAACACGCGGCCGCTCACCTGCACGACCGGCGAACCCGCACCCAACGGGATCCAGAACAGGTCCACGGCTGCGGCTGGTTCTGATGGACCCGGCGATGACCCGTCACGTTGCTCGGCTACTGGCTGATCGCTCTGCATCATGGGACCTCGTCATCGGGCCGCCGGTCGACCGTCGTCCGACGGGCACCTCGACGATGCGCCGTTCGGCGCCGCAGCGACAGGGTCGAACGTCGTTTCGTCGATCTCGACGCTGTGAAGTCGACCGCGCCGGGTGCGCCTCACCGACGGCCGAGAACACGTAGTCTCGGCGATGGTTCTGGTTGCGATCGCACCGCTTCCGCCGCTGGACGAGCACTCGCTGTTCGTCTTCTGGTGCCAGCTCCTCATCGTCCTGGGTCTCGCTCGTGCCGGCGGCTACGCCGCCCGTCGGGTCGGTATGCCTCGTGTGATCGGCGAGCTGCTGGCAGGTGTCGCCCTCGGTCCCTCCGTGCTCGGCGAGGTCTGGGCGGGCGGGTTCGAGTGGCTGTTCCCGGCGAGTGAACGCCAAGCCGGACTCTTGCTCGGGCTGGCGTGGATCGGGATCGTGTTCCTGCTCGGCATCACCGGCGCCGAGATCGACACGGCGACGATCCGCCGGCAAGGACGTGCTGCCACGCTGGCCACGATCGGCAGCCTCGCGGTGCCGTTGCTCGTCGGAGCGCTCGTCGGATGGCGTCTTCCCGACGGCTTCCTCGGCGAGTCGACCCGCATGGTGTTCGTGATGTTCTTCGCCGTGGCCTTTGCGATCTCGTCGCTGCCGGTGGCGGCGCGCATTCTCAATGATCTGGGCTTGACACACCGCCCCGTGGCCCAACTCGCGCTCGGCATCGCCACGGTGAACGACATCGTCGGCTGGTTGTTGCTCGGCATCGTGGTGGGAGTCGCCGAGTCCGGATCGTTCGAACCCGAGCCGCTGGGCGTCGCCATCGTCGTCGTCCTCGGCGCCAGCTGGGTCGTGTTGCGGTACGGACCGCGTGTGCTCGACCGACTCGTCGACGAGTTGGATCGACGCGACGGTGGACCGGCCGCCGAGATCAGCTTGCTCACCCTCGCCGTCGTCGCCGTCGGTTCGCTCACCCATGCGGTCGGGATCGAAGTCGTCATCGGCGCGTTCGTCGCCGGAATCGCGATCGGCTCGAGCCGCCTCCGGCACCGTGAGGGCTTCGCAGCGCTCGAGGCGGTCACGAACGGCATCTTCGCACCGCTGTTCTTCGCCGTGGCCGGAATCCGCGTCGATCTCACCGAGCTCGCCGAGCCCTCCGTGGCGATGTGGGCGATCGTCGTCACGCTGGCCGCGACGGTCGCCAAGTTCGCCGGGTCGTACGGCGGTGGCCGTCTGGGACGTCTGTCGCGACGTGACTCCCTCGGACTCGGCGCGACGCTGAACGCGCGCGGCGCGCTCGAGATCGTCGTGGCGACGGTCGGCCTCACCCTCGGGGTCATCGGATCAACCGCCTACACCGTCATCGTGGTGATGGCACTCACCACCACCGCACTCACCGGACCGCTGCTGCAACGGATCTACCGATGAGTCACTGCTGTTCGGATGACGAGGCGACGAACCACGGAGGCCGTGGCGTGACGATCACGCCCAGCTGTCGAAGCAGCTGGTCGCGTCGCCGCGCGTCGTCGTTCGCCCGCCCGTGGCGGGTTTCGACCAGCGCGTCGAGAGCGAGAGCGACCTCGTAGTCGAACGACTCGGCGCTGCTCAACTCGAGCGCCTCCTCGAAGCAGTCCCAGGCGCGCTCTTGGTCGTGGCGAAGCATCGCTGCCCAACCTCGCAGGCGAGCGAGCGTGGCAGGCAGAACTGCGACCGACCCGTACTCGACCAGGTCGTGCGCGACCTGGTCGGCCAACCGTTCGGCTTCGTCACCCTGCTCCGACCAGACCAGGTGCTCGACTCGGCGGACATCCGTGTCGACGACGAAGTGGCGCGCGTCGAGCTCCACGAACGACGAGCGCGCCAGCGTGAGCAGCTCCCCGGCGACCTCGAGTTCGCCGCGTCTCAAGGCCAGCCGCGCACGACCACTCGTGGTGATGGCAATCCCGAGTTGGTATCGGGCGGCCCGGAGTGTTCGTTCGACCGACTCGAGCATCGCTGCTGCCTCATCGATCACACCCTGGTCGGTGAGGATCTCCGCCTGGTTGTTTCGTGCCGCCTCGGCTCCGATCGTGTCGCCGATCTGCCGGTAGTAGTCAGCGCTCCGGTCGTAGTGTTCGAGCGCTGTCGACCAGTCGGCCTCGTTGTACCGAGAGACGCCGAGGTTGAGATGGAGGTTGGCGAGACCGAGTCGATCATCTGCCCGCTGGAGCAGCTCGAGCGCCCGGAGGCCATGGTGGGCGCGCTCGTCGCGGCAACCGAGTTCGCTGTAAGTCATCTCCAGCTGGAGGTGTGCCTGGCCGAGTGTCGCGATCGCGCCGACATGCTCGGCGGACGCAGCGGCTGCGGTCGCCAGATCGATCGAGTCGGTGAATCGACCCTGGAAGAACCGCACGACGCCTGCGACGAGACGGAGTTCGGCGGCCACCGCGATCGCTTCCTCGCCGGCGTCGTCGAGCAGCTTGAGCCCCTTCGTCGACCAGGCCAGCGCGCCTCGGTAGCGGCCCGCTCGCTCGTCGACTCGCGCATGCTTTCGAAAGATGCGGGCTCGTCCGACCGGGTCCTCGGAGAGGAAACCGCGGGCGCGGCGATAGGCGACGTGGGCAGCGTCGGGTTGACCGCTCAGGTCGCAGGCGTCACCCAGCAACTCCGACGCTGCCGCCGCATCCGACGGGTCGACTCCCAACGCGACGCCCGCCTCGAGCGCGTGCTCCAGATGGAGCGCGGCTTCGTGCGTCGCCCCGTCGTCGAGGGCGTCGCGTGCGGCGATCCACCCCCAGGTCCACGCCACGTCTCGATCGAGACCGGCGTGCGCGTGATCGGCGATCGTGGCCGCGTGGCGGGGGGCGTCGTCGCGTTCGAGTGCGGCCCGGGCGAACCTGCGATGGAGGACCCGTCGGCGCTTGACGGTCAGACCTTCGTACGCGGTGAGTCGGTACAGGTCGTGCCGGAACCGCACACCGGAGCCGGTGACAGCGACGAAGTCACGCAGTGATGTCAAGACCTCGTCATCTGCGTTGTGTTCTCGGAGCAGCAGGTCGACCGTGGCACCGTCGGCGTTGATTCCGGCAACGGACAGATCCCGAAGCATCGACCTCGAGTCGAGGTCGAGGTCATCGATCCGGCTGGCGATGAGCTCTTCGACTCGGTCGGGAACCAGCGGCCCACCTCCGGCGACGGCGACTCGAGCGAGCTCGCGGGCGAACAACGGATTGCCTCCCGCAGCCGTGATGATGTTCGACAACTCTCGTCTCGAAAGAGCGGCTCCACCGATCGTCTCGAGCACCGTGGCCCGGACCGCATCGTCGTCGAGCGGTCGGAGAGCGATCTGGTCGAATCCGTCGAGGTTGTTGCCCGACGGTCGCCGCGTCGCCAGGACGAACCACGGTCGCTCGGTCGCGGCCGAGCCGATGGCGGTGAGCAGGAGTCGCGACGCGTCGTCGAACCAGTGGACGCTCTCGGCGACGAAGGTCGTGGGTGTCCGGCACACGACACCGAGGAGTTCGACCACGACCTCGCGCGTCCGCGCGCCGCGGAAGTACGGATCGATCGTCTCGGATGCGTCGGTGTCCGGGACCGTTGCCAGGATCGAACTGGCAACCAGCGGAGCCACGGGTTCGAGGTGCTCTGCGCCTTGGCGGAGCAGGGCGAGGAGCCGCCTGCCTGCAGCCTCTGGATCTGCCTCCGGCGGGATGCCCAGTGTCGCCCTCAGCATGTCGGCGATGGCGCCGTACGGGGTCGACGACCGATCCCTGCGCCCTTCGGCGAGATAGCTGGGCTGGGTGGAGGTGGCGATGATCTCCTCGACCAGCCTGCTCTTCCCGGAGCCGCCTTCGCCGACGAGTTCGATGGCGGTACCCGACCCATCCCCGACCCGGACGGTCGCCTCGAGCAACTGGTCGACCAACTCGACGCGTCCGTGCAACTGTGTGGTCGCCCCCGGGCCTGGAGTGCGCTTCGAGGGAGCTCCGAGTCGGGCGACGCGAACGGGCTCGGGGAATCCCTTGAGGTGGACCGGGTCGCAGCGCAGCGTTTCGAACGACGGCGCAACCAGGACGGCGACGTCGTTGGTCACCAGAGTCGTCTTCGGCTCGGCTGCCACCGCGAGCCGAGCTGCGGTGTTGACGACGCTGCCCATCACGTTGTACACCCGCCGCGACTCGTGCCCGATGTCGCCGACGAACGCACGGCCCCGGGCGATGCCGACGCGTACGCCGTGTCGCTCCGAGATGTCGTGGACGGCGGCGGCCAGACGTTCTGTGTCGTTCTCCCGACGCGTCGGCGCGCCCACTGTGAGCACGAGTCGAACGTTGCCCTGCTCCGCGTCTGACTCGAGCCAGCAGACGTCGTGCACGTCGCATGCAGCGGTGACGGAGGCCGTGATGTCCGCCAGGTCGGTGGTCAGGCGTGCGCCGGCGTGATGACGACGCATGTCGTCGGCGTCGATGACGACGAACGCGACGGTGACCGTGCGGTGCTCGGCGAGCTTGCTGTCGCGCTCCGCCAAGGCAGCCACGGTCGGGTCGAGGAACTGGCGCGTGCGTTCTGCGGCGCCGGAGCGCAGCGAACGTGACATCGGCAATCGGGGGACGGCGGACACGTTGAGTCGTCGCACCGATCGTCCCGGCAGGCGACGCGTCCACGTGCGCTCGAGGCGTCCGGAGAGACACGGTCCGACCAACGCCTGGCCGGCGGAGGCGTGTGCCTCGAGTTCGTACGCGCCATCGACGACGCTGCCCGACACGACGACGTCCCGTCGCGTCTGTGCTGCTCCGCCCAGCACGAGCGCATCGACGTCACCGCTCTCGGCCCCGATCGATACTCTCGCCCGCACTCGGCCGACCGGGGTGTCGAACGTCGCCAGGCGTTCGACACGTTCGAGCATGGCCGCGATCGACCGTGCGGCCCGAGCCGGGTGGTCGTCGCCGTCGAACATCGCCAGGAAGCCGTCGCCTGCGAACTTGATGACGTCGCCACCGACCCGCAGGACGGCGTCGATGCACGGTTCGAGCACCGCGTTGATGATGTCCTTCACCGCCTCGGAACCTTCGGCTCCTTGCACGGCGAGGCGCTCCGACAGTCGGGTGAACCCGCAGACGTCCGCGATGACCAGCGTCGCATCGCGCTGGAGCGAAGTCGGCTCGTCGACCGGCCACGTCGCTGCAAGATCGGAGACGTACCGGCGTATCCCGCCCTCGGGCATCCACCGAGTCTCGCGCGGCCGAGCGTGGGGTGCGTCAAGGAACAGTCAATGGACGACACAGAGTTCACGTTGAGTAGCAGAGCCGACGCAACATGTGTGATCCATGTGACACAATCCAAAGGTTCTGTTGACGTGCCATAACGCCATTCCTATGATCACCCGAACCACCACCGCATCGGTGGCGGTACGAGGGGAAGAGGGCGGAAATGCCCATACTTTGGTCACGTGCGGCCTGCCGAAGGTGTCGGGCAACGGGAGTCACCTTCGCCGTCGCCGTCGCGTCGTCCGTCGTGATCGTGGCGCCCGGCGAGGTCATCGCAGCGGTCGGCGACTGCACCATCAGTTGGGTCGGCGGCGACGGAGCGTGGTCGGACGCCGGCAACTGGTCCGACACGACGGCGACGAACCGCCTCCCCACGTCGGCCGACGACGTCTGCATCGATGACGGCGACGACCAGACAGCGCTCGTCGTGACGATTTCGTCGAGTGTCACGGTGGCCTCGATCCTCAACGCGGAGACCGTCGAGGTGGGTGCGTCGCGTGTGGTGTCGATCTCCGATGGTGGGGTGGTGTCGAATGCTGGTGTGTGGCGGTTGGCGGAGAGTTCGCGGGTGCAGGG
>NZZV01000160.1 GCA_002698945.1 Acidimicrobiaceae bacterium
CGACGACAACCCGATGCCGGCCGCCGGCGGTCGCGTCCTGCTCGTCTCCGACTCCTCGTTCGCCGGCATCCGCTGGAACGGCGCCCTGCCGTACCTGCAAGGCGCCGACTTCGACGCCCGCCTCGAGTCGTGCCGCCGGCTGATCGGTGCCTCGTGTCGCGGCCGGGAGGGCTATGCCCCATCGACCGCCGTCTCCGAGATCCTGAGCGTGCCACCGGGCTCGGTCGACGTGCTCGTCGTCGCCACCGGCTACAACGACTTCGCAGCCCGGTTCCACGAAGCGTTCGTGTCCGTCATGGCGGCGGCGCGTCACGTCGGGATCCCGCGAGTCGTGTGGATCACCTACCGTGAAGCAGTCGGATACCACGCTCCGTCCGGAGCGTCGTACGCAGCGACGTACGCAGCGAACAACGCCCTCCTCCGAGCCGAACTCGCGTCGGCCCGCTGGCCGGAGCTGACGCTGCTCGACTGGAACGCCTACAGCGCCGGCCACCCCGAGTGGGTCACCTCCGACGGCGTCCACCTCACCATCAGCGGCGCGCGGGCCGCGGCCGAGTTCATCTCCCGCTCGTTGGCCGCCCAAGAGCGCCGGCCCTGCCCGGCGGGTATCGGCGGTCCGACGACGAGCGGCGGTTGGTGTCGAGCCCCCGGTTGATCGACACCTCGAGCGCTCGCCGTCACCCGTCGATCGTGAACCGGACCGAGTGGTACCCCTCGGCACCGTCCGGAGCGACGTCCTTCGGCCCGAGGGGCTGTGCCTCACCGTCGCCGTCGTAGGCCCGTGCCGTCACACTGTGCTCACCGGAGGTGAAGTCGTCCCACCGGTAGCGCCACTGACGCCACGTGTCGTCACTCGGCACGCCGGCCAGTTCACATTCGCGCCATTCACCGTCGTCGTCGATCCGGACCTCGACTCGAGAGATGCCGCGATGGACCGCCCACGCAAGTCCGGCGATGTCGACCGAGCCGTCGGCGCTGCGTTCGAGCCGTCGACCGTTCGACGGACGGTCGATGCGCGCCATGATCTTGACCGGGCCCTCTTTGGCCCACCCCCGCGGCACCCAGTATCCGTCGAAGTCCTCCCAACGGGTCATCTCGATCTCGGTGACCCACTTGGTCGCGGACACGTAGCCGTACAGGCCGGGGACCACCAGGCGAACCGGATATCCGTGCTCGGCCGGGAGCGGTTCGCCGTTCATGGCGATCGCGACCATCGCATCGCGACCGTCCATGATCACCGACGTCGGGGACCCACAACTCCAGCCGTCGATCGACCGCGACACCGTCTGGGTCGCCGCCGGATCGACGCCGGCCTCCTCCAGGAGATCCTTCATGCGGACGCCCTGCCACACCGCGTTGCCGACCAGATCGCCGCCGACACGGTTCGACACACACGACAAGGTGATCGGCCGCTCGATCATCGGCCGTTCCAACAGATCGGCGAAGCTCAGCTCCATCTCGTTGTCGACCATGCCGTGGATCCGCAATGACCAGTCGTCCTTGGACACCTGCGGCACCGACAGCGCCGTGTCGATCCGGTAGAAGTTGGAGCTCGGCACCACGAACGGGGTGAGGCCCTCCATCTCGAAGTCGTAGCCGTCGATCGCCGCCTCGGTGGCCTCCCGCGCAGGTGGCACGGGCGACGTGTCGTCCACCTCGGGCAGCATCAGCGCCTCCCGCTCGTCGTCGACGTCGAAGCGTCGCTTCAACACTCGCCCGACGCCACCGAGCACCACGGCGCCCAGCGCGACGATCCCGGCACCGAACACGAAGCCGCGCCGCGTCGCACCGGCGACCGGCATCAGGTCGGTCGAGAGCGACACCTCGGCCGGACCGTCGGCGGGAGCCACTTCGGCCCCGCCGGCGGCGAGGTCGGTGTCGCTCACCGACCGCGGCGACAGCCACCACAGCACGGCGATCGACACGACGGTCCCGACGATCGCCGGGAGCATCTTGCCGAAGCTCGGCGCGGGGCGCATCGAGACCGCCCAGACACCGATCAGTCCGACGACACTCGTGACCGCGTACGCCGCCGCTCGGGCGCCGCGTACCGCGAGGATGCCGACGATCGAACCGATCACGGCGAGCGAGACGAACGTCCCGAGGATCAGCACGGCCTTGTCGGCGGTGCCGAACGTCTCGATTGCCCAGTCTTTGACGCCGGGTGGGACGACGTCGATGATCTCCTGACCGACCGGCAACACCGGCGACGAGGCGCCCTCGACCAGCCCGGTGATCAGTTCCGCGACGGCGAGGCCGGCGAACGTCGACAGCAGGCCGAGCGCGATGCCGTGCCAGCGAGAGCCGTAGAGTCGGTGTGCCATGGAGTCAAGTGTGCCGACCACGACCGACGAGCGCATCGCTGCCGCCCTCCGCGAGCTGGATGTTTCGCAGGACTTTCGAATCTCGGAAGCGTTCGTTTCGGAAGTCTTGGGCCTGATCGCCGACGAGCCCGATCTGCTCGACCTGAAGATCGCCAGCGCCGCGATCACCGAGATGCGCGATGCGTTCGAGGTGTTCAAGCCGTACCGCGAGGTTCGCAAGGTCTCGATCTTCGGATCTGCCCGCACCAAACCGGACGATCCGCTCTACGACCAGACACGGCGGGTCGCCGCACGGCTGGCCGACGCCGGCTGGATGGTGGTCACCGGAGCCGGCCCCGGCATCATGCAAGCGGGCATGGAAGGCGCCGGCCGCGAGCGCAGCATCGGTGTGTCGATCCGACTGCCGTTCGAGGCGGGTGCCAACTCGATCATCGCGGGCGACGACAAGCACGTCGCCATGAAGTACTTCTTCACCCGCAAACTGATGCTGGTCAAGGAGAGCGCTGCGTTCGTGTGCCTGCCGGGCGGCTTCGGCACCCTGGACGAGACCTTCGAACTGCTGACGCTGACCCAGACGGGCAAGGGGGTCCCGGTGCCGATCGTGTTCCTCGACACGCCCGGCGATCCGTACTGGGAACACGTCCACCAGTTCGCGGTCGAGCAACTCCTCCCCCGCGGCCTGATCGCCGAGGCCGACACGTCGCTGTACACGATCACCGACTCGTGCGACGCGACCGCCGCCGTGATCGAGCGCTTCTACGCGAACTACCACTCGATCCGCAACGTGGGCGACGATCTGATCGTGCGACTGCAGTACGAGCCGACCGACGCACAACTCGAGGAGCTGAACGACCGGTTCGATCACCTCGTCAGCCGCGGGCAGATTCGACGGGTCAAGCCCTACGACGTCGAGCGACGTCAGAACGACCACCCGAGCTTGCCCCGCATCGCGATGAAGTTCAACCAGCGCGGCTATGCGGAGCTGCGCGGCCTGATCGACGCCGTCAACGACTGGGTGCTCTGACCCGTCCGAGCCGCTCAGTCGATGTGACGGAGGATGTGGGCGGCCTTCTCGGCCGCCCGCCGGGCCTTGGCCAGCTCCTTGTCGGCCGCCGGGCGTTCGGTCGCGCCGTTCGCCGCAGCCTCCCGGAGCCGGTCGAACGCCACCTCGTCCAGGTCGGCGACGATCTGCTCCAACCGCTCGGCCAGTCGCTCGATATCACTCACCCGCACACCTCCGCCGGCCCGTCGATCCGATGTCACTCACGGCAGGGCCGCTGCGAGGACATCGATCGGGTGCTGCACCGTCATGCCACGTTCGCGCAGCGCGCCCTCGAGGTGCATGCTGCATCCCGGGTTGGCGCTGACGACGGTCACCGCCCCCGATCGGGCTGCCGCCCGGTCGACGGCCTCCAGCTTGCGGGTGCGGATCTCACCGGCCAGTTCGGGCTCGACGACCGAGTAGGCACCGCCGGCACCGCAGCACAACCCGGCGTCGTCGAGCTCGATGACCTCGGTCAGCGGTGCCAACAGCTGACGGACGGCCCCGTGTTCACGCTGCACGTGCCGGAGGTGACAAGGGTCCTGCACGATGAGCGGACCGGGGACCGGTCGCATCGACGGCAAAAGGTCGACGTGCCGGGCGATGTATTCGTTCGCGTCGAGCACCCGCGCCGAGAACCGCTCGGCCTCGGGAGTACCGACGAGACGGCCGTACTCCTTCATCGCCGCGCCGCAACCGGCGGAGTCGACCAGGATCGGGGCATCGCCGGGCATCGACGCCATCGTCCGCTCGGCCAACCGGACGGCGTCGGTGTGGAGCCCCGCGTGGGCGTGCAATGCACCGCAACACCCGCCATCGGCGCTCGGAGTCGCGTAGCGCACCCCCATCGCGTCGAGGAGCCGGGCCAGCGATCGGTGCGTGCCTCGCATCCAGGCATCCATCACGCACCCGGTGTGGATCCACGCCTCGGCAGCGGCCGGCGACGCGGTCGGTCGCACCGCTGGGCCGCGTCGGACCGGCAGGCGGCCGGCGACGAACCGCTTCGGCACCACGCCGATCCGCTGTAGTACGGCGAGCGCGGTGGATCCACGAAGCAGCAGCCAGTGGTGCGGCAGAACGGAGAACGCGCGGCGCTGCAGCCAGCCCGTCGTGCGTCCTCGATCGGCGAGCTCGGTCCGGGTCCGTTCGATCAGCTCGCCGTACGGCACACCACTCGGGCACGCCGGTTCACAGCCCCGGCATTGGACGCACGTCGACATGAACTCGACGAACTCGTCGTCGATGGGGGCGCCGCGCAGTTCGACCGCCCGCATGGCGTCGATCCGCCCTCGCGGTGACAGCGCCTCGTCGCCCGTCACCCGGTACGTCGGACAGTGCGGCAGGCAGAGTCCGCATGCGACGCAGGTGTTGAGCGATTCGGGGTCGAGCGAGAGCGACATCGAGTTTCATGGTAGGCCGCTCTCGCCTCCGGGCACCGTCGTTCCTTAGGCTGGGGTCGTGAGCATCGATCTGTCCGAACCACTCAAGCTCGTGCGGGGTGGCGCGGACGCCCGCGTCCTCCACGACCTCGACATGCGCCGAGCGCAACTCGAGCGGATCGAGCGAATGCTGACCGACCGCGAGGACGAGTTCGTCGATGCCCTCGCGGCCGACCTCGGCAAGTCGGCGGTCGAGGCGTACTCGACCGAGATCGGATTCACCCTCACCGAGATCGGTCATGTGCTCAAGCACCTCGAGCGGTGGGCCAAGCCGCGCAAGGTGTCGCTGCCGATCCACCTCAAGCCGGGGTCGGCCGTCGTGCAGCCCGAGCCGCTCGGCACCGTGCTGATCATCGCTCCGTGGAACTACCCGCTGCAGCTGGTGCTCGCTCCCCTCGTGGCAGCGATCGCTGCCGGCAACACGGCAGTGATCAAGCCGTCCGAAGTCGCTCCCGCGACCGCAGACGCGCTCGAACGCCTGGTGCCGAAGTATCTCGACCCGAACATCGTCCAGGTGGTGACCGGCGGTGTGCCCGAGACGACCGCCCTGCTCGACGAGCCCTGGGACCACATCTTCTACACCGGCAACGGCACCGTCGGACGAATCGTGATGAAGGCCGCCGCCGAGCACCTGACGCCGGTCACCCTCGAACTCGGCGGCAAGAGCCCCGCGATCGTGACCGCCAACGCCGATCTGCGCTCCGCGGCGCGACGGATCGCGTGGGGCAAGTTCACCAACGCCGGTCAGACGTGTGTCGCTCCCGACTACGTGCTCGTCGACCGATCGGTGGCGAGTGGGCTGTTGGCCGAACTCTCCACTGCCATCACCGAGTTCTACGGCGACGATCCACAGGAGTCGGACGACTACGGCCGGATCGTGAACGCCAAGCACTTCGATCGGCTCACCGGGCTCCTCGACGGGGCCGGCACCGTCGCACACGGCGGATCGCACGACGCCGAAGATCGCTACATCGCACCCACCGTCATCACCGACGTCGATCCGACCGCCCCGATCATGGACGACGAGATCTTCGGGCCCCTGCTGCCCGTGATCGGCTACGACACCCTCGACGAGGCGATCCGGTTCGTGACCGAACGACCGAAACCGCTCGCGTTCTACCCGTTCACCGACGACAACGACGAAGCCGACGAACTCGTCGATCGCACGACGTCGGGCGGCGTCACCGTGAACCACACCCTCTTGCACCTCGCGGTACCGGAGCTCCCGTTCGGCGGGGTCGGCGCCAGCGGCATGGGCGCCTACCACGGCAAGCACGGCTTCGACCTGCTCTCCCACCTCAAGCCGGTGCTGCGACGCAGGTCCAAGCCCGACCCGAGCGTCGCCTACCCGCCCTACACCGGGTTCAAGGCCAAGCTGCTCCGCAAGCTGCTCTGAGACATCCGAGGGGCCGCCCGCCGGATTCGGGTCCGAGGTCCCCGTCCTTCGCGTCGATGCCCGACCGACGATCGGGCATGCTGGTGCGGTGACCACGATGCCACCGCCGAACCACCCTGACGACGTCATCGATCTGATCGGCCCAGGGGGTGACGTGATCGTGCCACTCGCGAACGGCGAGCCGACGTGCGTCCTCGACGCGCTCGAACGCGGCGCCGCCGACGGACGACTCTCCGAAGTGCGCGTCCACCAGATGCACGCTCTGCACGATCGGCCCTATCTCGCCGGCGCCTACGGCGACGATCTGCGGCACGTCGCCTACTTCCTCTCCCACGTCACCCGCCACCACTTTCTGAACGGCACGCTCGATCTCGTGCCGGCTCACTTCTCCGAGGTGTATGCGTTGATGGCACACCGCTCGACCGACCCCGTCGTCGTCGCCGCCGCATCACCACCGGACCGGCACGGGTTCTGCTCGCTCGGGGTGTCGGCCGACTACGTCGCCAGCTTCATCGGTCGGGCTCGATTCTTTCTCGAAGTGACACCGAACATGCCGCGCACCTTCGGCCGCAACCAGCTCCACGTGTCACAGCTCGAGGGATGGTGCGAGTCCGACCGCACCCTCGTCGAGGTGCCGCCGGTCGAACCCTCGGCGATCGACCACACCATCGGCCGCATGGTCGCCGAACGGATTCCCGACGGCGCCACCATCCAGACCGGCATCGGTGCGATCCCGAACGCGATCATGGCGTCGCTGTCGGACCACCGAAATCTCGGCATCCACACCGAGCTGATCTCCGACGGCGTCGTCGACCTCATGGAATCGGGCGTCGTCAACGGCGTGAAGAAGCGCCTGAACCGCACCAAGGCGGTCGGCACGTTCGCACTCGGCACCAGACGCCTCCACGACTTCCTCCACGAGAACACGGCGATCGAACTCCACGCGGTCCGCTACGTCAACGATCCGCGCATCATCTCGAACGAGCCCAACTTCGTCTCGATCAACGCGACGCTCAACGTCGACTTCCTCGGCCAGTGCGCGTCCGAGACGATCGGCGGCAAGTACTACTCCTCGTCCGGTGGGCAGAACGACTTCGCACGCGGCGCCATGTACTCGGTGGGCGGGCAGGGGTTCGTCGTGCTGCACTCCACGACCTCCTCCGGCGACAGCCGGATCGTGCCCACGCTCGCCCCGGGCGATGCGGTCACCACCCCCAAGAACACGGTCGACAAGATCGTGACCGAATGGGGCGTCGCCGAACTACGTGGCCGCTCGATCCGCGAACGGACACGCGCCCTGATCGAGATCGCTCACCCCGATCACCGCGACGCGCTGACCGCCGAGGCACGCCGGATGGGCTACGCCTGAGTCACTGGGCCTGCCAGACCGGTGCGTCGGTGTCGCCACGCCACGACCGCATGCGACGCTCGGCTTCCGCCCGCGCCGCCGGATCGTGACGACCGGCCCTGACCCGCAGCAACGTCGCCGCCACGTCACGGAGTTCGCCCAACGCGATCGTGAGCGGATCGTCACGCAGTGACCGTCCGACGCCGTGCGCGAACCGATCGTAGACGTCGGGATCGCCACCCCATCGACCGTGATACGACGCGAGCATCGCATGGTCCCACGCGGGGTGCGCTCGACACATCAGATCCCAGTCGACGAGGAGCGGGCCTCGGGACGTCATCATCACGTTGCCGGGATGCACGTCACCGTGGCAGAGCGTCGCGTCGGCGACCACCAGCTCGCGCCACGACCGGTGACGCTCGACGGCGCTCTGTAAGCCGGTACGAGCTTCCTCGTCGAGCTCGTCGGCGACATCGGCCAGCAGCTCGTCGAAGTCCCACCACGGAAACGCCGTAGGTGAGGGAACCGGGTACGAACCCGGCACCTCGTCGAGCGGCAACGAGTGGACGATGGCGACCATGCGCCCGACCTCGGCCCAGTCGACCGCCCGGCGGGTCTCGCGCTCGAGACGCCAGCCGGTGACCGCGAAGCCGTCGATGTCGGCCGTCAGGCCCTCGAGCGGTTCCACCGTCGCGATCCCGTGTCCACGGAGCCACCGCACGACGTCGTGCGACGCCGTGGCCGGCGCGGTCGCACGACCCACACGCAGGACCACCTCACCGCACCGATAGAGCGCGTTCATGCCGTGCCGGAGCACGATCGGTTCGTCGAGACGCCAGGCCGCGGCGCGATCGTGAGCGACCGCCGCAGCTGCGGCGCGATCGACGACCGGACGGTCGACGAACGGGCGGTCGACGAGGGGCCGGTCGGTCATGGCGCCGCGAGCACGTCGACGCCGGGGTTGAGGCGGCCGGTCGGATCGAAGCGGGCCTTGATCCGGCGGTGGAGTTCGACGATCGCAGGATCGCGCGGTCGTGCCGGTGCCGGCTGCTCGTGATGGACGATGCCGACGCCGATCTCGGCGACGAAACGCCCGGTCCCGACGAGCGATCGCAGCTGTGCAGGATCGACCGACCATCGTCCTCCCTTCGGCAGGGCGGGTGGCAGGTCGCCCGCGACGAGACCGAGTGCGGCGGCCTGGGCGCGGACGTCGTCGGGGTGGCCTTCGAGGAGGACCCACGACCGCTCGCCGTCCCACAGGATCGACGTCGGTCGGTAGAGCTGCCGCAGCAGCACGTCAGGGTCGGTGGTCGTCGTGAACCACTGCTCGAAACGCCCCATCGGTCGGGTGCGGAGGATCACGTCGCCGACGAAGCCGAGGGTGCCATGCGAGCCGACGAGAAGACGGCACAGGTCGAAGCCGCTCACGTTCTTGACGGTCGGACCGCCCGCCTTCACGATCCGACCGGACGCGTCGACGTACCGCACCTGCAACACGGTGTCACGGACTGGCCCGTACCCGAGCCGTCGGATCCCGGAGCGCCCGACCGCCAGCGCACCACCGACCGTTCCGAACGGCGGAATCGCGACGGTCTGGCGATGGATGGCGAGCGCGTCCTCGAGTTCGTCGAGCGGTGTCCCGGCGCCACAACACACGATCATCTCGTCGGGACGGAACCACTCGACGCCGCCGGGCGCCATGACCGGGCGCACGTCGTCGACCGGTCCACCACGAGTTCCGAGGCCGGCGATCGTCACGGGGTCGTCGCTGCCGATCTCCTCGGCGAACTCGCTCAGATCCACGCACCCTCCGGCACGCGAACGGCGTTGATCTCGGCGCAGGTGGCCGGATTCGGCAGGACCTTGCCCGGATTCGACCGCATCTCGGGGTCGAACGCGCATCGGAGCGCGTTCTGGGCGGCGAGATCGACGTCGCTGAACATCAGGCCCATGTAGTCGCGCTTCTCGAGGCCGATGCCGTGCTCGCCGGTCAGGACGCCGCCCGCGTCGACCGAGGCCTGCACGATCTCACGTCCGGCCTCGTGGACGCGGTCGATCGTCCCGGGCACCCGCGCGTCGTACACCAGCAGGGGGTGCAGGTTGCCGTCTCCGGCGTGGAAGACGTTGAGCACCTGCAGGTCGTGACGGCGTGCGATCTCGTAGATCTGTTCGAGCACGACGGGGAGCTGCGAGCGGGGCACGACGGTGTCGTGGAGGTAGTAGTCCGGTTGGATGTTGGCGATCGCCCCGAACGCCGACTTGCGGCCCTTCCACAACAGCGCCCGCTCGGCTTCATCCTGGGCGATCCGGATCGACGACACACGATGCATCCCGGCGATCTCGACGATGCGTTCGACCTGCGCCTCGAGATCGTTGGGGAGGCCGACGACCTCGACGAGCAGCGCCGCCGCCGAGTCGACCGGCAGCCCCGCGTGGATGTACGCCTCGACCGCCTGCAGACACAGCTGATCCATCATCTCGATCGCAGCCGGCACCATCCCGTCGGCGATGATGCTGCTCACGGTCGCCGCACCGTCGGCGACGGCCGCGAAGTCCATGAGCATCGTGCGAACCGCCGGGTAGTTCTGCGTCAACTTGACGCAGACCTCGGTGGCGATGCCGAGCATTCCCTCGCTGCCGACGAACACGCCACGCAGGTCGTAGCCGTCCGGTTCGGGGTCGTCGCCACCGAGTACCGTCACCGTGCCGTCGGGCAGGACCACCTTCAGGGCCAGCACGTGCGAGTTCGTGACGCCTTCGGCCAGGCAGTGCGGTCCGCCCGAGTTGTTCGCCACATTGCCACCGATCGAGCACGTCTGCTGGCTGCTCGGATCGGGGGCGAAGTGCACACCGAGGTGCTCGAGCTGGTTCGACAGATCGAGGTTGAGCACACCGGGCTGCACCCACGCCCGACGGTTGATCTCGTCGACCGACACGACGCCGGTCATCCGGGTCAGCGAGATGACGATGCTGTCGTCGAGCGGGACCGCTCCCCCGGCCAGCCCGGTACCCGATCCGCGTGCAACGAAGGCGACCCCGTGCCGATTCGCGACCCGGACGCACGCCGCCACCTCGTCGGTGGTCTCGGGAAGGCAGACGACCGATGTCGACCCTTCCATGTTGGACGCATCGCGCCGATACAGCGCCCGGTGCGATCCGCCGGCGTGGACGCGACGGCGATCGAGGACATCGACGAGGTCGGTGACCAGCCGATCGGTCATCGATGCCGTTGCTTCAGGACGATCACCCGGCCCGGTTCGACCGGCTGACCGTCGACGAGGAGTTGCTCGCCCGGTTCGAGACGGCTGTCGACCGGTTCGAGACGGGCATCGCGTCGAGCCTTCAGCTCGTCTTCTTTCGCGCGCATCGCCGCACGACCGTCCCGAACCGCGTCGACCAGCTGCTTGGTGCCCGTCCGGGCACGCCCGGCGGCGCCACGTGCGACGTTCACGGGCGTCAGGTTCTGCGCGGTTCGCTTGACCTTCCTGGCCGCATAGTTGGCGCCGGCGGCGCCGGCGGTCGCCCCGGCAACGAACCAGGTCACGCGCTTCATGCTCCCCTCCGCTCCGGCGCCGCCGGTCGGATGATCTCGATGTCGACCGACCGACCGCGGAGCCGACGGGCGGCGCGCTTGGTGCCCGCAGCCAGCCCCGCTGCTTTGATGATCGGCGTCGAGAACGCCACCCGAGCCACCCGGCCGGAACCCTCCATTGCGTCGCTGATCGCTTCGGCCGACCCCAACACGCGATCGAATCGCTCCAGATCGGATCGGGCGGTGTCGACGACGACGCGGGCCTCCGACGCGCTCTCGCGCAGTTCGGCGAGGAGGGGTCGGGTCTCCGCCCGCAGCGATTCGACCTCGCCACGCAGGGCTTTCAAGGTGTCGAGCACCCGCACGAGCACGACGATCAGCGCGGCGAACCCGATCGCGCACAACAACGCCGCCAAGGTGACGGCAAGATCGCCGGCGGTCATGCCGGCCGTCCCGTGTTCCGCTGTCGCTGCTGCATTCGTTCGCCGATCTCCCGTTCGAATCCGTGGCGGCCGGGGCGATACCAGCGCTCCGCGACCAGTTCGTCGGGGAGGTACTGCTGGTCGACCCAGCCTCGTTCGTCGTCATGAGGGTACTCGTATCCGGCGCCGTGCCCCAGCGTCGCCGCGCCCTGATAGTGGGCGTCGCGCAGGTGGGCCGGCACTTCGCCGAGTGCACCGTCGCGCACGGACCGGCGAGCCCCGCCGATCGCGGTCGTGGCGGAGTTGCTCTTGGGCGCCGTGGCCATGTGGATCACCGCCTGCGACAGGTTGAGTTGGGCTTCGGGCAAGCCGACGTGTTCGACGGCCTGTGCAGCGGCCACCGCGACCAGGAGCGCCTGCGGATCGGCCATGCCGACGTCCTCGCTGGCGAAGATGACGATCCGTCGGGCGATGAAGCGGGCGTCCTCCCCCGCTTCGAGCATGCGCGCCAGCCAGTAGATCGCCGCGTCGGGATCGGATCCCCGCATCGACTTGATGAACGCGCTGATGACGTCGTAGTGGTCGTCACGCCCGTACCGCAAGGCGCTGGTGCCGAGCGCCGCCTCCACGTGGTCGAGCTCGACGGGTGTGTCGCCGGCGAGGGCGCAGGCGACCTCGAGCGACGTCAGCACCTGTCGGCCGTCCCCGCCCGCACGCTCGACGAGCAGATCGATCGCCTCCGAGGAGGCCTGCGAACCCTCGGCGTCGAGTCCACGCTCGATCAGCGCGCGGATGGCGTCACGAGGGAGCGGCTCGAGCCGGAACAGTGTCGAACGACTCCGCAGCGGCGGATTCACCTCGAAGAACGGATTCTCCGTCGTCGCGCCGATGAGGGTCAGCGTGCCGTCCTCGACGGCGGGCAGGAGGGCATCCTGTTGGGCTTTGGAGAACCGGTGGATCTCGTCGAGGAAGAGGATGGTGC
>NZZV01000161.1 GCA_002698945.1 Acidimicrobiaceae bacterium
ACCTCGTGGAGGTACGTCGCCGAGGTCGCGAGCGCGACGGGGTGCTGGAGGTAGATCGGTTGGATCGAGGTCCCGACGTGGAGGGTCTCGGTGGCGTGGGCGATCGACAGGCACAGGCCGAGGGCGTCGCCGAACGACGGGCAGAAGATCCCCGTGAACCCCTTGGCCTCGATCTCGGTGGCCATCTCGATCGTGCGGACGCGCTTGCCCGGTGTGGCGGCGAGCGAGACGGACGGCATGCGGCTGGTCATGCCACCGACCGTACCGCCGCGCCGCCCGACGGGCCCACGTCGGACGTCAGGCGAGGTGCTCGACCGCGGCGGTCACCACTGCGTGATAGCGGGGAAGGCACGCCCCGAGCCAGGCCGGATCGTCGTCGAGGAACGCGGCACGCACCTGCTCGCGGACCGCGACGGCGTCGTCCGCGGTCGGGTCGCCGTGGCCGTGCAGGACGGCGTCGGCGCGCAGGCTCTGCAGCACGGTGATGGGATCGACGGTGCCGTACTCGATCGCCACGCCGGTGATCTCGGTGTCGGGAGCGAAGTCGGACGCCGCGCCGAGCCAGTCGCCCTCGAGCGACGCGGAAACGCTGGCGTCGTCCATCATCGAGATGACGTCGCCCCACCACGCCTGCTGGCGCGCGAACGTGTCGTTGGACGGGACTTCGCTCGAGATCAGCTCCCCGTGTCCCCACGGGCCGAGCCCGGTGTGGAGGTCGACGATCGCCGCTTTCGTCACCCCGTCGAGGCGACGCGCCACGAACGAGCGCAACCACTCGTTCGACCAGGTGGGCCCGGTGCCGCCGTAGAACACACCGGTGGGGTGGTCGTACTGACCGCCCGACACGATCTGCTGCAGCTGCTCCAACCCCAGTTCTTCCATCTTCCCCATCAAACCGAGCAGGGTCTGCTCCTGTGTCTCGGGCGACCAGTCGTGTGGCACCAGCAGGTCGGCCAGATCGGCGTAGCCGTCGTTGGTCGGTGTCGGTTGTGACCAATCGACGAAGTTCCGGTTCAGGTCGACGTTGTCCTCGTTGACACGTCGGACCCACGAGAAGCCGTATGGATTGAGCGCATGGACGAACACGATCGCGGGACCGCCCTCGCGGTCGGTGTCGTAGGTCTCGAGATGGTGACGTTGGAGCGCCGATCCGAGGTAGCCCTCGACCCCGTGGGTGCCGGACACGACGATCACGACGTGGTCGGCGTCGGCCGGTCCGACCTCGGCCGCGTCGACGTACAGCGCTTCGCCGTCCATCCCGACGCGCGGGTGTGCGAACGACTCGATCCGGGCGCCGGCGGTGGCGGCGGCGTCGAGGAACGCGGCGCGAGCGTCGGCGTACGAACGGGACAGCGGAGCGATCACCCACCCGAACCTAACTCAACCGAGCTCCGGCCGTTCTCGGTGAACCCGGATGCGGTTTTCGCACCTGGAGCCGCCGAGAAGTCGGTGCTCGGGTGTGGTGGTCGGCGGTGGTCGGGTTCTCGATTGATCCTGGTGCGCTTTGTGCTACTGGAGCCGCCGAGAACTCGGGAGGTGGGCTGCGGGTGTTCTCGGTGAACTGGGGTGCGGTTTCCGCTCCTGGAGCCGCCGAGAACTCGGGGGTCGGGTGCGGTGGTCGGGTTCTCGGTGAGTCTGGGTGCGCCTTCCGCGGCTGGCGGCGCCGAGATCCCGGGGCCGACCGCTGGCTGTTTTTCGGTGAACCTGGGTGCGCCTTCCGCAGCTGGCGCTACCGAGATGCCGGGGCCGGGTGCGGTGGTCGGGTTCTCGGTGAGTCTGGGTGCGCTTCCCGCAACTGGAGGCGCCGAGAACCTGGGGCGCCCGGGGTCGGTGGGTCAGCGGGTGAAGAAGAGTTGCAGTTCGATGGGGCCGTGGTCTTCGGCGGACACGACGATCGGAGCGCTCGGCACCTCGACGTCGTAGTCGGCGAAGGTGACGTCGAGCGAACCGACGACGACGATCGTCTGCTCGACGAGCTGCGCCTGGAGCGGGAACGTGACCGGCTGGGTGACGCCGTTGATCGTCAACTCACCGTTGGCGTCGAGCGACACCGGTTCGCCGGCGAACGCGGCGTCGTCGAGCGTGATCGGTTCGGTCAACACGAACGTCGCCGTCGGGTTGGTCGAGGTGTTCAGGGCACTCTGCACCCGGTCGTCGCGGCGGCTGTCGTTGGTCGTGATCGACGCCATGTCGGCCTCGACCGTCACCTCGGTGATCGAGGTGCCGTCGACGACGAGCGTGCCGGAGACCTCGGGTGTACGTCCGACGGCGGTCGTGGAGCCGATGCTCGACAACTCCTCTTCGACCCGGAAACCCACGAACGTGCCGGTCGAGTCCTCGTAGCTGAACTCGCCGATCGAGGTGTCGACGGTCCACGAACCGCTGAGCTCGCCATCGCCCGCAGGGGCGTCCGTCGTCGATCCACCCGTCGCGGTCGACGGGGTGGTGCCCGCCGTGTCGGTGGTGTCGGACCCGGCAGCGCTCGTGTCGGGGCTGCTCGTGGCGACCGGCTCGGTCGGCTCCGGCGCCGCATCATCATCCGCGTCGTCCGATGTCACCTGGGCGGCAGCGCTGTCGATCGCGACCTCGTCGGGCGCGTCGTCCTGGAGGAACCACACGGCGAAGGCGACGAACGCGACCACGCCGAGTGCGACGATGCCGCCCGCGATCAGGAGCAGACGCTTGCGATTGTTGGAAGCTTCGGCATTCATGGGACATGACTCCTGGGGTTCGGAGCTGGGGTTCGGAGCGAACCGGGCGATGGATGGGGATGCAGGCCAGGCCGACACGGTCGCTTCGGTTCGTCCGGGCGCGTGTGTGCGTTGCTTGCCGTGAGTTTCGCAAACCGCCCCGACCGACGTCATGTTCCCGATCACGAGGATGCCGCCGTGAAATTGCTGGATCTGCACTTGGTAGGGACCATTTGTAATTTGGTCTAGACCATGTCGATGTCCGCTGCTGCCTTCTTCGCCGGGTTCGTGCTCGACCGCGACTCCGGCGAGCCGGCCTACCACCAGCTCGAAGAGTGGCTCACCGGCCGAATCCGATCGGGCGAGCTACCAGCCGGCACCGCCTTGCCCCCCGAGCGTGAGATCGCGTCGACGCTGGGGATCAGCCGCATGACCGTGCGGCAGGCGCTCGACCGTCCCGTCCGTGACGGCCTGCTCGTCCGCAACCGCGGCGCGGGCACCTCGGTCGGTCGGCCGATGCTCGTCGGCGAGCGAGGCCGCCTCGGCGGAATCAGCGACGTCGTCGCGCGGCAAGGCCGAGACTCGGTGACGCGCGTGCTGTCCCTCGACGAGCTCGAACCGCCACGCGACATCGCTCGCGAGCTCGGACTCGACGCCGCCTCGCCGGCGCTCCGCCTCCGGCGCATGCGTCGGGTCGACGGCGAGCCGTTCTCGCTCGAAACCTCGTGGCTGCACCCGATCGCCTGCGCTCGGATCGCCGACATCGACCTGAACGGTCGATCACTCTTCGAGGCGCTGACGAACGACTGCAGTCTCGACCTCACCGAAGCCCGCGAGAGCGTGACCGCCACGACGCTCGATCCGTTCGAGGCGGACCAACTCACACTCTCCCCGGGAGCGCCGGCGTTCCGGGTGCGCCGCACCACGCTCGCCGACGGCGACGTGATCGAAGTCGTCTCGTCGGTCATCCGGGCCGACCGCTTCTCGTTCGAAGCGTCGATCCAGCGAACCGACACCGACCCCTATCGCCCCACCCCCCAACTCGCTCAGGAGACACTGTGACCCCGACCCCCCAACTCGTCGACCGGATCGCTGGAGGTCTCTATGGCGTCGCTTACGGCGACGCCATGGGGATGCCCGGTGAGCTCTGGTCGCGCCGCAAGCTGCTCGATCACTTCGGTTGGATCACCGAGTTCCTCCCCGGGCCGGACGGCCACTTCGTCGTCGATGGGTTCGTCGCCGGGCAGGTCACCGACGACACCCAGCAGACCGAGGTGCTCGCCCGGGTCATCATCGACGCCGACGGACGCGTCGACGCCGATCTCTACGCCCGCCGACTCGTCGAGTGGGCCGACCGGATCGGTGCGACCGAAGGGAACTTCCTGGGCCCGAGTTCGGCCCGTGCGCTCCAGGGCATCCGCGACGGCCGACCGCTCGAGGAGACCGGCGCCACCGGCGACACCAACGGTGCCGCGATGCGCATCGTCCCGGTCGGCCTCGCCGTGGCGCTGACCGACGGCGTCGATCACCTCGTCGACCAGGTCGTCGAGGCGTGTCGGCCGACTCACTACACGGACGTCGCGATCTCGGGCGCGTGCCTCGTTGCCGGCGCGGTGAGCGCCGCCGTGGACGCGGCCGCCGTCGTCGACCTGATCGAGCCGGCGCTCGCCGCTGCCGCGCGCGGGGCGGGTATCGGCAACACCGTGATGGGCGCATCGGTGGTCCGACGCGCGGAGCTCGGTGTCGACATCGCGCGCCGCCACGGCGACGACAACGAGTTCCTGCAGGAGCTGTACGACGTCGTCGGCGCGACCGTCGCCACGACCGAGGCAGCTCCCGCAGCACTCGCGCTCGCCGTCTATGCCGAGGGCGACCCGGCCCGCTGCGCCCGTCTGTCGGCCAATCTGGGCGGCGACACGGACACCATCGGAGCGATGGCGACCGGAATCTGCGGAGCCTTCGCCGGCGCCGGCGCCATTCCGGACGACGACCTGGCGACCCTGCGGACCGTCAACGAGCTCGACTTCGACGACCTGGCCCGCGGCCTGGCCGCGTTCCGCTGACATTCTCCGCGCCCGCCGGGCGTGAGACATCCACACCGATTCGAGGGAGGACCCCATGAGGTATCGATTCCGTTCCATGACTGCGCTCGTCGCAGTCGCAGCCATCGGACTCGCCGCGTGCGGCGACGACGACACATCCGACGACACATCCGACACCACCGCCGACAACACCGCCGAGGACACGAGCGACGAACCGGCGGAGGACGCCACCGGCACGACCGACGCGGCGGACGAACCCGCCGATGACGCGGACGGCAACGTCAGCATCGCGCTCGTGCTGAACGGCGAACTCGGTGACGAAGCGTTCTTCGACAGCGCCAACCGCGGCGCCGAACAGGCGGCAGAAGAACTCGGCGTCGACGTCCGGGTGATCGAAGCGGGTCTCGACGCCGCCGGGTGGGAACCCGCACTGCGTTCGGCCGTCGCGTCCGGCGAGTACGACCTCGTCATCACCGGCACCGCGCCGATGGCCGACGTCCTCGGTCCGATCGCCGAAGAGTTCCCCGACCAGGACTTCGTCTTCTACGACGCGTCGTTGCCGGCCGACAACATCCACAGCATCACGTACGCACAGAACGAGGCGTCGTACCTCGGCGGTGTCGTCGCCGGTGGCCTCACGTCGAGTGACGTCGAGGGCACCAACGCCGATCTGGTGATCGGCTTCATCGGCGGCCTCGATCTGCCCGTCATCAACGACTTCCGAGCCGGCTACGCCCAGGGCGCGGCCACGGTCGTGCCCGACGTCGAGGTGCTCACGTCCTACGCCGCCGGCTTCGGCGATCCGGCTCAAGGCCGTGAACTCGCGGAGGCGCAGATCGATCAGGGTGCCGATGTCATCTTCCAAGTCGCCGGCGGGACCGGTTTCGGCGTCTTCGAGGCGTCGACCGGCCGCGAAACCTACGCGATCGGCGTCGACACGAACCAGAACGCTCTTGCTCCCGGCACGATCGCCACGTCGGTCCAGAAGAACGTCGACGTGTCGCTGTATCAAGCCATCGAGCGCTTCGCCGCCGGTGAGCTGCCGTTCGGCGTGACCGAATCGCTCGGCTTGGCCGAAGGTGGTGTGAGCCTCGCGATGGACGAGTACTACGAGCAGATCGTGCCCGCCGACGTCCGGGCGCTCGTCGACGAGGCGCAGGCCGCCATCATCGCCGGCGAGATCGAGGTGGACACCACGTTGGAGAGCTGAACGATGTCGCACGCCACCACCCCGCTCGCGGAACTCTCCGCCATCACGAAGGTGTACCCGAACGGGGTGGTGGCACTGCGCGGCGTCGATCTCCGTCTCCGGGCCGGCGAGATCCACGCGCTGCTCGGCGAGAACGGCGCCGGAAAGTCGACGCTCGTCAAGGTGTTGTTCGGCCTCGAGGAACCGTCCGACGGCGTCGTCCGGATCCGAGGCCACGAGCGTGCGAGTCACCGCCCTGCCGACGCGATCGCTGCCGGGATCGGCATGGTGCACCAGCACTTCCAGCTGATCCCCTCGCTGTCCGTCGCGGAGAATCTGGTGCTGGGCGACGAGCCCACCCGACGCGGCATGCTCGACCGGGCCGCAGCCCGACGACTCTGCATCGATCTCGGGGAACGCCATGGCATCCACCTCGATCCGGATGCGCGCGTCGGTGGGTTGGCGGTCGGCGACAAACAGCGCCTCGAGATCTTGAAGGCGCTGCGCACCGGCGCCGACGTCCTGATCCTGGACGAGCCGACGGCAGTGCTGAACCCCCACGAGACGGAGCGTCTGCTGGAGACCGCTCGTTCGCTGACGATGAACGGAACCGGCATCGTGCTCATCACCCACAAGCTCAAAGAGGTCATGGCGATCGCCGACGTCGTGACCGTGTTGCGCGGCGGCCAGATCGTCGCTCACGTCGATCGGGCGGATACCACGATCGACGAACTCGCGGTGGCGATGGTCGGACGCGACGTCAACCGGCCGACGCCGGACCGCGAGCGGATGCCCGGCGACATCGTGCTCGAGATCACCGGCGCCCGGACGTCCGGGCCCGGCCGAGGTCGACTGCGTGGTGTCGACCTCGCTCTCCGCTCGGGCGAGATTCTGGGCGTCGCGGGGGTGGAAGGCAACGGTCAGGACGACTTGATCGAGGTGGTCGCCGGGCTCCGGCCCCTGGCCGCCGGCGACGTGACCATCGACGGCGAGACGCTGCGGCGCCGGTCACCTCGCGAGCGCCGTCGCGCCGGAGTCGCCCACATCGCCGCCGACCGCATGACGCGCGGTGCCGCACTCCACGCCAGTGTCGCCGACAACTTCGTGGCCGACCGGTTCTCGCGTCGGCCCTTCAGCCGCCGCGGCTGGTTGCGTCGGCGTGCCATCGACGCCGCCGCCCGCGATGCCGTCGACCGGTTCGACATTCGGACCGACTCGGTGCAGACCGGCGTGGCATCGCTCTCCGGGGGCAACATCCAGAAGGTCGTCGTGGCGCGAGAGCTCGACGGAGTGCCGCGGGTCGTCCTCGCGGCCCACCCGACCCGAGGTGTCGATCTCGGAGCGATGGCCAGGATCCACGAGGAGCTGATCGCTGCTCGCGATCGAGGCGCTGCGGTCGTCGTCGTCTCGTCGGAGCTGGACGAGCTGCGCCAGGTCGCCGATCGGATCGTCGTGCTCAGCGAGGGAGCGATCGTGGCCTCGTTCGACGAGCCGACCGACGCCACCGACGAGGAACTCGGTCGAGCCATGGCGGGGGCGGCCGCGTGACCGGGCGTGTGGCTCGGCTCGTCGCCTCGGACGCCGTCGGCGCGCTCATCGTGGTGCTCGCTGCCGTCGCGATCGGCGTCGCCGTGGTGGCGCTGCTGAGCGACGAACCCGCCGCCGCCGTGGACGCCATGCTCACCGGACCGTTCGACGGTCGCTACCAGATCGGCAGCACGCTGGCGCGTGCCACTCCCTTCATCTTCACCGGTGCCGCCCTGGCGCTGTCGTTCCGGGTCGGGGTGTTCAACCTCGGGGCCGAGGGCCAGCTCTACCTGGGCGCGGCCGCCGGAACCGCCGTTGCGATCAGGATCGACCTCGCCGGGCCACTCACGATCGTCCTCGCCACGGTTGCCGGCGCGCTCGCCGGCGCAGCGTGGGCGGCGATTCCGGGAGCGCTCCGCGCGTACGCCGGTGCGAACGAGATCGTGATGACCCTCATGCTCAACTTCGTCGCGATCCTGTTCGTCGGGTGGCTGTTGAGCGGGCCGCTCGCCGATCCCGCTCGCGTCGGCTTCCCGCAGTCGGAGTCGATCCCGGACGACGGTCGCCTGCCCCGCCTCCTCGAACCGTCGAACCTGCATCTCGGATTCGTGATCGCGTGCGTCGGATGCCTGGTGCTCCACGTGGCCCTGACGCGCACCTCCTGGGGTCTCGGTCTCCGCCTGTCGGGCGAGAACGCCGAGTTCGCGACGTATGTGGGATTGCGTCCCGAGCGTTCGATGCTGGTCGGCATGCTCTGTTCCGGCGCTGCAGCGGGCATGGGCGGCATCGTGCACATCCTCGGTGACCAGCTGCGTCTGTTGGACGGGTTCTCGGCCAGCTACGGATTCATCGGCATCCTCATCGCCCTGCTGGTCCGGAACAATCTGCTCCTCGTTCCGGTCGCGGCGGTCTTCTACTCCTGGGTGATCAGCGGCGCCCAGGTGATGGAAGAGACGACCGACGTGCCGCGGGAGGTCGTCTCCGTGGTGCAGGGGGTCCTGTTCCTGCTCGTCACGGCGACTGCCGTGACCACCTACCTCCGCCGCCGGAGCACCCCGCAATCGGCGCAGACCCTCGACCCGGTGGGTGCCGCATGAGCGAACTGCTGACGACCGCGTTCCTGATCGCCGCGCTGCGAGCCGCCGCGCCGATCCTCATCGCGGCGATGGGCTCGGTGGTGACCGAACGGGTCGGTGTCCCCAACATCGGTGTCGAGGGCATGATGCTCGCCGGTTCGTTCACCGCGGTCGTCGTCGCCATCGAGGTCGGCAACGCATGGGTCGCCACCGGTGCCGCCGCGCTGGTGGGGACGATGCTCGCGCTCGTCCTGGGCTTCGTGACCGTTCGTTGGGGAGCGGACGCGATCGTCGCGGGCTTCGCCATCAACGTCTTCGCCGCCGGCTTCACCGTCCTGCTCCTCAGCGAGATCTACGGATCGAAAGGCTCACTCGTCCGCCCCGACATCTCGGTGCTGCCGGTGATCGAGTTGCCCGTCGCCGATGTTCCGATACTCGGCGCCGTCGCCGGCCAGAACATCATGGTGTGGGTCGCCGCCGCGTTGGTGGGCGTCAGCTGGGCGCTGCTGTTCCAGACCAGATTCGGTGTGCACGTTCGTGCCGTCGGTGAAGACCCGGACGCTGCCCGCGCCGTCGGCATCCCGGTACGTCTGACGCAGTATCGGGCGCTCGCCTTCGGCGGGTTCACGGCCGGTTTGGCGGGCGCCGGGCTCGCCATCGGCTACTTGAGTTCGTTCACGCGTGACATGACGGCCGGGCGCGGGTTCATCGCGCTCGCCGCGGCGTTGTTCGGCGGCCGCCATCCTCTCGGTGCCGCCGGCGCAGCCCTGCTCTTCGGCGCCGCCGAGGCCGCCGGCAACCGGCTGCAGGGGCAAGGCATCCCGTCGCAGTTCGTCCTGATGCTGCCGTATCTGGTGACCGCCGTGGCGTTGGCGGCGATCAGTGTTCGACGGACGGTCGCCGAGCGGCGATCCTTGACCCGAGTGGAGGCAGCATGAGTGAGCTCGTCGATCGACTGCGCTCGGGTTCACCGTGGACGGTGCACACCGAGCGCGACCTGACGTACTTCCGCGTCGACGACACCGCCGTGGTCGTCGTCGCGTGTGACAGCGACGGCGGGTTGGGTCCGAAGCCGCACGACACCGTGCACGTCGAGGGCGAGGTGCTCGGTCGCTTCGCGGCGCGGGTCCCGCTGCTCGAGTGTGTCGCGGCCGGAGCGGCTCCGCTCGTCGTCGTGGACACGCTCTCGGTCGAGCGTGACCCGACCGGCACGTCGATCATCGACGGCGTACTGGCGGAGGCGGCGGCCGCCGGTGTGCCACCGGACGGGGTGACCGGGAGCACGGAGGACAATGTGCCGACCGTGGCGACGGGTGTCGGGGTGACGGTGATCGGTCGGTCGACCCTCGATCGCCTCCGCGTGGGTACTGCGCGACCACCGTTCCAGGTGGTGCTGTTCGGTCGCCCGATGAGCGCGCCGGCCGACCTCTTCGGACCCGATCACCCCGAGATCATGACGGTGCCGAAGCTGGCCGCAGCGCTCGCCGTCGACGGAGTCGTCGAGGTGCTGCCGATCGGATCGAGCGGTGTCGCCACCGAGTTCGCGGCGATGGCACGAACGGCCGGTGGCCGCCCGGAGTTCGGCGACGATTGGCCGTGCGAACGTGACCAGAGTGGCGGACCGTCGACGGCGGCGTTGCTGGCCGTCGCTCCCGATCGCCTCGCGCCGGTGCTCGCCGAGCTGCCGGCACTCGGGTGCCCGTCGTGGCACCTCGGTCGCGTCGTCTGACCGGCCGCCACGTCGCCCGTTCTGGCCTGCCACGACCGACGGGAGTCCGCGGCGCGTCTACGCTCCGCCCGGCACCGGAACGAGATGCCACGCGGACACGACACCGGACAGGACGCCGGAAAGGACGACATGCCCAGACGAACGAATCCCGAGGTCGAGATCGCACAGGGCAGGCTGGCCGGGCGGTGGAAGGCGAAGGGCAAGATCGCCGTGTTCAAGGGGGTGCCGTTCGCGGCGCCGCCGGTCGGCGACCGACGCTGGCGACCGCCTGCGCCGGCCCCGTCGTGGAGCGGGACACGCGACGCCGGCAAGCACGGCCCGATGGCGATCCAGCGAGCGGCCGGGTTCGAGACGTTCATGCACGAGTTGCTCGGTGGCCAGGGCTGGCACCCGTCCCGGGTCCGCGGCCTCGAGGCGCTCATGCAGCGGATGCCCCAGCCCGAGCAGAGCGAGGACTGCCTGTACCTGACCGTTCGCAGCCCGGCGCTCGACGCGGAGGCGAAGCTGCCGGTGATGGTGTGGATCCACGGCGGCGACCACCAGGACGGCAGCGGCTCGGACATCTTCTACGACACCCACAAGTTGGCCGCCCACGGTGTCGTCACCGTCAACATCAACTATCGCCTCGGCCTGTTCGGCTACTTCGCCCATCCCGATCTGCGGTCGGAGTCGGAACACGACGTCGCCGGCAACTACGGCACCCTCGATCAGATCGCTGCGCTCGAGTGGGTGCGCGACAACATCGCCGCCTTCGGTGGCGACCCCGACAACGTCACGATCTTCGGTGAGTCGGCCGGCGGTGAGTCGGTCCTGCACATGATGACGTCGCCCCTCGCCCGCGGGCTGTTCCACCGGGCGATCGCACAGAGCCCTGCCAACGGCGGCCAGCTGATCCATCTCGACCGACCGTTCCTCGCCCATCCGAGCGCGGAGGACCGCAGCCGCGACTTCGCCGCTGCCGCGGGCGTCGCTGGTGATGGTGCTCGTGATGGTGACGACGTGATCGCTCGACTCCGCAGCATGAGCGCAGCCCGTCTGCACGAGATCGTCCTGGAGGACGACGCGACCGGCGACCACTACCCGGTGATCGACGGCTACGTCCTGCCCGAGTCGCCCTTCGCTGCGTTCGCGGCCGGACGACAGGCACCGGTGCCGCTGCTGATCGGCAGCAACGCCGACGAGGGGACGTTGATCCTGCCGGCGCTCGGGGCCCCGATGGCCGAATATCGGTACCTGACACTTCCCGACGACTCGGTGCAACCGGAGATGGCGGAAGCCTTCGGTGACGATCTGGCGCGGCTGGTCGAGATCTACCCGGGTCTCGACCGGCGCGATCGCCGGGCCGAGGTCGACTTCGTCGGCGACCGTATGTTCGGCGCGCCGGCCTACTACTACGCACGCCACCACGCGAGCGCCGGCCATCACACGCACCTCTATCACTTCGCGCGGGTGCCGAAGCTCGACGGTCAGACGATCGGTGCCTACCACGCAGCGGAGCTGCCGTTCGTCCACGGGAGCACGGTGCCGATCCTGCCGATGACGGCGGCGGACAAGGCGCTCGCACGCGAGATGATGCGCTACTGGACCGACCACGCCCGCCGCGCCGACCCGAACGCGTCGGCGCCCGGCGTCAACCACCCCGAGTGGCCACGGTTCGACCCCGACGATCCGCGGTGGATCCGCTTCGACCACACGGTCACCGTCGAGCCGGTGCAGCGTCGTGAGCAGTACGCCATCTTCACCGCACTGATCGATCGCCGCGTCGAGGAGATGACGGCGGGCGGCTGAACGACGGGTCGGGTGTCGTACGGAACGCAGGGCCGAGTCGGGTCGGGTGTCGTACGGAACGCGAGGCGCAGCCGAGGCGTTTCGGGAGATCACCCGACCCGACGGAGACGCTCGCCACCGCCGGGA
>NZZV01000162.1 GCA_002698945.1 Acidimicrobiaceae bacterium
CGTCGACGTCCTCGGCGAGCCGCCTCGCGCTCTCGACGACGACGCTCTGCTCGCGAGATCGGAAGGTCACTCGACGGCACATCGGAGCGACGCTCGGGCGTCGGTGGCTCCGTTGCACACGGTCGAAGCTCGGCCTGCAATCCGATGATCTGTGCCCAGAGTCGGTTGCGCTCGTCCTCGAGTTGGGAGACCCGCTCGCGCAGCTCGCAGTTCTCTACGAGCGCGTCGGGGGCGTCGGCCGGGTCGACGACTCGAGCGGTCATCACCAGCGACGACATCACGCCACCGCTTCGATGAATACCGGGTTGAGTGTCGGGAAGAGCGTCTCCGGGCGACACGTGAGGACATCCGTGATCTGGTGAGCCATCGTCACCGACGCACGGGAGTGACCTCCGAGCAAACCGCTCAGCGCGGCTACGGTCCTCCACCAATGCGGGTACTTCGGAAAGGGACCAAGGCGACAGCCGGAGACCCCTGCCGAGTACTCGTGCTGAATTGAGGGATCGGACGAATGGAGCAGACATGCCGACTCTGACGATGGCCACGCTGTGCGGGGCAGCCAGCTTCCGCAACGGCTTGCTCTCGGTGTTGGACTCCGGATTGGAGCGCCTCGACCCGGCGAGCTATCCGGCGCTGTTCGTGCCGACACTGGCTGTTCGGATCGACTTCGACGAAGCTGACTTCGACACCCGACACGAGGTGAGGATCGATGTCACGCATCAGGACGGTGAGAAGCTGAGTTCGCTCGATCTGTCGACAACCTATGAACCGCCGACGGAGGAGTCCGTCCTGGCCCTCACGAACTACTGGATGATCCTTCAACCACTGCCGTTGCAGATCCGGCGTGACGGGATCTACCACGTGAGCATTCACCTCGGAGCGAAGAACGTCCGGACGCTGCGATTCCGGTCGGCCCTTCCAGCTCAGTGAGAGATCACTCGTGGAGTATGCACATCAGCACGCCCACGATCGGATGCGACAACGAGGCGTGACCGAAGCCGACATCGAGTCGGTTCTCGACACCCAGTTGGGACCGCACCGCCCAGGGCGGCAACGCGGACACATCGTCCGGCAAGGCTTCGACACCTCGGGTAGGCTGCTGGACGTGGTGTTCACTGAGTACGGCGAAGTCGTGACGGTGTTCCGGCCGTGATCTCGTACGACCTCCACCCCGACGCGATCTACATCACGCTGTCGCATCGCCCGATCGCTCGCCAGATCGAGATGCCCGACGGAGTGATCATCGATGTCGACAACGTCGGGAGAGCAGTCGGGATCGACGTCTACGGTCTCTCGACTGGCTGGGACTGGAAGGCTGTCGTCGATCGCTTCGACCTCCACTCCGACGCAAGGTTTCTCCAGATGCTTGCGGCGCTTGGTGGACCGCAGGCGAGCGAGACCCCGAACCTGGCCCGTGAACCGGTTGCAGCACTGGGCTGACTGACCTATCCAGTGTCCCAACCGGGTTGCCGGACGGCTACGGCAGTGAAGTTCGCGCCGGGTGTGACGCTGTCCACGTCGAAGCGCCGCGCGGGGCGATAGCCGGAGCGCGAAGAAGCCCCAGGCGGACCGGCTGTTTCTGCCGGTCTACCTGGGGCTTTGTGTCGCAGCCCGTACGGGATTCGAACCCGTGCCGCCACCTTGAGAGGGTGGTGTCCTAGGCCACTAGACGAACGGGCCAAGCTGCGGCGCCCGACTCTATCGTCGGGCTGTTGTCAACCGGACGAAGCCTCACGGCTTCCCGGATGGTTGGGGTGCAAGGAATCGAACCTTGAATAAGAGAACCAGAAACTCTCGTGTTGCCAATTACACCACACCCCACTGGAGCGAGGAACGAGTGTACCGGCGGCAGCCAACGCATCAACCCGCCATCGACCTGGTGCGAGCGTCATCGTGATCAGCGCCCGGCGGCGTGCGTCAGTTGGTGAGATCGCTGAACCGCTCCCAGCCGACGAGTCGCCCGAGCGCCACGCCCGCCGCCTCCTCGAAGTTGCGTTGCCAGGCGGTCCAGCCCTGCACCACGCTGTCGGGCACCGACGCCACGTCGACCCCGAGGCCCAGTTCCTCGGCGATGAGCCGCGACCGGAGCGCGTGGTACGGATCGGTCACGAGCGCGACCTCGTCGATCCCCAGCGTGTCGAGCACCGGGACCGCAGCGGCGACCGAGTCGTAGGTGGTGTTGCCCTGGCCGACCTGCACGATCGCCGACTCGGGGACGCCGAGATCGATGAGATACGCCGCCGAGGCCTCGGCCTCGGTGAACCGGTCGCCGGGGATGTTGCCGCCGGTCACGACGACGGTCGGCGCGACCCCGGCGCCGTACAACGCCGCGGCATGGTCGAGTCGGCCGGCGAGTTGCGGCGACGGGCGACCGTCGTACTGCGCCGCTCCGAGCACCATGATCGCGTCGGTCGGATCGGCACCGTGTGCACCACCGGTGTGGACGACCTGGGCCAGGTTGACGAGGTAGTACAGCAGCACCACCCCGACCACGACGAAGAACACCCGGAGCGGAGCGACCAGTTCGCTGCCGATCCGCACCTTCCCGCGCGGCGAGTAGTCCTTCGTGAGCGCATCGGCCGCGGCCCGATCGGCCGAGCCGTCGCCGAGCGCACGATCGAGTGGGAACTCGTCGGGCAAGGCGGTCGTCAGCCGATCCGCTCGAGTGCGGCGCGCATCCGCCGCAACGACTCGTCGCGGCCCATGACTTCGAGCGCCTCGAACAACGGCGGTCCGACCGTGCGGCCGGTGACGGCGACCCGGACGGGCGCCTGCGCCTTGCCGAGCTTCAGCTCGTACCGGGTCATCAGGTCTTCCAGCGTGCTCTTCAGCGTGTCGGCAGTCCAGTCGGCCTGCTCGTACGCCCCGATGACGTCGGCGAGGAGGGGCGCCGCGTACTCGGCGGTCATGGTCTTGTCCCACGACGTCTCGTCGATCTCGGGGTCGTCGGTGAAGAGGAAGTCGACGACGCCGGGCGCGTCACCGAGCGTCACCAGACGCGGCTGGATGTGCGGCGCCATCTCCCGGAAGGCCGCCCGGTCCCAGTCGTCGGGCAGCCACGGATCGCACGCCTCGACCAGCTCGTCGACGGTCAGCTTGCGGATGTACTCGCCGTTGAAGGCAGCCAGCTTCTTCAGGTCGAAGAACGCCGGCGACAGGTTCACGTCGTCGAGTCGGAACTTCTGCTCCATCACCGACCACGGCTGGATCTCGTCCTCGCCCGGCGACCAACCGAGCGTCATCAGGTAGTTGATCATCGCCGCCGGCAGGTAGCCCTCGTCGCGGTACTGCTCGAGGGCGACCTTGTCACGCCGCTTCGACAGCTTCTTACGCTGGTCGTTCACGAGCACCGGTACGTGCGCCCACACGGGTGGCTCGTGGCCGAGCGCCTGCCAGATCATCTGCTGTTTCGGCGTGTTGGGCAGGTGCTCCTCGGCGCGCACGACGTGGGTGATCGCCATCGCCTCGTCGTCGACGACGTTGGCGAGGATGAACACCGGCGTGCCGTTGCCGCGAACGAGGACGAAGTCCTCGATCGTCCCATTGTCGAACTTCACCTCGCCGCGCACCTGGTCGCGCACGACGGTCGTGCCCTCCGGGACCCGGAAGCGCAGCACGTGCCCCGGGCCCGGCCCGAGCCCGCGATCGCGCGACCAGCCGCCGTAGCCGGTCGTGCCCTCCGCCTTCGCTCGCTCCTGGATCTGCTCCGGCGTCATGTCGCAGTAGTACGCGTGGCCGCCCTCGAACAGCCGCCGAGCAGCATCGAGGTGCGCCTCGGCGTAGGCGCTCTGGAACAGCGGCCCCTCGAAGTGCGGATCGTCCGCCGAGATACCGATCCAGGCCAATGCGTCGATGATGCCCTCGGTCCACTCGGGGCGGTTGCGCACCTCGTCGGTGTCCTCGATGCGGAGGACGAACGTGCCCCCGCTCTGGCGGGCCAGCGCCCAGTTGTGCAGGGCCGTGCGGGCACCACCGACGTGGAACATCCCGGTCGGCGAGGGGGCGAATCGGTAACGAGGTGCGTCAGCCATGGCTCGCACGACGCTATCCGCGGTCGCGGGCCGCCGGGATGAACCACGGTAGCGTTCGGCGCCTCCCGGCGGTCAGACGCCGCGCACGCTCGTCTGGGCCAGGTTGCGCAGCTGCCGGAGGACGACCGACAGGTTCGTGATGTTGAAGCTTTCCGCGCGACGGATCTCGGTGAGCTGTTGCGTCGCCCGTTCGACCGACCGCTCGTTCGCACCGATCCAACGGTCGACCGCCCCCAGCCCCCCACCGTCGAGCTCGATCACGTTCTCGGTCAGCCCGATGAGCAGGCCGAGCAGGTCGTCGCGCAGGGCACTGCGCGCCTGGGTCTGCCAGCGATCCGAGCGCGGCAACGATCCGATGCCGTCCCAGACCCACAGCAGCTCGAGCCGAGCGAACAGCTCCCAGTAGGTGTCGGCGACCGCGCCGTGATCCATCTCGAGCCGACGGGCCAACTCCACCACGTCGAGGGCGGTGTGGAGCACCCGCCACACCGCCGACCGCGTCGCCAACCGGTCGGGCACGCCCTGGAGCCGACGGTCGTCGGCGAGCTCGAGTGCCGCTTCGGCGATCGGGCCGCGCATGCGGTGCTGGAGATCGTCGGCCAGCGAGAGCACCGGCTCGCGGAACCGAGCTACCTCGGCCGCCACGTCGAGCGGGGGTCGCCGGTGGCGCAGGAACCACATCGAGCACCGCTCCGCCGTCCGGCGGCAATCGAGGTACATGGCGAGCTGATCATCGAGCGACATGTGCTCGAGTTCGTCGATCTCGGCCCACCACGTCGGGAAGTCGAGGACCTCCCGTGCGACCAGCCAGGCGCGCGACACGTCGGTGACCGACGCACCCGAGTCCTCGGTCATCCGGTGGTCGAACGAGATCCCCGACAGGTTCACCATCTGGTTGACGAGCTGGGTCGCCTTGATCTCACGACGCAGCCGATGGCCGGCCACGTAGCGGCGGTACCGCTCGCGGAGCGGCGTCGGGAAGTAGGCGAACAGATCCTCCTCGAGTGCCGGGTCGTCCGGCAGATCGGTGCGCAGGATCTCGGTGATGTTGGCGTTCTTGGTGTAGGCGATCATCACCGCGAACTCGGGGGTACGCAGGCCGGAGCCGGCCGCCTGCCGCTCGGCGATCTGCTTGTCGGTCGGGAGGAACTCGAGCGACCGATCGAGCCAGCCCTCCAGTTCGAGCTGATCGAGGTACCTGGCGTGCACGTTCACCATCGGCAGTCCCTGGGTGCGTGCGATGAGCAGCGCGAGCGTCTGCGCCTGGTTGTTCGCCAGCACCAGTTCGGCGACCTCGTCGGTCATCTCCTCGAGCAGCTCGTTGCGCTGCGTGAGGGTCAGCTCCCCCGCCTCCATCGCTTCACGGAGGAGCACCTTGATGTTCACCTCGTGGTCGCTGCAATCGACACCGGCCGAGTTGTCGATCGCGTCGGTGTAGATGAGGCCCCCGCCGACGGCGTACTGCACGCGACCGAGTTGGGTGACACCGAGATTGCCGCCCTCGACGACCATCCGACACCGCAACTCGTCGGCGTCGACGCGCACGGCGTCGTTGGACCGATCACCGACGTCGCCGTGGGACTCGGACGTCGCCTTGACGTACGTGCCGACACCGCCGTTCCAGAGCATGTCGACCGGCGCGCGCAGCACGAGCTGGATGAGTCGATTCGGCGTCACCCGGTCGACCGTCGTCCCGAGTGCGGCCTGCGCTTCGGGTGTCAGGTCGATCGCCTTCATCGATCGCGAGTACACACCGCCGCCGGTCGAGATCAGCGAGGTGTCGTAGTCGGCCCAGGACGACCGCGGCGTCTCGAACAGACGCCGCCGCTCCTCGTACGACGCCTTCGGGTCGGGGTCGGGGTCGATGAAGATGTGACGGTGGTCGAAGGCCGCGACCAGCCGCAGGTGCGACGAGCGCAGCAGGCCGTTGCCGAACACGTCGCCCGACATGTCGCCGATGCCGACGACCGTGAGCTCATCGGTGTCGGCGTTCTTGCCCATGACGCGGGCGTGGCGTCGGGCGCTCTCCCAGGCGCCACGAGCGGTGATGCCCATCGCCTTGTGGTCGTAGCCGTCGCTCCCGCCCGAGGCGAATGCGTCGCCGAGCCAGAAGCCGTACTCGCCTGCCACATGGTTCGCCAGATCGCTGAAACTGGCGGTGCCCTTGTCCGCGGCGACGACCAGATACGGGTCGTCTCCGTCGTAGCGGCGTACGCCTCGCGGTGGCACGACCCGTCCGTCGACGATGTTGTCGGTGATGTCGAGCAGCCCGCTCACGAACAGCCGGTAGCACGCGACCCCTTCGTCGCGTTGCTCCGCCGGGTTGGACCTCGGCTGCTTGACGACGAAGCCACCCTTGGCTCCCGCCGGCACGATCACCGCGTTCTTCACCATCTGTGCTTTCACCAGTCCGAGGACCTCGGTCCGGTAGTCCTCGGGCCGATCGCTCCAGCGGAGCCCACCGCGGGCGATCGGTCCGCCGCGCAGGTGGACGCCCTCGACCCGGGACGAACACACGAAGATCTCGTGCGCCGGCTTCGGCTCGGGCAGATCGGGCACCTTGGCCGGGTCGAACTTGAGCGCGGTGGTGGGCCGATCGAGGTACGCGTTGGTACGGACCGTCGCACGGACGAGCGCGAGGAACATGCGACCGATGCGGTCGTCGTCGAGGGACGGGACCCCGTCGAGCGTCTGCAGGATCTCCGCCTCGGCGTTCGACACCTGTGCGAGTCGCTCGGCCTCGTCGAGTTCCGGGTCGAATCGGGCCTCGAACAACTCGACGAGCAGCGCCGCCAGTTCGGGCAGGCGGGCGAAGGTCTCCTCCAGGTAGCCCTGGCTGAACGTGAAACCGATCTGGTGCGTGTACTTGGCGTACACGCGGATGATGTCGACCTGGCGGGCCGTCAATCCGGCGAGCAGTACCAGCCGATTGAACCCGTCGGACTCGACGGTGCCGGCGACCAGCCCCTCGAACGCCGCTCGGACTTCGCGGTGGCGGCGATCGTCGATCGTCACGTCGTCGGGGACGCACACGCCGATGTCGTACGCGTACAGCCGAGTGGCCTCCACACGGAACTCGTACGGATGCTCGTCGAGCACGGTGAGGCCGAGGTTGGCGAGCATCGGCAGGAGCGACGACAGGGCGATCGGTTCGTCGCGACGGTAGACGCGCATCCTCCAGTGGTCTGCGGCCGCGTCGAGGTCATGGACGAGCGCCGACAGCACCTCGTGCTCTCGATCGAGCAGGCGACGCAACCGCTCCAAGTCGCCGACCGCCGTCGCCGGTTCGACCGCGGTTCGATACGAGTCGGGCGCGGCGTCGGCGAGGCGGGTCATCAGCTCGGTGGCCTCGACCTCGCCGAGCTGCTCCACCGCCGCATGGTGCACCCGATCGATCCACGAGGTCGTTCGTTCGTCGACGAGCATCGACAACTCGTCGAGGTCGGGCGGGTCGTCGCCGCGGACGAGGGTGAACGTCACCCGCGCCAGGCTGCTCGCGCCGAGGAACGCCTCGACGTCGCGCGGCGGCGAGCCATATGCGTCCCCGACGAGCCGTGCGACCTGCTCGGGCATCCGCGCGTGGTAGCGCCGTTTCGGCAGGAAGACCAGGATGGTCGACGACGCTCCGACGGGTTCGGGCACGTCGAACACCCGCACGATCTGGCGTTCCTGGAGCCCGACCACGTCGATCACGAGTTGGGCCAATCGCTCGCTGTCGACCTCGAACACCAGATCACGCGGCAGGGTTTCGAGCACGTTGCGCATCGAGCGACCTGTGTGGGTCTCGGCGCCGAAGTGAGCGAGTCCGAGCACGCCACGGGCACGATCGCCGACGGTCGGAATCGACAACACGCTCTCTCGGTACGCGGACGACGCGAGCAGGCCGACGAAGCGCTCGGCGACCGGACGACCGTTCCCGTCGAGATCGTCGCCTTCGGACAAGATCGTCACGACGGTCAGTCGCGCGGGTCGATGCATCTGCGACTCGCGCTCGGACCTGGCGATCGTGACCGCGTCGCCGTCCCAGTCGATCGGAGGATCGTTGACGTCGTCGTACGACGCGTCGCCCAGAACCGACCCCTCGACGAGACGGGCCTCGCCGTGATCGGCCAGCTCGTAACGCGAGGCGCTCAGGAACACGAAGTTGTCGTCCGCCAACCAGTCGAGGATCGGGTCGAGTTCACCGAACGAATGCATCCGGTCGCGCATCGGTTCGAAGCCGCACACCGCGGCGTGAACGCCGGCGACCGCCGTCGTGAGGTCGTCCTGCAACTCCGCCGCCAACTCGTCGTCGAGCCCATCGAGTTCGATCTGGGTCCACGCCTCCACCACACCGTCGCCGTCACCGTCGTACGACTCGACGCCGGTGAGTTGGTCGTGGTCGTCGCGATCGATCCGCAACATCGGATGCACCATCAGGTGGGTGGCGATGCCGTGTCGCTCGATCACCATCCGAACCGTGTCGACGAGGAATGGCGCATCGTCGGTGACCAGGAGTAGCACCGACCGATCGGAGAACCAGCCGTCGCGTTCGCGATCCGGCGAGAACACACGCAGCAGCGTGGTGTTCGCCGGGCGGCGGGAGCCGAACCCGTAGTGGGTCAGTGCCACGGCGTACAGGTCGTCCGGTGACCGACCGTCGAGGTCGAATCCCGGCAACTCCCGGTAGTACTCCCCCATGAACGTCTGGAGCAGCACGTCGTCGGGATGCCGCTCACGTGCCAGGTCGACGACCGCATCGATCGTCCCGGTCTCGAGCGTGGCCGCGCCGTGGATCAGCGCCTCGTTGTCACCCATCTGGGCTCCCCTCCTGTCCGGACCGCCGACCACGCCGTTGTGGCCGGTTGCGGTTCGGCCGGGACAGATTCGGACGATGTGCTACGCAGAACGCCCTTCATGACCGATACTAGGGGCGTGGACGACGTGATCACGCGAGCTGCCGCCGGCGATGCGGCCGCGCTCGGTGAACTCTGGCGCGCCCACCAGCATCTGCTGTTGCGCTACTTCCGCGGCCGTGGGATGAACGATCCGGAAGACCTCGCTTCGGTCGTGTGGATCGAGGTCGCACGAGGTCTGCCGACGTTCAGCGGCGACGCCGCGACCTTCCGCCGCTGGCTGTTCACGATCGCGGCACGGCGGCGGATCGACGAGATCCGCCGCGATCGGCGCCGGCGCGAACGAGACGACGTGCTGCTCGCCGTCGACCAACCGACGCCGGCCCCCGGCGCCGACGAGGATGCCGACCGCGCTGCCTCGCTCGACCGCGCACTCGGACTGGTCAGCACGCTTCCGCCCGATCAGGCCGAAGCGATCCTGCTCCGGGTGGTCGCCGATCTCACCGTCGCCGACGTCGCCGACATCATGGAACGCACCGAAGGCAGCGTCCGGGTGCTCGTCCACCGCGGGCTGAAGCGACTCGGCACCGAGTTCACCCCCCGGCCGGCTCCGACCGGCGGCGACACGCCGCAGCGTCCTGGGCATGTAACGAACCCCGAGCAACAGGCGATGTACGCATCGTGACGGGACACGACCAGAGGGACGCGCTGATCGACGCGCTCCGCCAGCCCGCTCTTCCCGCAGAGCATGCCGGTGAGCGCGCGTCGATCGAGGCGATGTCGGCCGCACTCGGCGGAGGTGTCACCCCGCGGCGCCGTCGTACCCGCAAGGGCGTCGCCGTGATCGCCGTCACCGCAGCCAGTCTGGGGGTCGGCGGCTTGGCGGCCGCCGGCCCCGGAGTCTTCCCGGCGGTGTTCGACCTCGGTCGTTCGTCCGCGCCGACGGAACAGATCGTTCCCACCACGTCGACGGTCGACGAGCTGCTCGAGCGTCAGCAATCCGCCGAGGCCGACGAGTCGCGCCCGACCGCCACGATGCTCGACGACGTCGATGAGGTCGACGACGTCGGCACCGGCGACGTGCGCGCCGCCGTCGACGGCGTCACCGGCGGCGAGGGCGGGTCGGATGGTGAGCGGCCCGAATGCGCCGACGGCGTGCACGGCGACGCGGTCGCCGAAGCGACGCGGGACGACGAGCGCGACCCCGGCGAGGTCGCCGACACCGCCCGTGACAACTGTGGCAACCTCGACGACGACGGCAGCGGCAACCCCGACCCCGCCCAACCCGTGGTTCCCGGCAATGAGGGCAACGGCAACGGCCAACCAGCCGACCCCGGCAACGGCAACGGCAACGGCCAACCAGCCGACCCCGGCAACGGCAACGGCAACGGCCAACCA
>NZZV01000163.1 GCA_002698945.1 Acidimicrobiaceae bacterium
CGATCGACGGCCTCCGCCCGCCTCGCCTGCAGACCTACTCGTACAGCCCGTCGAAGGCGGCGATCCACGCCATGACACGACAGCTGGCCGCCGAGTTCGCTCCCCGCAACATCATCGTCAATGCGATCGCCCCCGGACCGTTCCCGACCTGGATGCTGTCGACCGGCGTCGGTGGCGGCGGCGACGTCGAGAACACCGACTGGGATGCGCTCGCCCAAACGAACCCGCGCGGTCGCGTCGGTACACCGGAGGACATCGCCGGGTTGGCGATCTTCCTCGCCAGTCGCGCCGGCGCCTACACCGTCGGGGAGATCATCACCTGTGATGGCGGTGTCGTCGTCGGCTGAGCCGACATCCAACGGTCGGCGCAATCGGCGCACGTTCCGCCCGGCCGCCGGGCAGACTGTCGTGCCATGTGGGCACCACCCCTCGCCGACGCCCCACTGCGCATCCGTGGGCTCACGAAGTGGTTCGGTGACAAACAGGCACTCGACCAACTGACCCTCGACGTGCCCGCCGGGAGCTGTTTCGGGCTCGTCGGTCCGAACGGGAGCGGAAAGTCGACCACGGTTCGTTCGATCGTCGGGCTCGTCCGCCCGGACGGTGGGACCATCGAGGTGTGCGGCCACGACGTCGGCACCGCGACCCGGGCGGCCCGTGCGTCGACCGGCGTCGTCCTCGACCCGCTGCAGCTCTTCGAGCGGCTGACGGGGCGGGAGTTCGTCCGCACGATGGGAGAACTCAGGGGGGTCGACGGCGACGTGTCCGCCGCCCGAGCGGAGCAACTCTTCATCGCCCTGCAACTCGTCGACGACGCCGATCGCCCGATCTCCGGCTACAGCCACGGCATGCGCAAGAAGACCGCGCTGGCCTCCGCACTCCTCCACCGCCCCCGGCTGCTGCTGCTCGACGAGCCGTTCGAGGGGGTCGATCCGGTGTCGGCACGGACGATGCGATCGATGCTCGAGCGGTTCCGACGTGGAGGCGGGACGGTCGTGCTGTCGAGCCACGTCATGGACCTGGTCGAGCGGCTGTGCGATCACATCGGCGTGACCCATCGCGGCCGCGTGGTGGCGACCGGACCCACCGAGCAACTCCGGCAGGGACGCCGCCTCGAGGACGTCTTCATCGACGTCGTCGGTGCCACCGACTCCGACACCACCACCCTCGACTGGCTGGGGTGAGGTTCCGGTGATGCGGGCGACGGCCGCCGCGTTCGCCCGACTCCGATGGCGTCTGTTCGCCGGCGCCTTCCGCCACGGCGGCGCCGAACAGCTGGGCGCCGTGCTCTCGGTCGTCGCCTCGGCCGTCGTGGCGTTCGGCGGTGGGATCGCCGTGCTCGCGGCCGGCCGAGACGACGAGTGGCGGACCTTCGTGGTGCTGATCTGTGTGACCGTGGTGATGATGGTGCTGGCGTTGGGTGTGGTCGCCGGCGTGTCGCAACCGATCGATCCCCGCGTCGTCGCGACCGAGCCGCTGTCGAACCGCGACCGGTCGGTCGGCCTGTTGACGGCCGCCGCGGTCGGGCCACCCGGGATCGCCGGCGCCGTGATCGGTGTGGCCTTGGCGGCCGGCATGACGCATCGCCCCGCGGCACTGCCCGTCGTGGCACTGGCGACGCTGTCGTGGCTCGCGTCGCTCCTCCTCGTCGCCCGTACTGCGACGAACGGATTGTCGCTGCTCCTCGTTCGGGCCCCACGCGTCGGTCAGTTCATCGTCGGCTTCGGCGGCCTCGCGTTCTACGGGCTCTTCCAGTTCGTTCCGGCATCCTTCGCCGGACTCGACGCCGGCGAACGAGCAGATCTCGCGACGGCGCTCGCGTGGACACCGCCCGGCCAGATCGGCGAGGCGATCGCCACCGGGCAGGATTCGATCGTCGCGTCGCTCGGACACACGCTGCTCGGTTCGCTCTGGTTGATCGTCCTCTGGTGGGGGTTCGTCACGTCGACCGAGCGGCTCGCCGTTGCGATGCGATCCGGGGGTCCGGCGGTGCGAACCGATCGCAACGTCGTTGCCCGATGGGCCCACCGAGCCTGTGGAGCAGGGCCGACGGGAACCGTCGCGTGGCGCAGCCTCGTCACCCGCTTCCGCACCCCGCGGACGGCGATCGAGACGATCACGGGCGCCGCCGTCGGTCTCGCTGCCGCACTCTCGCCGGCGCTGTTCCGAGACGATCCGGGCGCCGAGGCAGTGCTGGTCGGCGGTGCCGTTCAGCTCGGCGTGCTGTTCATGGCCGGCAACAGCTTCGGGAACGACGGTCCGGCGGTTGCGTACGAGATGCTGGCCGGTGCTGATCCGGCGGTCGCCGTGGCCGGCAAGGCGCGCAGCATCCTGATCGTCGCCGCACCGCTGGCGGTGATCGGACCGCTCGCCGCGGCGGCGATCACCGGTGCGTGGCGGTTCTTGCCGGCCGGACTCGGCGTCGGGATCGCCGGGCTGTTGGCGGGTGTCGGAGCGGCGGTCGTGCAGTCGAGTCTCGTGCCGATCGCAGTACCCGACACCGACAACCCGTTCGCCAGCGGTGAATCGGGCCAGGGCATCCTCGCCGCAGCGCTCCTCGTCCTGGTCCTCGTCGGCCTCACGATCGTCACGGTGCCCGTCGGATTGGCCCTGCTCTGGGCGGCCGACCGCGACCGTGCCGGCGCCGTCGTCGGACTCGTCGTGGCGGCCATCGCGCTCGGCGCACTCGTGTATCGGAGTGGCGTGTGGTTCGCGACCCGTCGCCTGTCGGGACGCGACGAGGCGTTCCTGGCGTCCGTCACCCCTGCTCGCTGACAGCGAGGACTACGCTGCGGACCGTGGGGATCGTGATCACCGTCATCGTCGTCGCCGCCGTCGTGGCGTTCGTCGGCGGCGCACTGCTGGCACGCCACAGGGCTGGTGCCGACACCGCGTCGGCCCCCGAGGCGTCGCCGGCGCCGCGCCCGCCACGACCGGAACCCGCACCGATGACCGGACTCGAGGAAGCGCTCAACAAGGCGACCGACCGGACCGGACACACTCTGGCGGACCGACTCGACGGCGAGACCGACCATGTCGCGGATCTCCGCCACACCGACGACACCGGCCCGCTGCTCCGGCGAGCCCTCGACAGCGTCGATCGTGGCCACGACGATGTACCGCCGACCGACGCCTCGGCCGACGACACCCCGGGCACCGACCGACCCCACCCCGAGAGCACCTGACGTCAGCGCACTTCTCGGCGGCAACCGTTGCACACACCGCAACCACCGGCACCGAGAACCCGCCGACCACCTGGACCACCCACGTTCTCGGCGGCGCTGGGTGCGAGTTCTGCGATAACAGCCGCCGAGAACGCCGCGCGCTGGCTGTCGACCGGGATCGGGTGGCAGTCGCGGGGTAATGTCGCCGCCATGGAGAACGAGTCGACCATCGCCGACGACAGCACCGACATCACCGCCGCCGCTCAGCCGACCGCCGACGAGCAGGTCGCCGACGAGCAGTTGATCGAGGAGATCTCGATCGACGGGATGTGCGGGGTCTACTGAGCCCGTCGTGACCACCGTCGCCGCCCATCCGGTCCTCGGGCGCTCGCTCGACCTGCATCCGCAGGTGGCGTTGCGTCCAGAACCGTTCGGCGCGCTCGCGTACCACTACGACACACGCCGGTTGGTGTTCTTGAAGCACCCCGACGTCGTCCGGGTCGTTCGCGAACTCGGCAACCACGACACGGTCGCCGACACGCTCACGGCGTGCGACATCGCCCCTGTCCGACACGACGCGTTCGCCTCGGCGATCTCGTCCCTGCTCGATTCGGAGATGCTCCGTGACCGCACTGGTTGAGCAACTCAAAGGCGGCCTCGATGCGCCGATCTGCCTCACGTGGGAACTGACCTACGCCTGCAACCTGGAATGTGTCCACTGTCTGTCGTCGTCGGGCCGCCGCGACCCGCGTGAACTGACGACCGACGAAGCCAAGGCCGTGCTCGACGAGCTACATGCGCTGCAGGTCTTCTACATCAACATCGGTGGCGGCGAGCCGATGATCCGCCGCGACTTCTTCGAGCTGGTCGAGTACTCGATCGGCAGGGGTATCGGCGTCAAGTTCTCCACCAACGGGGCGTTCATCGACGCCGCCAAGGCGAAGCGGCTGACCGATCTCGACTACCTCGACATCCAGATCAGCCTCGACGGCACCGACGCCGTCACCAACGACGCCGTCCGCGGTGACGGTTCGTACGCGACGGCGATCCGGGCGATGGAGCACCTGCGCGACGCCGGCTTCGTCGAGCGCAACGGACCGTTCAAGATCTCGGTCGTGGTCACCCGCCACAACGTCGATCAGCTCGACGAGTTCAAGGCGCTCGCCGACTCGTTCGGCGCCCAGCTGCGCATTACCCGCCTCCGCCCGTCCGGGCGCGGTGCCGACGCCTGGCACGATCTCCACCCGACCAACGCCCAGCAGCGTCAGATCTACGAATGGCTCCTGGCCCACGGCGAGCAGGTGCTCACGGGCGACTCGTTCTTCCACCTCAACGCGCTGGGCGAGGAGAACCTGCCCGGCCTCAACCTCTGCGGGGCCGGCCGAGTCGTGTGCCTCATCGACCCGATCGGCGACGTCTACGCCTGCCCGTTCGTGATCCACGACGAGTTCAAGGCCGGCAACGTCCGCGATGCCGGCGGCTTCGCCCGCATCTGGAAGCAGAGCGAACTCTTCACCGAGCTGCGCCAACCGCAGTCGGCCGGCGCGTGCGCGTCGTGCGGATCGTACGACGCGTGCCAGGGCGGCTGCATGGCCGCCAAGTTCTTCACCGGACTGCCGCTCGACGGCCCCGACCCAGAGTGCGTCGGCGGCGAGGGCGAACTCGCACTCGCCGGAGTCGCCTCGGGCGCGGCGCCGCGTCCGATGGCCGATCACTCCAAGCCGCCACGACCGGTGGCAGTCAGCCTCGGCCGACGGTAGGCAGCCATGTGGTGGCTGCTGCTCCCGATCGCCTACCTGATCGGGACGTTTCCCAGCGCGGTGCTCGTGGCGCGCGCCAACGGCGTCGACATCCGAACGGTCGGGTCGGGCAACCCCGGCGCCTCGAACGTCACCCGCGTGCTCGGATGGAGGCGCGGGATCTGGGTCTTCGTGCTCGACGCGGCGAAGGGCGCACTCGCTGCCGGCGCCGGGTTGCTGGTCGACGGCCGCCCGGCGGGCTACGTGCTCGGCGCCGCAGCGATCCTCGGGCACGTGTTCCCGGTGTGGAACGGCTTCCGCGGCGGGAAGGGGGTGGCGACGGGAGGCGGCGTGTTCGCCGTGCTGTCACCGCTCGTCATCGTCGTGCTGATCCCGATCTGGCTCGCCGTGTCGAAGCTGTCGAAGAAGGCGTCGCTGGCGTCGATCGTGATCGTGGCACTGCTGCCGGTCGGCGTCGGTGTCGTCAGCCGATCCTGGTGGGAAGTGTTGGCGACGATCGGCCTGTGCCTGCTCGTCATGGCACGTCACCTCGGCAACATCCGGCGCCTCATCAGCCGCCGAGAACACGCCCTGACCTGACCCGCCGCCCCCCACCCCCCCCACAACCGGCGAATGCGTGAACTCGTTGCGCACCGGGTGCGCAACGAGTTCACGCATTGGCCAGGGCTTCAGTCGAGGATGGCGAGCAGCGGGGTCAGGTCGAGGTCGTCGATTGCAGGGAGTTGAACGTCGACTGCGTCGTGCATCAGGTGCTGCCAGAACTCGTACCGGAAGAAGTGGCGTCCCTCGCGGACGACGTAGTTCAGGAGGAAGAACCGGTACGCCTCCTTCAGGAACAGGATCTCCGCCTCCGTCAACGGCGCCACCTGGTGGTAGGCGTGGAGGAACTGCCGGAACCGCGGCTCGAGCAGGGTGTGTGAGCCGTACGTCCACACGGAGCGGTCGCCCGTCGTGGACGACACGCGTGAGAGGAAGTAGAAGTCGAGCAAGCGCGACTCGAGGCGGAACCAGTCGTAGTCCCACCGGCTGAAGAGGTGGAAGTCGCTGCCGCCGTCGTTGCCATCGTTGCCTCCGTCGCCGCCGAAACGCACCGAGAAGTTGCCGAGGTTCCAGTCGATCAGCACCGGGATCTTCGGCCACTGGTCGAAGCCCGCATCCAGGATCGCCATCAGGAACCGGTGCGTGTGACGGCGGACCAGGTCGATCCGACTCTGGTCGAGCCCGAAGACCTCTCCCGCGTTGCGGGACCCGAGGCGCTCGTACAGGTTGACCGCATCCGACTTGGCGGTCTTGGACGGCGCCGGCAGCTCGGGCGCGATCGCTCCGCACGCGTTGTGGAACCGACCGATCTCGCGAGCGAGTTGGGCGACCTGCCCGTCGGACAGCTGGCGCGGCAGCGGGTCGGCCAGCTCGATCGACGCGTAGAACGCCACCCACATCTCACCGTCGTACCAGAGGTAGGGACGGCCGTCGCGGGTGAGGACGTCCGCCATGAAGTGCTCGAACGGACCGCCGACCAGCAGCTTGTTGACCTCGTGGAGACGTTCGTGGTCCTCCGCGAACATGAAGAAGGAGCCGTAGTTCGAGGACTTGGCGATCACCTGCTCACCGTCGGCGAGCACGAGGCGGTACACCCGATTCGTCGACACCATCGCGCTGAGCTCCTGCAGTTCGGCGACGTCTCGACCGTCGTAGTCGTCCCACGCCGCCTGCACGACCCGGCGGTGTCGAGCATCGTTCGCGTTCACACACCGAGCATCGCACATCGGCGAGGTGGCGACCCGCTCACCTCACCGAGGTATCGGTCCGTCCCGACCGATCCGAACCGATCGAGCGCGAGCCCGACCAATCCCGCAGGCGGCGCGCTCCGAACGACCTCGTGCAGACCATCCCAGGAGGTTCGATCCATGTCACGCCCACGAACTCGCCGAGCGCTCGCGGCCGCCATCGGCCTCGTCGTCGCCGGCGCCGTCGCCACGACCAGCGGGAGCCCGGCGGGCGCCGCCGTCGAGCAGCGCATCGTCGTCGACTCGACCGCCGACACCGTCGACGCCGCACCCGGCGACGGCACCTGTGCCGATGCCTCGGGCGCATGCTCGCTGCGTGCCGCCGTCCAGGAGGCAGACGCCTCGGACGGCGCAGCGCTCATCACGGTCCCGGCCGGCGACTACCGGTTCACCCTCACCAACGGGGACGGCGACGAGGACGCGAGCGCCACCGGCGACCTCGACGTCAACTCCGACATCCGCATCTCCGGCTTCGGCGCCACCATCGACACCGACTGGCTCGACCGGGCCTTCGACGTCTCCGCCGACGGCACCCTAGTCGTGAGCGGACTGACGATCGTCAACGGCTACGCGATGGGCGGTGAGGACCCGGTCGTCGGCAGTGGCGGAGCGATCGCCAACGCCGGCTCCACGACCGTGCAGCTCGTCTCCTTCGTCGGCAATCGGGCGGAAGGACCTGCAGCCTCCGGCGGCGCGATCCTCAACACGGGTGACCTGACCGTTCGGTTCAGCACCTTCGAGGCCAACCGCGCCACCCGCGCCGGCGGTGCGATCGAGGCGAACGGCGGTACCACCACCATCGTCCGGTCGAGCTTCACCGCGAACACGACCGGTCCCGAACCCGGCAACGGTGGGGCGTTCCACCTGACCGGCGCCGGCGAAGTCGAGGTGTCGGGTTCCACCTTCGACGCCAACACGGCAACCGCGGAGGGCGGCGCGCTGTGGAACTCGGCGGACGGCATGATGTCGATCACCCGTTCCACCGTCACCGGCAACACCGCGAGTGGGGCCGAGGCGGACCAGGGCGGCGGTGGCGTCTACAACGACGGCGGCGACCTCTCCATCGTCGGCGGCACCCTGTTCGGCAACACCGCCGACGGCGAAGCCGGATCGGGCGGCGGCGTGCTCAACAACGCCGGCACCGTCGAGATCACGGCGACCGACATCATCGGCAACTCGGCCAACCGGGCCGGCGGCGGCATCGAGGCGAACCTCGGCACGACGAACCTCGAGTTCGTCCGGCTCGAGGCGAACACGACCGGCGCCGCACCCGGCAACGGTGGTGGCCTCCACATCACCGGCGAGGGCGACGCCGAGATCAGCACGAGCACGATCGTCGACAACGTCGCCGCTGCCGAAGGTGGTGGCCTCTGGAACGGCGCCGGGACGATGAACGTGATCGACAGCCAAATCTCGCGGAACGTCGCGAGCGGCGCCGCCGCCGACGAAGGTGGCGGCGGACTCTTCAACGCCGGCGGCACACTCACGGTCGAGGGCAGCTCGATCGACGAGAACGTCGCCGACGGCGAGGCGGGCTCGGGCGGCGGCGTGTTCAACGACCAGGGTTCGCTGCAGGTGACCGACACCGTCGTCTCGGACAACACGTCGGTTCGCGCCGGCGGCGGCATCGAAGCGAACGTCGGCTCCACCGAACTCTCCGGCATCCAGCTGCTCCGCAACCGCACCGGCGGCGCCCCCGGCAACGGCGGCGGTCTCCACATCACGGGAGCGGGCAATGCCACGATCTCCGACTCGACCGTCTCGTTCAACACGGCGGCCGCCGAAGGAGGCGGGCTCTGGAACGGCACCGGGGCGATGACCGTCGCCGACTCGTTCGTCGGCTTCAACACCGCCAGCGGAGTCGAGGCCGACCAGGGTGGCGGCGGACTCTTCAACGCCGGCGGCGTGCTCGAAGTCACCGAGACGGACGTGTTCCGCAATGTCGCCGACGGCGAGGCCGGATCGGGCGGCGGCATCCTCAACGACCAGGGCGAGCTCACGGTCGACGGATCTCGGATCAACCGCAACACGTCGAACCGCGCCGGCGGCGGCATCGAGGCCAATGCCGGAACGACGTCGCTCTCGGACGTGCGGCTCGAGGCCAACGTCACGGGCACTGCACCCGGCAACGGCGGCGGCTTCCACCTGACCGGCGAGGGGACGGTCGACGTCGCCGACAGTCGTGTGGTCCGCAACCGGGCCGCCAACGAGGGCGGTGGACTCTGGAACTCGGACACCGGGACGATGACGGTCTCGGGCTCGTTGGTCGAGCGCAACCTCGCACCGACCGGACCGGACATCTTCACGGTCCCGGGAGGCACGACCACCGTCGACGGCTGACCAGCCCCCACGCCAGTCGCGACGCGGCCCGCACCTGAGGTTGACCCGGTTTGACGGACATCTACCTTGAGGGGCATGTGCCCCGGATTGGAGTGTCATGTCAGATTCGAGTAGCGGTCGCACGCG
>NZZV01000164.1 GCA_002698945.1 Acidimicrobiaceae bacterium
ACCTTCTCCAGGTCAGTGTCGGTCGGTCACGGCCGATCGAGCACCACGGCCGGAGCGGGCGCACCGCGATCGGCAAGCAGGCCGTCGACGGTCCCGTTCGTGCCGCCGGCGTCAACCTCGACGGGGATGATCAGGCCGACCGGAGCGCCCACGGCGGCTACGACAAGGCGATCTACGCATACGCCGACGAGGACCGCAGCTGGTGGGAGTCCGAGACCGGACGAACCATCGAGCGGGCTGCGTTCGGGGAGAACCTCACGACGAGCGGGATCGACGTCACCAACGCGGTGATCGGCGAGCGGTGGACGATCGGTACCGTCACCCTCGAGGTCAGTGAGCCGCGTCTGCCGTGCTGGAAGCTCAACCACCGAATGGGCGACGACCACTTCGTCAAGCGCTTCACCACGGCGCAACGCCCCGGTGCATACCTTCGGATCCTGACCGCGGGGACGCTCCGCGTCGGCGATGCGATTCAAGTCGTGCACGTCCCGGAAGACAGCATCACCGTGGCCGAAGTGGCGCGGATCCATCGGGCTCGAACCGGGGCCGAACGTCTGGTCGGACTCGATTCGATCTCCCAGGCGTGGAAGGACTGGGCGGCTCGAACCGTGCAGTCGTCGGCCCGACGCGAGCCGACACGGACGGACGGGACGTGATGCCGGGTCGGCCGCCGACGTGCTCGTTCCGGCCGGCTCGCGGCCGTGTTCGGTATCGGTATAGGTGGCCCTCACCGATGCCGACCAGCACTCACCTCTGAGACCGTGATGGTGCATCTCAGCACCCCGCTGCGAGCGCCCATTCACGATCAAGAAGGAGGCCGTCATGGCCAGAATCCGCGTTGGCGAAGAGAACACCACACCCATCGAGTTGCACTACGAGGACATGGGATCGGGACAACCGGTCGTGTTGATCCACGGCTTCCCGCTCAGCGGCCGCTCGTGGGAGAAGCAGACCACGGCCTTGCTCGCAGCCGGCTACCGCGTCATCACGTACGACCGGCGCGGCTTCGGCGAGTCGAGCCAGCCCAGCGTCGGCTACGACTACGACACGTTCGCGGCCGACCTCGACACACTCATGACGACGCTCGACCTGCGCGATGCCGTGCTCGTCGGCTTCTCCATGGGGACCGGTGAGGTCACCCGCTACCTGGCCAACTTCGGTTCGGAGCGTGTCAGCAAGGCGGCGATGTTGGGTGTGGTGCCGCCGTTCCTGCTGCAGACCGACGACAACCCGGAAGGCGTCGACGGCAGCGTGTTCGAGGGCATCATCGCTGCGATCGAGAGCGATCGGCTCGCGTACCTGACCGGATTCTTCGACGCGTTCTACAACCTCGACGAAACGCTGGGAATCCGGATCAGCGACGAGGTCGTCCGCGACAGTTGGAACGTGGGTGCCGGCGCCTCTGCGGTCGGCACGGTGTCGTGTCCTCCCACCTGGATCACCGACTTCCGCCAGGACCTGCCGAAGAACGACGTCCCCACCTTGGTCGTCCACGGCGACGCGGATCGGATCCTTCCGATCGATGCGACGGCGCGTCGACTGCCCGACCTCATCGCCGACTGCCAACTGGTCGAGATCCCCGGAGCCCCCCACGGGATGCTCTGGACGCACGGCGCCGAGATCAACGAGGTGCTCCTGCGCTTCCTCGCCGGTGACAGCGCGTCGCTCGCAGGTAGTAACGCGGCCGCTGCGAACGGTCGGTGACCGCACCGACGATCACTGGAGATCGAAGTCCCTGAGCTGGCGGCGGGAGGTGATGTCCAGCTTGCGGAAGATGCTGCGGAGGTGCGCTTCGATCGTGCGTGGACTCAGGAAGAGCTGGGCGCCCACTTCCCGTGACGTGGCCCCGGTGGCTACCAGCCGTGCGACGTGCAGCTCGTGGTCGGTGAGCGCGTCGGTGGGCCGAGCCGTCCGCGCCCGAGGGTGCTCACCGATGGCGCGCAACTCCTGTCCGGCGCGCGCTGCGAAACCTTCGGCACCCATGTCCGACAGGAGCTCGTGGGCCGTACGGAGGTGCTCGCGAGCTTCCTGTCGGCGACGCTCGCGGCGCAGCCACTCGCCGTACACGAGATGGGTGCGTGCCAGGTAGCTGACCATCCGGCAGTCGCCCAGCACGTCGATCGCCTCGCGGTAGTGCTCTTCAGCGGCAGCCCCGGTGCTAGTGAGCGCTCGCGACCGTGCCGCCAACCCGAGCGCCCACGGGGTCCCAGCGGCACGGGCTCGTCGGCTGAGCTCGTCGACGGCGGCGGTTGCGCGTTCGAGCTGGTCGGCGCCCGCGGCAGCTTCGATCAGCTCGGGGAGCCCGAGGTTGGTGTGTGGCGGTTCGAACGACTCGCACGACTTCTCTGCAGCATCGAGCGCCGCCGCGAAGTCGCCCTGACCGTTGTGGAACACCGACAACTTCAGATTCGCGAGCGCGACCTCGGCACCGTTCCCCCGGGCGCCCGCCTCGTGGACCGCAGCGGCGTGGATCGCCAGGGTCTCGGTCTGCTGACCCCGCGCCGCAGTCAGAGAGAGTGCCCCGAAGCGCAGCGGCACGGCCCCGGTGATCTGCGTGATCGCTTCCGCTTCGCTGATCAGTTCGCTGGCCCGGCTCAGTTTGCCTTCCAGCACCAACGTCGAGGATGCCAACAGCAACGAGACAGGAAGCGTCGCCAGTGCGCCGGCGTCGCGGGCGAGCTGAACGGTGCGTTGGGTCAGCTCGTTCAGCAACTCGTCGTCGAAGATCATCAGGGCGGCCCGACTGGCCAAACCCGGCCAGCGGCGGATGATGTCGTCCGTCGCTTCGGCGGGCGGACCATCTGCGCAGAACGCCTCGAGCGCACGACGAAGCTCGGGAACACCCTCGGCATAGCCGTCCGTGTACGTCGTCGTCAGCCCGGCGAGCAGGAGGTCGACGGGGCCAGGCGGTCCCGGTGGTGCTGGTGCGGCACGGCTGGCCTCGGCCACTTCCATGACGCCGCGGCCGTGGCCGCCGGTGACGATCACCCTGTCGATCGCTCGCAGGTAGGTATCGCGGGAGAGCGCCGCGTCCAGCGGGGCGAGCGCCTCGGCGGCATCCAGCAACATCCCGGGCACGTCGCTGTCACGTCCGACGTGGAAGGCGATCTCGGCGCGCATCAGTCCGAGTCGGGCGTGTTGGTGGGGGTCCAGCGGACCCGAATCGGCGATGTTCAGCAGATCCAGTGCGGCCTCGAATGCTCCTGCCTCCTGCATCACGCTCGCCGCGTCCAGCGCGCGCCTCGAACGCTCGGCAGGGTCGGGCGTCAGTTCGGTCGCCCGTTCCAGGAACATCGCCGCAGCGGCCAGACCGCCGCGGGCGCGTGCCCGGTCCGCCGAGTGTTCCAAGTCTGCTGCGGCCTCTTCGTCGGTCTCCGATGCCGCCTGTGCCCGATGCCAGGCGCGTCGGTCGGGGTGGTCCCGTGCGTCGGTGGCGGTGGCCAGCGCGCCGTGTGCCCGACGTCGATCGTGCGGTGTGGCCGCCCGATAGACCGCCGATCGCACGAGTGGGTGACGGAATCGCACGCGGCTGTCCAGCTCCAGCAGCCCCGATGACTCGGCTGCTCCGGCCGACTCTCGCGCGATCCCTAGATGCGCCGCGGCGCGCCACAGCAACTCGGCATCGCCCGTCGGGTCCGCAGCAGCCAGGAGGAGCAGCAGCTGGGTATCGGCAGGCAGACTGCCCGATCGACGTTGATACTCACGCTCGACGCGCTGCGGTACGTCGAGCGCGTCGGGCACCTCGAAACCAGTCGTGAGCCCCGCGGCCCGCGAGCCGCGCGGTAGTTCCAGCAGCGCCAACGGGTTGCCGCGTGCCTCGCTGATGATGCGGTCTCGTATCCGATCGTCGAGCGGCGCACGGACCTCGGCAGCGAGCAGATCGCGGGCCTCGGTCTCGCTGAGTCCACCAAGGCGAAGTTCGGGCAACCCGTCGAACGGAGCGACGCCTCCATCGGTGGAGTCGCGGACGCCGAACAGCATCGCCACCCGCTCGGCCTCGAGGCGCCGAGCGACGAACGCCAGCACCTGCGACGACACCTGATCGAGCCACTGTGCATCGTCGACGAGGCAGAGCAGTGGCGCGTCCTCGGCGATCTCGGCCAACAGGTTGAGCATCGCCAGACCGACCAGGAACCGGTCGGGTGCGGTGCCGTCACGTAGCCCGAAGGCCACCTCCAGCGCAGCCTGCTGCGGTTCGGGCAGCGCGCCGGCATGGTCGAGCACCGGTGCGCACAACTGGTGCAGCCCCGCGAACCCGAGCTGCGCCTCCGACTCGGAGCCGACGACGTACTCCACCCGAAACCCTGCGCTGACGGCATCGTGGCGGGCCTGCTCCAGCAGCGCCGACTTGCCGATGCCCGCTTCGCCGCGAACCACGAGAGCTCCGCTCTGGCCGGCACTCGCGCCGGACAGCACTCCTTCGACGGCGTCGCGCTCGGCGCGCCGGCCCAGGAGGTTCACCATCGTTGCTCGCCTTCGCAACCGACCCGATCCGTGCACACCGGAGCATCTTCGCCGATGTCCGGCCGGCTCGCCACTCGGTCGAGGCCGGATGGGTCGGGGCGTGAAATGACCCGCATACCCGGCGCCCGCTGTCGGTGCCGAGGTAGGAACTTCTACCGATGCGAACCTGTTGTCGATGGAGCGATCGTGAAGCCATGACCGATCTGGCAGCTTCCCACGTCGCCTTGCCGCAGGTCCTTCGGGCCGCCGACGCGACACCAGATGCGCTCCGACCCCGACCATCGACCAGCGCACACAGCAGCAACCCCGTACGAATCGAGCGAATCGGGACCGACCACGTACAAGTGTTCATCCGACCTGCGCGCGGCGATGCAGAACTCCGGCTCGGCGTCGAGCGCCTCGAGCAGCTCTTCGACTCCGGCTTCGACACGATCGACGTCGTCTTCGACCCGCCATCGCAACGGGCGACCGGCCCGGAGCAACCGACCGACGCCCACGAGGCTCTTGCCCACACCCATGGGTCCGTCAGTTCAGACAACCCGACCCGAGGAGACGAAGCGAGATGACCCACGAAGTGTTCAGCGAACTCGACGACGACGGTGCACGCGTGACGATCCGACTCGACCGGAGCCGTCCGATCGGCACGTACACCGTGCATCTCGACGATGGTCCCCCTGCCGGGCGGGTGGACTTCCTCGACTCGCCCGACGTAGACGGCGAGCGGATCGTGTTCCACACCGAGGTCGACCCCGAACACGCTGGGCGAGGTCTCGCCGGCCACCTCGTCCGCGAAGTGCTGGCCGACAGTATTCGCTCCGGCCTCACGGTCGTCCCCGTGTGCCCTCTCTTCGCCCGCCACCTCGCGAAACACGGCGACGAGTTCGTCGCCGAGGGTGGCACGTACCGGAAGCCGACGAAGGCCGACATCGCATTCGCCATGCGTGCGGCGCGCCGCCAGGGTGACGCGTGACATCGACCCGCTGCCGGTGCTGCCTGCGACGCGACGACACGACGGCGACACGCGACCACGCTTCGACGACACGGTGACGGTCACCGATGCGACCGTCTCGCTCCGGGCGCGAGCGTGCTGCAAGGACATCGTCACCAGCGCCGCCCACCGGTCGACCCCCTCCGCCGGTGGGCGGCCACGAAAGGAACAGACCATGGAACAATCAGTCATGAACGGCGCAGCCGACATCGACGACGCCATCGACGTCGACATCGACACGACAGATCGTACGGCGATCGCCGATGGACTCTCGCGGGTCCTTGCCGACAGCTACACCCTGTCGCTCAAGACTCGCAACTATCACTGGAACGTCGTCGGCCCGATGTTCACCACGCTGCACCTCATGTTCGAGGAGCAGTACGACGAACTGGCCTCGGCCGTCGACGAGATCGCGGAACGGATCCGAGCGCTCGGTGAGCCCGCCCCGGGAAGCTACGTCGAGTTCGTCCAGTTGTCCTCGGTCGGCGAGGACGCCGAGAAGCCCGAGGCGACCGAGATGATCCGACGACTCCTGGAGGGTCACGAGACCGTCGCTCACACCGTCCGCTCGATCGTGCCCACGGTCGAGGCCGCCGGCGACGGACCCACCGCCGACCTGTTGAACCAGCGCCTCCTCGTCCACGAGAAGACGGCATGGATGCTCCGCAGCCTGGTCACCTGAGCCCGGCGCGTTCACCAGTGCGCCGCGCCCTGCGGTACTGGGTTCCACTCGCTCTGCTGATCGTGATCGGCGGCGTACTCGCGTGGCTCAATCGGAGTCCGTGGTGGGGCTGGCTACTGGTCGCCGTACTGCTGTCGGTGATCGGCGCCGCCGGTCGCTGGTGGACTCGCGAACACGCGGCCCTCCAGGTCGGCGCCTGGTTGTTGGCAGGCACGCTCGTCGTGGTGTCGGCGACCTCGGCCCATTCGACGCCGCAGGTTCGTGTCGCGGGCGACGAGGATCGCTCCCCGTCGCGACCGGTGCAGACGGAACAGGGAACCGTGATCGGCGTCTACAACGACGAGCGCACGGTCGAGATCTTCGCCGGCATTCCGTACGCGCAGCCTCCGGTGGGAGAGCTGCGTTGGCGCGCACCCGAACCGCCCGACGTGCGGACCGACGTGTTCTCCGCCGACCGGTTCTCGGCGGTTCCGATCCAGCCGACCTCGACGTTCTTCACTCGTGCGCTCTCGCAGATCGTCGAGGTGCCACTTGAGGAGACGTTGCTCAATCCCTATCCGGTGAGCGAGGACAGCCTGACGCTCAACGTCTGGCGCAGCACCGAGCCCGCCTCCGCCGAGCTCCCCGTCCTGGTCTACATACCGGGTGGTGGATTCGCGACCGGCTCCGGTGCGCTGCCGCTCTATGACGGCGAGGCGCTGGCGTCGAGCGGTGAGCTGGTCACCGTGACGATCAACTATCGACTGGGGGTGCTCGGCTTCCTCTCCCACCCCGACCTCGCCGCAGAGTCCGGGTACGACGCCTCGGGCAACTACGGCATCCTCGATCAGCTCGCCGCGCTGGAGTGGGTGAGCGACAACATCGCGGCGTTCGGCGGCGACCCGGACCGAGTCACGATCGCCGGCCAGTCGGCCGGTGGTGAGAGCGTCTGCCTGCTCGGAGCGACACCGCTCGCCGAGGGTCTCGTCGATGGCATCATCGGTTCGAGCGGCGCGTGCATGGGCACGACGGGCGACACCGAGCTGGACGACCAGGCCGACACCAGAGCGGTGGCGGAAGACGCAGGCCGGCGGCTGAGTGAGCGGCTCGGTGGCGCGAGCATCGAGGAGATGCGAGCGATGTCCGTCGACCGGATCCTGGACGCGGCCGACTCACTCGGTGACCACTGGCGCCCCTCGGTCGACGGTCATGTGTTGGATCGTCCACCGCCCGAGACGTACGCATCCGGGGAGCAGCTCGACGTGCCGACGTTGGTCGGCAACAACGCCGACGAGTCGTCGCTCGCGCTGGCCAGCCCTCCGGACACCGACGTCGACGAGTACCGAACCGAGGTTCGCGAGACCCATGGCGACGATGCAGAGCGCTTCCTCGAGCTCTATCCGGGCGAAACCCCCGAGCAGGTTCTCGAGTCGCTCCTGCAGGCCGAAACCGACAGAGTCATGACCCGCGCCATGCACCGTTGGGCTCACGTTCAGTCCGAGACCGGAAGTTCGGATGCCTACCTGTACCACTTCTCGCACACGCCTCCCGAAGACGGCCTCGAGCGGTTCGGGGCGTACCACGGCGCCGAGGTGGCGTACGCCTACGACAACCTCGGCGCCGACAGCGACGCCGACTACACGGAGGCGGATTTCCGCCTCCGTGACCAGATGACCGCGTACTGGATCAACTTCGTGCGGACCGGCGACCCCAACGGGCCGGGCTTGCCCGCCTGGTCGACGGTCGAGCAGGCGCCCGACCAGGTCATGGAGTTCGCCGCCACCAGCGGTATGGCCCACCGTCCTCGTCCCGATGCGATCGACTTCTGGCTTGCCTATGACGGGCCGATCCCGTGATCCGGACGAGACACGGTGATCTCCACCGATGCGACGACGTCGCCACCAGCGCGACGCTCGAACCGTGACGCAGATTGCCGAGTCGAGCAGGAAGGTGCGACCATGACCGCGCAGAGAGTTGCCATCATCACCGGCGCCGGGAGCGCGCACGGGATCGGGTTCGCAGCAGCTCGCCGTCTCGGCCTCGCTGGCGATCGTGTCGTGATCACATCGACGACGGACCGCATCTTCGAGCGGGTGAGCGAGCTGAAGGCCGTCGGCATCCAAGCGGAAGGGGTCGTCGCCGACCTGACTGAACCGGCCGGTGCGGAAGCTGTCGTTGCGCGCGCGACGGACCTCTTCGGAGGCGTGGACCTTCTCGTCAACAACGCCGGGATGACGTCCGTGTCCGACTCGTACGCCTCGGGTGCTGTCGACCGGCTGTCCCTCGACGGTTGGCACGCCTCGATCGATCGGAACTTGACCACGACGTTCCTGATGACTCGCGCAGTGGCGGGCCTCATGCGGGCGGCCGGCTACGGCCGCATCGTCAATGTGTCATCGGTGTCGGGGCCCGTCGCCGCGTACGGCGGCGACGTTGCCTACCACGCGGCCAAGGCCGGCGTCGTCGGACTGACGCGTGCGGCGGCGATCGACTTGGCTGCTGCGGGCATCACGGTGAACGCCGTCGCTCCGGGGTGGATCGACACCGCGTCCGCCTCCGACTACGAGCGGGCGTTGGGTGCGGCCACCCCCGTCGGCCGGTCCGGCACCGCAGACGAGGTCGCGGACGCGATCGCATTTCTCGCTGGCGAGGGTGCTTCCTACGTCACGGGTCAGCTCATCACGATCGACGGAGCGAACTCCATCAGCGAAGAGCGCGGAACATGAGCCCACCGAGCACACCGTTCCGCCACGTCGACCGAACCAGACTCAGCTATCCACCAAGGAGATCCCCATGCCGACCATGACCGTCGACCCCACCACCGTTCCCAGGATCGAACCGCCTGCACTCGATGCGATCGAGCGGCCCGTCCGGTCGATCACGACTGCGCCACGGGGCCTCGAAGGGGAGGGATTCCCCGTCCGACGGGCCTTTGCCGGCGTTGCCTCGAGCGATCTCGATCCGTTCATCCACATGGACCAGATGGGCGAGGTCGACTACGCGCCCGGAGAGCCGCGCGGGACCGACTGGCACCCGCACCGCGGTTTCGAGACCGTCACCTACATCATCGACGGCGAGTTCCTGCACCAGGACTCCCACGGTGGCGGTGGCAGCATCAAGGACGGTGCAACCCAATGGATGACCGCAGGGAGCGGCATCCTCCACATCGAGACACCGCCCGAGGCACTCGTCACGACCGGCGGTCGATTCCACGGGCTCCAGCTCTGGGTCAACCTTCCCGCGGCCAAGAAGATGACCGAGCCTCGGTACCAGCACCTCGGACCCGACCGCCTCCGGCTTCTCGCCTCCGACGATGCGGGCAGCCTCGTTCGCCTCATCGCCGGCACGCTCGGAGCCCACACCGGGCCCGGCTCGACCCACACCCCGATCACCGTCATCCACGCCACCATCTCGGCGGGTGCGCGACTTCATCTCCCGTGGCCCGACGACTTCAATGCCCTCGCCTACGCCCTGTCCGGCAGCGGCACCGTCGGTCTCGAGAACGCCCCGTTCGACACCGGACAGCTCGCCGTCTTCGGCGACGGCAACGCCCTCACGCTCACCGCGCACCGAGCCCGCGATCTCGAGGTCTATCTGCTCGGCGGCACCCCGATCGGTGAACCCGTCGCCCAATACGGACCGTTCGTCATGAACACGCGAGACGAACTCCAACAGGCCGTCGACGACTACAACGCCGGCCGACTCGGCACCGTCCCCGCCGACGGTCTCCGCCCCTACCGACCCGGTCGACGCTGAACCTCGACGGACGCCACCACGCTGCCGATGGGCACCCAGGCTCCTGAGGCACGACCAACGTGAAGCGGCTCAGGTCCGGGATCGAGGACCGTCGACCGGTTCGAGTTGTCGAAAGGTGCGCTGTACGACGACCGCGACAGTAGCGACGCGCCGCTCGCTCTCGTGCTGTTCTCACGCTCTCGGGGCGTATCGTTCCCACCGATGGATGCCGTGACGGTCGTCATGCTGGTCGCGGGCTTGGTCCTGTTGGTGGTCGGGGCGGAGGGTTTGGTTCGAGGGGCGTCCCGGGTCGCACTGTCGATCGGGATCTCTCCGCTCGTCGTCGGACTCACCGTCGTGGCATTCGGCACCAGCTCACCGGAGATGGCGGTCAGCGTGTCCGCCGTGCGCGGCGGTGCATCCGACATCGCGATCGGCAACGTTGTCGGCAGCAACATCCTCAACATCTTGGTCATCGTCGGTCTGTGTGCGCTCGTGATGCCGTTGGTGATCTCATGGCGCCTCGTGCGCCTCGAGGTGCCGCTCATGATCGGTATCTCGATCCTCCTCTGGCTGTTCGTCCTCGACGGTGAGATCGCACGGTGGGAAGCCGCGATCCTGTTCGCCGGAGCGGTCGGCTACACGGTGTGGGCCATTCGGGCAAGCCGGAAGGAGAGCGCAGCGGCGCAGGAGATGTCGGCGCCGGGAGCCGAACCGCCCGAGGAACCGTCGCCGTGGTACATCAACCTCGCCTACATCGTCGGTGGTCTCGTCTTCCTGGTCGTCGGCTCGAACTGGATGGTCGACAGCGCGGTCGAGATCGCCGAGAGTTTCGGGCTCTCCGAACTCGTGATCGGACTGACGATCGTGGCAGCAGGAACTTCGCTGCCGGAACTGGCGACGTCGGTGGTCGCCACGATCAAGGGCGAACGCGACATCGCCGTCGGCAACGTCGTCGGCAGCAACATCTTCAACATCCTTGCCGTGCTCGGCCTGTCGGGTCTCGTGGGCACGAACGAGTTGCAGGCCTCGTCGTTCGTGCAAGACGTCGACGTGCCGGTGATGATTCTCGTTGCCGCCATCTGCCTGCCGGTGTTCTTCTCCGGTCGCAACCTCATGCACCGTTACGAGGGCTTCGGCTTCGTCGTTGCCTACATCGTGTACGTCACCTACTTGGTGTGGAACTCGAGCGACGGTGGGGCGCCCGACTGGTACGCCGACGTCGTCTGGTTCGCCGCAGTGCCATCGGCCGTCGTGGTGGTCGTCGTGACCGCGTGGCGAGACCGCCACCACCCCATCCCCGACGCCGCACTGCGCTGAGTCGCGATGCTCCGTAGGGAGCGCCGTTGTCGGGCCAGCGCTTCCGCGTACTCGCCGGCCGGCGTCTGCCCAGCCGAGCGCGCCGACCTGGTCGAGACGGCCGGCACACCTGTCCGGAAACGAGATCGGCGTCCCTGCTCAGGGCTCGATGAGGACGATCTCCCAGTCGACGAGCGTGCTGGGGTCGCAGTCGTCGGCGTCGAGCGACGCCGGCGTCGTGAGGAGGATGCGCTCGTCGGCCTCGGCCGTCTCGGTGAACGTCCCGATGTCGGCGAACGAACAGGGGGCGAACGGCTCGACGTTCGACCACCGCAGCTCGTCCTGCCACGAATGGACCAGCTCGCCGCCGCGGCTCTGTCCCCGGGCGAGTGCGAACTCGGTGTCATCCCGATCGGCGATCCGATCGAGTTCTCGTGGGACGTCCCGCCACACCGGTCCCATCGGGTTCGACGCGTCGACGAACACGAACACCCGGCTCGTCTCCTGGAGCGATCGGGAGACCACGGCGAACACGCCGAACACCACCACCACGATGGCGAGCCAGATCACGAGCGGCTTCACGAGTCGGTCACCTCGCGACCGCGCGCCGGGACGTCGGCGTCGGAGAGGCGGGACAGTGGGAGGTGGAGCACCGGGACGTCAGCCACCGGCGTTGAACAGGGCGGCGATCTTGAACTCGACGTCTTCCTCGCGAGCGTCGATGGTGGCTGCCTCGACCAGTGACGAGACACGACCGAGCTCGTCCAGGTTGGCCTCGAACCCGACGGTGTAGATCGGGATGCGCAACCCGGCCACGACGTCGTCGATCCGATCGAAGTCGAGTCCGGCGGTGGTCTCGCCATCGGTCAGCACCACGAGGATCGTCTTGAGGTCGGGTTCGGCCGCGCGCCGGTCCTCGAGCATCTTCAACCCGAGCACGATGCCGTCGTACATCGCCGTGCCACCACCGGGGCTCAGATCCTCGGCGATCGCCGCGTACCGGCCCTGTTGGTTGAGGTCGAACTCGGCGATGTCGAGCCGCTTCACGGCCGTGTCGCTGAACTCGACGACACCGATCTCGGTCTCCGGCTTGATGAACTCACGCGCCGAGGCCATCGCGTTGCGGAGTGACTGGACGCGAGTTCCTTCCATCGAACCACTCACGTCGATCACGAACACGGTGGCGACGGGCCGGCCACCGTCCTTCTTGTCCTTCCAGACGTTCTGGACGTCGATCAGCGTGGAGCCGGACGGCGGCTCCACGGACGGCGTGAAGGGCTCCGGGTCGAAGCCGAAGTCCGCGGCGAGGTCGCGGTACTCGGCCTGTTCGGCGAACTCGGCGAAGAGTTCGAGCGTCTCGGTCTGCGCGGGGGTGAGCTCGCCGACGGCGTGGAGCGGGTTGTCGTGTCGGACACCGAACGGGATGAACTCGTAGCCCGATTGCAGCGAGTCGGTGTTGGCGTAGGTCTGCCATTCCATCACGAAGGTGTCGAGCGTGCCGTTGTCGTTGTCGACCGAGTCGCGCATCTGCAGCGTCGTCAGGGCGACGAACGGAACCTGGCGCTGGAACTGTTCGAAGACGCTGGCGACGTCGGGCGACGTGAGTTGGTCCGCGTCGCCCTCGGCGATCGAGTAGAGGACGGTCAGCAAGAAGTTGAGGCCGGTGCTCGACGCGAACGGGTCGGTGTAGCCCATCACCAGATCCCCGGCGATCACCGCGTCGACGAGGATCTCCGGGGTGAGCTCACCGTAGGCGTCGCGGAGCTCGGTCGCCGTGTCGTCCTTCATGACGATGCCGGCGACGTTCTCGACGGTGCTCGGTCGGATCTCGGTCAAGGTCTGGAATTCGGCGGCCATCTCGGTCCACAGCGCGTTCGATGGTGTGAACGCGTGCGGCAGTTCATCGCCGCGGGCGATGAACTGGTAGCCGGTGCCCGATGCGATACTGCGCAGGTCGACGCTGGCCGGCGAACCGTCGGCTCGGGTGACGCCCGCGTCGTTGAAGGCTTGGGCGACCTCGGTCATCCAGCCGTCGCTCGTGTTCGCCTCGCCGGACTTCTCGGTCGACGACCAGATCTCGACGGCGTCCGGATCCCGCGAATCGACGCGTAGTGGGAACTCGTCGAGTGGTGGCAACGTCATCGCGAGGTCGGCGCCCGAGGGTGGGGGGATCGAAGCGCTGCGGCTGATCGGTGCATCGATCCAGTTGATGTCGTCGGCCAGTTCGGCGAGTTGCTCGCGGGCATCGGCCGGCTCGAGCGGTTCGTCGGATCCGGCGCCGCCGCACGCAGCCGTGGCGAGCGCCAGCGTCGCACCCACGGCGACGACGGAGCGGCGGGTGATCCGGCGGGTCACGAAGACCCGCCCTCGTCGAGGCGGGTGGCGGCGGTACGGCCCCGTTCCATGTTCTCGATCGCCTCCTCGCTGTCGGCGGTCAGCTGATCCAGCTCGAGGATCGTGCCGGCCATCGCCGGCAGAGCCTCACGCCGGTAGCGCGAGATCTCGTCGAGGGCGGCGTCGATGTCGGCGAACGCGCTCTTCAACGCCTCCATGTCGAGCATCGTGCTCGACGCCTGTTGGTGGATCTCCGTGCCCTGCGTCCGGAGCCGCTGCGCGGTGCCCGCGATCATGGCTGACGTCGTGGAGTTGATGGCCTCGATCTTGTCGAGGACGATCTTCTGGTGGGCGAGTGCGAGGGCGACGGTGACCGCCACCTGCAGCGCGCTGATCGTCACGTCGATCGCGCGGTCGACGCCGCGGATCAGCTCCCGGTTGTTGCGGATGATGATCTCGATCGCGAGTACGCCCTGCTGGTTGACGGCGAGCTGCTGCTGCAGGTCGAGCGTTCGCTGCCGGAGCACGAACAAGATGTCTTCCTCGACGAACTGGCGCCGAGGGTCGTCGGCGGTGATCTCGGTCGCGAGCTTGTCGACGACGACCGCATCGAGGGCTTGCGCAAGGGCGATCTGGTCGGCGAGCGCACGGGTGAGCTCGCGCATCTGCAGTTGATCGTCCCCGAGGGTCACATTGTCCCGCTTGAGCTGGTCGCGTCCCTTCTCGAGCGACTGCACGATCGAGTCGATCTGGGTCTGCGAGCTCTCGTACCGCATGAAGTAGCGCTTGAGCGGGGTGCCCACGCCGGGGATCCTGCCGATGAGGCGGGTGACCCAGCCGGCCTCGGTGTCGAGTCCTGACGGATCGAGCTTCTCGACCTCGATCCGCAGATCGGAGAGTGACCGGGCGACCTCGCCGCCGTCCTCGCTGTTGCGGGAGATGTCGCGCAGCGGCGCCTGCAGCATCCGGCTGCGGGTCGCGGAACGAGACTGGAGGTCTCGTCCCATCGCATCGACGGCGGCCCGCGCCTCGGCTCGTGCGGCGTCATCGGCAGGGTCGATCGCGAGCAGGTTCGCGACCTGCGTCTGGGCCTGGGCGCGCAGCTCGTCGGTCGGGTCGGGCTCGATGACTGCGACCTCGGCTTTCGCTGCCGGCACGTCGAGCATCAGACTCAACGAGGTGCCGGTCGACGGATCTGCTGGGGGAGCGGCGTCGCTCATGTCGGGTTGCCTTTCGTCGGGGTGGTTCATACGGCGTACTTCGCAGCGCGGTCGGCGAGCTCGTCGAGTGCCGCCATGGCCGCGTCGGCGTCTTCGGGTCGTTGACCGATCGGAACGTTGGCCAGCGCAGTGGTGGTGCGATTCAGGGCGGTGAGCGCTGACTCGTTCTGTGCGAGCAACTGGGCGATCTTGCGCAGCTGCAGCAGGCGCAGCTCCCGTCGCTGTTCGAGGGTCGCCCGCTCCCGCAGGACCGACTCGTCGTCGTGCTGGTCGTCCGCCAACTCGACGAGACGCCGTTCGATGTAGGCGTCGTCGATCGTGCTGATGCTCTCGTACGCCACGGCCACTTCGCGCAGGTTGTGCAGTGCCGAGTTGAACACCTGCTGCGCCGTTGCGACGTAGCGCGAGTAGGTGATCTCACCGGCGTCGAGGCGGCGTTCCAGGACGTTGATCAGGCTCTGGCGCTTCTGCTGGAGCGCGACGAGCTGTTCGGCCGGCTGTGCGTCGTGGAGCGCTTCGAGCTCGGCGGTGAGTCGTGCCAGTTCGGTCGGGTCGACCTCTTCGACGCGCGGGATCGCGAACTGCAGCTTCGTGAGCGTGCCCGTCGCCGACATCGTCAGCGGCCATGCGAGGGCTGCCAGGAGCGCCAGCGCGACGAGCACACCGATCAGGACTCCGGATGGGTCGAACAGGGCGACGATCGCCCACACGGCGAGTCCGAGCACGGCGGCCGCGAACCATGTGGGCGGATAGCTGACGATCGCCCGCCACCAGCTCGTCATCGCCAGTCCTCACCGCTCGTCTTCGTCACGACCCTGGGATCATACCCCTCCCTCGCTTCGGCCCGGCGACGGCGGCGGGGACGTCGCCGCTCGAGCGCAGATCGTTCGGTCCGAGCGGAGATGAGAAGGCGGTCGACGATCGCACTGGTGATCCCTCCCGACCGCCTCCGCCGCTGGCTGGATACGCAAGTGCGTGCTTGCATGCAAGTGCAGACTTGCGTATGCTGTCGGTCGTGGACGTGTTCGATGCACTCGCAGCACCGGCGCGACGGGCGATCCTCGACGCACTGTCGGCGCGCGACGACCAGACCCTGTTCGAGATCTGCACCCGACTGGCGAGCGACCACGACATCGAACTGACCAGACAGGCGATCTCCCAGCACCTCGCCGTGCTGGAAGAGGCCGGACTGGTCATCACCCGACGGCAGAGCCGCTACAAGTTCCACACGATCAACGCAGGCCCGCTACGCGACGCATTGTCGCGTTGGCTCGACAACCAGGAAGACACATGACCATCCGCATCCACCTGACCAACGTGTACGTCGACGACCAAGATCAGGCGCTCCACTTCTACACCGACGTGCTCGGCTTCGAGCCGCGCCAGGACATGCCGCTCGGCAACGGCGACCGATGGCTCACCGTCGGCGCGCCGGGCCAGGACGGCGTCGAACTGCTCCTGGAGCCAGCCGGCCATCCCGCTGTGGGCCCGTACCGCGACTCGGTCACCGGTGACGGCATCCCGCTCGCGTCGTTCGCCGTCGACGATGTCGTGGCCGAGCACGAACGCCTCACGTCCGCCGGTGTCACGTTCACTCAGCCGCCCACCACGATGGGCCCGGTCACGACCGCGGTGCTCGACGACACGTGCGGCAACCTGATCCAGCTCGTCTCGATGTGACCTGACGGTCGGTCGCCGAATGCACGCGTGGGGTCGGCAGCGCGAAGGTGTCGATCACCGGGTTGGGTCGTCGTCGCTCCCGGCTGCAGAACCGATGGCAGGCGAGTCGGCGTCGTCGAGTTCT
>NZZV01000165.1 GCA_002698945.1 Acidimicrobiaceae bacterium
ACCGCGAACTCACCATCCGATTCCCCGACGGCACCATCCACAACACCGGCCCACCCACCCGCCACGCCGCCTGACCGATCGGGCGGCACCCACCCGGCGTCAACCGATCTCTGCATGGTGCTCGGCCGTGCCTCGCCGCGCCCGATGACACTCCACCGTCACCTCGGACGACCTCGCGGCAACATGTTGCGCCGACGCTGTCGCCCGACGCCAGAGCACGGTCGACCTGCGTCCCGCGGTGCCCGCAGCGGTGACGCTGCTGCTCTTGACACGCGCTCGGTCGATCCGTAATGTACAACCACATGGTTGTACATGCAGCGACGGAGCTCAGCGACGACGAGGTCGACCGGATCTTCCGGGCACTCGCCGACGCGACGCGGCGCGACATCGTCCGGCGCACCCTCGCCGGCGAGGCGTCGGTCTCGGAGTTGGCCGGTGCGTACGACATGTCGTTCGCGGCGGTGCAGAAGCACGTCGCCGTCCTGGAAGGAGCCGGCCTTGTGACCAAGCACCCGAACGGGCGCGAACGAATCGTCCGCGCGAACCCCGACGCCATTCGGCGAGCGCAAGCGCTCCTCGACCGCTACGAGCAGATCTGGCGCTCGCGCATCGACCGCCTCGACGCCATCCTCGCCGACGACGAATGACCCACCTCGACGAGCCCGGCACACCCACCCAGCACACCCACCCAGCACACCCACCCGGCACACCCACCCGGCACACCCACCCAGCACCAGGAGCGCATCATGCCCATCACCTCGGTCGAGAAGGATCTCGACGCACTCACGATGACCGTCGTCGCCGACTTCGCCGCCAGCCGCCAGCGGCTGTGGGAGGCGTACACCGACCCCCGCCAGATCGAGAAGTTCTGGGGCCCGGTCGAGTGGCCGTCCACCTTCACCCGCCACGACGTCTTCGTCGGCGGCCGCTCGGAGTACCACATGACCGGCCCGGACGGTGAGCGTTCCGGTGGGTTCTGGGAGTTCCTGGCCGTCGACGACGGCAAGTCGTTCGAGGTACGCGACGGGTTCGCCGGCGCCGACGGCACCGAGAACCCCGACATGCCGTCGATGCGGATGACGTTCTCGTTCGAGGACACCGACGACGGGTCCCGGCTCGTGACCACCACCCACTTCGGCTCACTCGACCAGCTCGAGCAACTGATCGAGATGGGGATGGAGGACGGCATGAGGTCGGCGATGAGCCAGATCGACGACGTGCTCGCCGACCTCCGCTCGTTCGCTGCCGGACAGGGCACCGAACTGCAGATCCTCACCGACACCAAGATTCGGGTGTCCCGCATCATCCGCGGCAGCGTCGAGCAGGTATGGCGAGCGCACCACGAACCCGAGCTCATGCAGCAATGGCTGCTCGGGCCCGACGGCTGGACGATGCCGGTCTGCGAGGTGCCCGAACAGGTCGGCGACACGTACCGCTACGAGTGGGCACCGGCCGAGGGCACCGAGGGCGAACCGTTCGGCTTCGTCAACGTTCTGCTCGAGAGCGAACCCCCGCATCGCGAGGTCACGACCGAGCTGATGATCGGCATCGAGGGCGAACCCTCCACGAACGAGCTGACGCTCACACCGCGCAGCGACGGCAACACGTTGCTGTGCGTCGTGGTGACGTACCCGAACCGCGAGGTGCGCGACATCGTCCTCGAGACCGGCATGGTCGACGGCATGGAGACCAGCTACGCCCGGCTCGAAGGCATCCTGGCATGAGTGGCGTGCGTCTCGTCACGGCGCCGGTGATCGAGCCCGGCACGAAGGTGAAGGGCCCGGCGTCGTACTTCCCCTCGATCGAGGCGACCTACGGCCGTCCGATCCAGGACTGGCTCGACATCGCCGCGGCGGAGTTGGCGAGCGGCGGATCGCACATGGAGGTGGTCTCGATGCTCAAGCGTGACCACGCCGTGGGTCACGGTCACGCCAACGCCGTGGTGGCCTACGCCAAGTCGGCACTCGCCTGACCCGACGGGTGGTGTCGGACCCGTGGTGCCGGCACCGCCGGCCTCGCCGCCACCCGTCGTCGCTCCTGCTCGTCGCCGCTGGCTCGTCGCCGCTCCTGCTCGTCGCCGCTGGCTCGTCGCCGCTGCTCGTGGTACGTCGCTACTGCATCAGTGTGGCGGCGAGCGCGGCACCGAGTTCCCAGCACGCGTCGATGTCCCGGCTCGAGGGCGCACCGGTCACACGAACCGGTGACTGCGCCTCGCGCCAGTCGAGACCCGTGGTGATCTTCGCGATGTCCGCCAGCGCGCCGTCGACGTCGTTGTTGCCGTGGACGAACACGCCGTACGGGCGGCCGCGGGTGGCGTCGAGGCACGGGTAGTAGATCGTGTCGAAGCAGTGCTTGAGCGCACCGCTCATCGTGCCGAGATTCGCCGGCGTGCCGAGCAGGTAGCCATCGGCAGCGAGCACGTCGGGCACCGTCGTGCCGAGCGCGGCGCGAGCGACCACCTCCACACCCTCGATGCCGTCGGCCCGGGTGCCGTCACGCACCGCGTCGAACATCGCGTGGGTCGCCGGCGACGGTGTGTGATGAATGATCAACAATCGCGGCACGGCGCCATCGTGTCACGACGAACCCGACGCGACGAACGGGGTCGGAGCATCGCCCGGTCCATCTGTCCTAACGTCGAGAGGCGTGGAGATCGAGCGCGACGAGCACGGGGAGTTGTCGACCGGCGACATCGTCCGGCAGCACGAACGGAACTCGCGCAGGCGAGCGATCGAACGACGGAAACCGTTCGACGGGCTGCAGGTACAACCGGAGAACCCGTACGACGAGCCGGTCCCCCACCGCACGCCAGGCGACGAGAACATCGTCAAGTGGGGCTTCGACATCCACCCACAGGTGACGTTCTGGTCGGCCGGGTTCCTCCTGCTGTTCATCGGTCTCACCCTCGCGTTCAGCGACACCGCCAACGCCTTCTTCGGCGACATGCTCGCCTTCGTCGGCGAGTACTTCGGCTGGTTCTACATCCTCGTCGCCAACATCTTCGTGATCGCCGTCCTCGTGTTCGCGTTCTCCAAGTACGGCCGCATCCGGCTCGGCGGCCAGTACGCCAAGCCCGAGTTCACGAACTTCGCCTGGTACGCGATGTTGATCTCGGCCGGGATGGGCATCGGCATCATGTTCTGGTCGGTCGCCGAACCGATCAACCACTACGAAACGCCGTCGCCGTACTTCGGCATCGAGGGATCGACGCCACAATCGGAACAGGCCGCGATGGTCACCACCTACTTCCACTGGGGACTGCACCCGTGGGCGATCTACGCGCTCGTCAGCTTGGCGCTCGCGTTCTTCACGTTCAACCGTGGTCTGCCACTCACGATGCGGTCGGTGTTCTATCCACTGCTGAAAGAGCGGATCTACGGCTTCTGGGGCAATGCGATCGACACGATCTCGGTCATCGCCACCCTGTTCGGACTCGCGACGTCGCTCGGGTTCGGCGTGCAACAGGTGTCGGCCGGCTCGAACTTCTTGTTCGGATCACCCGACACCACCTGGTTCCAGGTCGCTCTCATCGCTGCGATCACCGGGCTGGCGACCATGTCGGTCGTCGCCGGTCTCGACGGGGGTGTCAAGCGCGTCAGCCAGCTCAACCTGTATCTGGCCGCGCTGTTCCTCGGCTTCATCCTGATCGTCGGACCGACCCTGTTCATCCTCGGGTTCTTCCTCGACTCCACCGGCGCCTACCTCCGCGAGCTCCCGGGTCTCGCGCTCTACACCGAGGCGATCTCGGGCGGTGAATGGCAGAGCGGCTGGACGATCTTCTATTGGGGTTGGTGGATCTCGTGGGCACCGTTCGTCGGCATGTTCATCGCCCGGGTGTCGAAGGGCCGTACCGTGCGCGAGTTCGTGGTCGGTGTCGTCCTCGTCCCGTCGCTGCTCACCTTCTTCTGGATGGCGGCGTTCGGCGGTTCCGCGCTCCACACCCAGTCCGAGGGCATCCGCGACGTCGCATCCGCCGTGAACGACAACGTCGCGACCGCACTGTTCGACCTGCTCGAGGCCTTCCCGTGGACGTTCGCCACGTCACTCGTCGGCATCGTGCTCGTCATGTCGTTCTTCGTGACCTCGTCCGACTCCGGCTCGCTCGTCGTCGACCACCTCACCTCCGGCGGCAAGCTCGAGTCGCCGGTCCCGCAACGGGTCTTCTGGGCGGTCATGGAGGGCACCGTCGCCGCCGCACTCCTGATCGGCGGTGGCTTGCAGGCGTTGCAGTCGGCGGCGGTCGCGACCGGGCTCGTCTTCGCCTGCGTCCTGCTCGTGTCGATCTATTCGATGAAGCGCGCGTTCGACAACGAGTTGCTGTTCATCGACGCACGCGTCCCGGCACCACCGACCGCTCACCTCGCGGCGCAGGAGGGGGCGCGGATGCGTGCCGAGGCGGAAGCCGAAGAACTGGCCGAACTCGAAGAGCTCGAAGCTGCGGCCCAGGCGCTCGCCGAGGAGCACGGTCCATGACGAGGCGCTCTCGGTCGCGGTTCCCGACCACCCTGATCACCGCGATCACGGTCGCGCTCGCCGCCGGAGCGTGCGGCGGCGACGATGCGCCCGACCTCTCCGGTGTCGAGATCACGGTCGGGTCGCGCGACTTCACCGAGCAGTACCTCCTCAGCGCGATCCTGATCGAGGCACTCGACGAGTACGGCGCCGACGTCGTCGACGCGACCGACACCGGCGACATCGCGACGACCCGCGACGCGCTCACGTCAGGCGACATCGACGCGTACTGGGAGTACAACTCGGCAGCGCTCGTCGAGGTGTTCGGTCGGCCGGGCGACCCCGAGGCCGACCCCGACGACCTCACCGACGAGGCGGCCGAACTCGACGCGGCGAACGACATCGCCTGGATCGGTCGTTCCACGTTCAGCAACACCTACGGGTTCGCGCTGAGCCCGGGGCTCGGCGAGGAGCACCAACCGAACCGCTACGACCCCGACGCGTTCGATCTCGCCGACCTGGCCGACCTGCTCGACGACGAGACCGACCTCACGGTGTGCGTCGAGGACGCGTTCGTGGAACGGGCGGACGGTCTGGCCCTGTTCGAACAGGGCACCGGCTTCACGATCCCCGACGACCAGCTCGTCGTGCTCGACTCGATCGAGGAGGTGTACCCGATGGTCGGCGACGGCGACTGCGACGTCGCCGAGGTGTTCACGACCGACCCGCAGATCGCCGAGTACGGACTCGATGTGATCGAGAACCACGGGGTCTTCCTCACCTACAACGCATCGCTCACCATCCGCGACGAGGTCTACGCACAGTCACCGGAGGCGTTCGACGATCTCGTCGACGACATCCTCGGCGCCCTGTCACGTCAGCGGATCATCGAGCTGAACGGCCGCGTGACTGCCGGTGAGCCGGTGGCCGAGGTCGCCGACGACTTCGTCGACGAGTACCTCGACGACTGAGGGACGACTGAGGGACGACTGAGGTGCCTGGCCGCCCGGTCCGTCGAGCGTGACTCAGTGGGTGATCGGGGTGCCGGCGAGGACGTCGGCGCGGATCTCCGCGAGGTCGAGCACGATCGCCGCCGCTGACGTGAAGCCGGCTGCCCGCACGATCTCGGGCGGCTTGCCGGGGCGCAACACGACGAGGTACTCGCGCTGACGGTCGCCCAGCGCACGCACGTGTTCGTACACCGTCTTGAACCGCTTGGCACCGCGCGAGCGGGCGCACGCTGCGGCCGCCAGCACCACTGCATGGTGCAGCGGGATCGACGTCGGCACCTCGCGCCCGTCCGGGCCCTTCGTCGACAGCACGCCGCGCAGCGACGCCGACGGCGCGGGCAGTCGAGCGATCAGGTCGGCGGTGTCGAACCAGCCGTCGGGCGCGTCGTGCGGACTCCTCGTGCTGCCGACCATGACCGCATGATCGCGCGATCCCGCAGTTGTGGGTGGGTGTACCTTCGATCCATGACGCATCACAGCAGGTTGTACGTGGCGGTCATCGACGTGCCCGCCGACGACTACGCAGACCAGATCTCGTTCTGGGGCGCGGCGACGGGGCATCCGATGCGCGAGCTCGACGCCCCCGAGTTCCACGGGGCACGACTCAACGACAACGGGGCCCTGATCGTCCAACGGATCGACGAGGGCGATGCCCGGGTGCACCTCGACTTCCACACCGACGACCTCGACGCCGAGGTCGCACGGCTCCAAGGGCTCGGCGCCACCGTCGATCGCCGTACCGGCGACGAGTGGGTCGTGATGACCGATCCGTCCGGGCTCGAGTTCTGTGTCGTCGTCGACCCGCGCGGCACGCTGACCGACGACAACAGCAACGTCTGGACGTGAGACTGCTCGCGGAATGAACGGCAGATGCTTGCTGTTGTAAGCACCATGCTCGCTCCTGACAGGATCGCCCGGACCCTCACCCGGAATGTGACGCACACCGGCTTCCGCGCCCTGAACCAGGTGGTCCGCCCGCTGTTGTCGACCGGGCTCGGCAACCCGCTACCGATCGGTGCCGGGGCCGTGGTGGTCGAGACCACCGGCCGCACGAGCGGGCTGCCCCGCCAGGTGCCGCTCCTGGCAGTTCGGGTGGGCGACCAGGTCGCCGTGTCGACCGTGCGCGGCGACTCACAATGGTTCGCCAATCTCGAGGCGAGCAATGCGGCCCGGGTCCAGCTGACAGGTCGCTTCCGCGACGCCAACGCCTGCACCACCCGTGGCCCGCTGAACATCGCGGTGCTGTCGACCGCCTGACCGAGCCGAGTCGGGAGGGCCGCCATCGTCGCCCGCCGCGATGGTCGGACCGGAGGGTCGGACCGGAGCGCCGGACCGGAGGGTCGGCCGGTCCCGATTTCCGGGCGTGCGAGGGGGCCGATGTCCTACCTTGGGTCCACCTCGAGCGGAAGGCGGACCATGCGACAGCGGACACGATCGGTACGGGCAGCATGCCTCGCGGCAGCGATGACGCTCACCCTGGGAGCATGTTCGGGGAGCGACGACGACACGAGCGGCGGCGACACGAGCAACGACCGGACCGCCGACGCCGTCGACGAGCAGGCCGAGGACACGATCGACGACCAGACGGCCGACGACGAGCAAACCGACGTGTCGGCGGTCGAGTCGACGGAGGGTGGCGCCGCCACCGCGGACGACGCCGACGCCTCCGTCGACCCCGGGCCGGTCGACGTCCCGACCGTCGCCCAGATCAAGGAATGCGGCGCCACCGACTACCCCTGCAGTTGGGAAGACGCCGATACCGAGGTGTTCGACCACTCCTTCGCACTCGGTGAAGCGGCGCGCGACGCCTACGTCGACGGCGCCTCGCTGCTCGAGGTCGCCGAGCAGCTGGCGACGGACGACCGGATCGTGTCCGTGCTCGTCAACGACGACGCCGTGACGTACCGCGTCGCGGGCGGCCTACCGATGTGGATCCTGGGCGACGGCGCGGCCGGCGAACGCGGTGCCCCGGCGCCAGCCCCCGAGTGGGTCGGTCCCGCACCGGAATCGCGCCCTCGCGACGTCGTGGGCGACGATCCCGAGTCGAAGCGAGCGCTGGTGATCTCGCCGTATCAGTACGACTTCGGTGAGTTCGACGAGGGTGCCGAGGTCGCAGCGCTGTACGGCGGAGCCCGCGGCTACGAGGGCAACGTCGACTACTACGCCAATACCGACACCACCCAGGAGATGTCCGGCGGCGATCAGTTCCGCAACTGGGACCAGTACGACGTCGTCCACGTGTCGACGCACGGCGTGCAGCAGTGCGACGACTCGGGATGCACCACCATCCTGCTCACCGGCACCGAGTTCTCGAGCCAGGAGATCCTGTTCGGCGACGACGGCGGATCGACCGTCGTGTTCACACGCCACGGGAACTCCCAGGGCATCTCCGACAGCTTCATGAATCGCAACTACCCGGGCGGGCTCCCCGACACCGTGGTGGTGCTGTCCGCGTGCGAGACCGGGCGCGGTGCCGATCTCACGAACTCGTTCGGCGACGGGGTCGTGTTCTCGTGGACCGAGCCGGTCTTGTCGGACTTCGCCCGGGCATCGTCGCTCGCCCTGCACCGCACCCTGGTCGAGACCGGATCCACCACCGAACGCGCCCACGACGTGGTCGCGGGCGCAGGACTCGCCTCCTATGAGGAGGAGGTCCCACCTGAGACCCCGACCGAACCCGGCACGACCCTCGTCCTCGGCTCCGACGGACAGTTCCACGAACTCGGCAGCGCCGAACTCGGCGGTAGCGAGGCAACCGGTGACGGCGACGGCCCGGTCGTCGAGGTGCTCGACCAGCCCGACACGCCCGACACCCCCGACGATCAGGGCGAGACGATCACGGTCACGCTGGTCCGTCGCGGTGGCGGCGGCGAAGATCTGCGCGTACGCGAGGTCGCATGGATCGATCATCCCCAGGACGGCGGTGAGATGCAGCCGGGCGACGAGGTGCGGGTCGACATTCGCGACGACGCCGACTACCTCCCGGTCGCGCTGCGCGTGGAGGGCCTCGACCCCGGCACCGAAGGCGACACCACGCTCCGGCTCGAGGTCGACGGCGTCGAGGTCGACTCGTGGTCTGCATCCGAAGGCACGCCGACCGGCAGGTGGGGCGAGTGGTTGATCGAGGACGACGTCCGGCTCCTCAACCGGATCGACGAGGACGATGAGGTCGCGATGAAGCTCACGATCGACCTGCCAGAGGGCGGCCAGAGCGTCGACGAGGTCGAACCGGTGAAGCTGACGTGCCTCACGGGCATCTGGCGGCTGCGCAGCCAGGAGTTTCTCGACGAGATCATCCGCGTCGCCGGCCAGGGGCAGGACATCACGATGACCCACCGATCAGGCGAGTACCGCGTGACACTCCGTGACGACGGCACCTACACCGGCCGCCGCGATCAATGGCAGTTCGCCTCCGGAACGGCCCAGGGCACGATCGTGACCACGATCGACTCGACCGACCCGGGCTCGTGGAGTTCGAGCGGCGACCAGCTGACGATCTCCGACCCGGGCAGCCCGGCGACGGTCCGCATCCAGCTCGAGGTCGGCGGACAGCTGCAGGATCTCCCGCTCGGCATGGGCTCGCAGACGGTCGGATCGGATGCCATCTCCGGGACCGGCACCTTCACCTGCGAGGAGAACGTCCTCACCACGACGTACGACGGCATCACCGCCACGTTCGACTTCGTGGGACCGGCGCAGTAACCACGGAGTCGCCGGGTCGGCGCACCTTTCGAGTTCGCGCGGTGGGGACGCGTACGGTCGGGGCATGGGTCGAGTTGCCGTAGTTGCCGACACGTCGTTCTACGTGGGGCCACACATCGCGCGGTTGCTCGCCGGTCGAGGGCACGACCTGGTGGTCGCGGCACCCGAAGACGGGTTGGTCGACGAACTCGAATCGCTCGGCGCGACCGTCGAGGTGGTGCCCGACCGGGTGCGCCTGAGCGACCCCGACGCCGCCACGGCGCTCGTGCAGGCCGGCCTCGACCGGTTCGGCCACGTCGACGCTGCCGTCGCGTTCACGGGACGGGTCGTGACCGGGTCGTTCCTGTCGTCCACCGCCGACGACCTCGACGCCGCGTTGCGCGGATGCGTCGTCGAGCCGTACCACTTCCTCCGGGCCGTCGTGCCGGCCATGGTGCGCCAACAGCACGGACAGGTGCTCGTGTTCACCAGCGCGGCGGGGTCGAGGCCGACCCCGAACGCACCG
>NZZV01000166.1 GCA_002698945.1 Acidimicrobiaceae bacterium
CACGATCGGGGTACCGGCGGCCGTTCCGGCGGTCGACGTCGCCGAGCTGTACGAAGCGGCCACCGGTCTCGATCCCTGACCGGACGGAGCGGCGAACGTGTACACGATGACCCGACGGGTCATCGCTTTCGCGGCCACAGCACCGCACGATCGCTGCATGGACACCGACACGACCCCGAACACGACCCCAGACATCACGAACATCGCGACGGTCGAACTGATCGACACGTACCTCGCCGCATACGGCGAGCCCGATCCCGCTCGCCGACGTGAGCTGATCGAGGCAGCGTTCACGAGCGACGCCGTCCTCGCCGACCCGCCGTTCATCGCCACCGGTCTGGACGAGTTGCACGCGACGTTCGCTGCCGTTCAGGACCAGTTCCCCGGACACCGCTTCCGTCGTCGCAGCGACGTCGACCAGCACCACGATGCAGCCCGCTACCGCTGGAGTCTCGACGGACCCGACGGTACGTCGGCCATCACGGGGCACGACGTCGTGATGTTCGCCGACGGCAAGATCCGGCGCGTGACCGGCTTCTTCGGCGACCAGGAAGCGACCTGAACCCGACTGCCGGGATCGGTTACCCGACAGGTCATGGCCACGATGACATCGTGGGCGTACTGTCGCCGCATGGGTAGCACCAAGGTCGGCGGCCTCGTCAAGCAGTGGCGGCACCAGCGCTCGCGGAGCCAACTCGACCTCGCATTGAGCGTCGGCGTGTCGCCCCGCCACTTGAGCTTCGTCGAGACCGGCAAGTCACGGCCGAGCCCGGAGCTGATCGAGGCGATCGGCATCCACCTGGACATCCCGCTGCGCGACCGCAACTCGATGCTCCTCGCCGCCGGGTTCGCGCCGCGGTACCGCCAGACGAGCCTCGACGATCCGGCGATGGCCGACGTGGTCGCATCGCTGCGTCGCCTGCTCGACACCCACGAGCCGTACCCGGCGCTGGTGCTCGACCGGCACTGGAACGTCGTCCTCGCGAACCAGGGCGCGTCGGCGATGCTGCACGGGTTGCCGGACGAGCTCCGGACGCCTCGGCCGAACGTGTTCCGGGTCAGTCTGCATCCGGACGGGTTGGCAGCGATCACGGCCAACTTCGACGAGTGGGCGACGTATCTGCTGCGGCAGCTCGACCGGACGATCGCGATCACCGGGGACGCCGAGTTGCTGGCCCTGCGTGACGAGGTGCACGCGTACCCGAACGTCGCCGCGCTGCGATCTGCGCTCGACTGGACGCGGCCGGCGGCGACCGAACAGATCCTGATCCCGTGCGAGCTGACCGTCGGCGACGCCCGACTGTCGATGTTCACCACGCTCACGTCGTTCGGGACGCCACGTGACATCACGCTCGACGAACTGGCGATCGAACACTTCTTCCCGGCCGACACGGCGACGACCGAGTACTTCGAGACCAACACTCAAGCAACTACTTGACTGTTGGTCGCCGGTGTCCGATACTCGGCGCATGCCGGATCTCGATCAGGTCTTCCGAGCGCTCGCCAACGAGGGCCGCCGCACCATGCTCGATCGGCTCTGTGCCGGCCCGGCGTCGCTCGGCGAGCTCGCCGAGCCGCTCGACATGACGCTGTCGGCGGTCGAGCAGCACGTCCGCACCCTCGAACGGTGCGGCCTCGTGCGCACGGAGAAGCGGGGTCGCACGCGCTACTGCCGCCTCGAACCGTCCACGATGTCGCTCGCCGAGCAGTGGATCGCCGACCGGCGCACCCTCTGGGAGCGACGGCTCGACGCGCTCGGCGCCGTGCTCGATGCGAACACCCCTCCATCCGAACCCCCACCCGAACCCCCACCCGAACCTCCACGAAGGGAACCCGCATGACCGATCTCGCCCACGGCACCGTCGTCGTCGACCGCCACTACCCGCACCCACCGACTGCGGTGTTCGCCGCGTACTCGGACATCGAACAGCGCTCCGCGTGGAGTGCCCCGTCGGACGCGGAGGAACTCGTGTTCGACTCGCACGACTTCCGCATCGGCGGCGCCGACGAGTTCCGCTGCGGACTGAAGGGGAATCTCGTGTTCGCCGGCACGACGCGGTACGAGCAGATCGTCGACGGCTCGCTGATCGTGTTCACCGAAACGGTCTCGATGAACGGTGATCTGCGCGCCGTGTCGCTCGTGACGTGGCACGTCGAAGCCGACGGCGACGGCAGCAAGCTCACGATCACCGACCAGGTCACCTCGTTCGGTGGCCCCGACGAGATCGAAGGGCACCGTGCGGGCTACACCGGCATCCTCGACCAACTCGACCGCTTCCTGTCGACGTCTCGCTGACAGCTCGATGTAACCGCTCGGGAACGACGAAGGCCCCGGCAGTGCTGCCGAGGCCTTCCTCTCTGTCTTCCTGTGTCGGGCTGAGAGGATTTGAACCTCCGACCCCTTGTCCCCCAGCTATGAGCACACTGTTAACCTGCGTCAACGGGAGTGAACAAACGACCTGCTCACGGTGGTCATTCTGACAATGCTTTACGTCGGTTGTCAAGCCTTGATACTGTGCCGTTGGTCCCCGGTTGGTCCCCTAGGAGGTCGGCGATGGTCAAGCGAGCGAACGGACAGGGCAGTCTCCGGTACGACCGGGAGCGCAAGCGGTACGAGCTGCGCGTCACGATCGACGGCCGACGACGGAAGGTCACCGGCAAGACTCAGGCCGAGGTGAACGAGCGCGCCGAGGCGCTGCGACGGAACGCCGAACTCGGCCCCGGGCTCCCCGCCGAGATGACCGTGTCGCGCTACCTCGAGCACTGGATCGCCCAGGTGCTCCCGCTCACCGATCTCGCACAGACGACCCGCGAGCAGTACGAGCGCATGGCGCGCCTGTACATCATCCCGATCATCGGCCGTCGTCGGCTCGACCAGCTCGCCCCGGCCGACGTGCGAACGATGCTCTCCCGCCTGAGCGAACAGGGCCTCTCCCCCGCCACGCTCCGCCAGGCACGCTCCGTACTCTCGCGAGCGCTGCGAACCGCCGAGGCCGACGGGCTCGTGACCCGCAACGCCGCCCGGCTGGTCGACGGAGTGAGGCAGGCGAACAAGGAGGGTCGCACCCTCACGCCCGCTGAGGCCCGAACGCTCCTCAGCGCCGCCCACGGCCACGAGTACGAGGCGCTCGTGTACGTGCTGCTGTCGCTCGGGCTCCGCAAGGGTGAGGCGCTCGGGCTGTCGTGGTCCGACATCGACTTCGACTCGACGCCGGCCAAGCTCACCGTTCGGCGAGCGCTCAAGAAGGACAACCGCGATCGGACCTACCTCGACACCCCGAAGACGACGCGCTCACGGCGAACGATCCACCTACCGGGCTCGCTGGTCGACGTGCTGCGCCAGCACCGCAAGCGCCAGGCCGCGGAGCGCCTCGCGTTCGGCGAGGGTTGGGGCGGTCGGTTCGCCGACGAGGATCTCGTGTTCACGACGTCGATCGGCACCGCGCTCGACCCGAACCGCGTCAACCGTCAGGTGCAACAGATCGCCCAGGACGCCGGGCTCGGGAAGTGGACACCGCACGAACTCCGACACTCCGCCGCGTCGCTGCTGATCGCTCAGGGCGTGCCGCTCAAGACCATCAGTGAGATGCTCGGGCACTCGTCGATCCGGGTGACGGCCGACGTGTACGGCCATCTGCTCGACGACGCCCGCAGCGAGGCCGCTACGGCGATGGAGGGCGTGTTGTGGGGCTGACCGAACGGCCGGCGAGCCGCCGCCGTCCGCCGCGGGTCGGCGAAACCCCATCGGCGACGACGTAGTCCGGTGCAGTCCGAGCCCGACGCGCCCGATTGCGGCACAGCTCGCGCCATGCCTCCTCACCCAGCTCGTCGAACACCGCACGTCGACCCTCGTCCTTAGTTGGGTGCCGATTCAGCTTGAGTGTGAGTTCGGCCACAACGCGCTCAGCATTCCACGCCAAGGCATTGGTCGTGGGGAAACGGCCGGGCATGCCATCAGTGTAAGTCCGGGGTTGCAACTCTGGGAGGTTTTGACGTACAGTCTGCGACAACGGGCGACATAGACCCCGCCGCACTGAGAACCCGGACTAGCGCCAACCGCACCGTCGAGGCCCCGGCCGCTGCATCGAAGCACTTCCCTGCGGAGGTTTCCGATGCGCGCCGATGGCGTTCTCACGATTCCCGAAGCTGCCGAGTACCTGAAGGTCACTCGGCAGACCGTCCACACACTCATCAACCGCGGCGAGCTGACGCGCCACAAGGTAGGGCGCTGCACGCGTCTATCGGCTGCTGAGGTCTACGCGCTCGTCGGTCAGGAGGTGCCCAGTGCATCCGCCTGACGTCGCACTCTCGTCGGTCGACCTGATCGTCGCCGAGATCGTCGAGGACTTCGACAGCGACGCCGCGGCGTGGTTCGAGGACCAGGACCGATCCGCCTGGTCGCCTGAGGACTACCAGGCCGCCATCGTTGCCGTTGCTCGGCTCGTCGACGACGAGTTGACCGCGGTCGAGGATCTCGACGACGAGATCGGCGGTGGGCCATGTCTGAGTTGACGGCAACCGCGCCGCCCGCGTTCTTCGAGCATCTGGTCCGCTGCCTCGAATCTCGGGAGCTGCTCGATCCCGGCCCCGAACTGCTCGCCGCTGAGTGCAACATCTTCGGCCGGATCAAGAGCGTCGCCGAACTGACAGCGGGCGACGTCGAGGCCGTGGCGATCTCTGCCGCCTGTCGCCTGGTCAATGCCGGCGAGTTCGTCGTCGAGCAGATCGGAGGTGCTTCCGATGCATCCGCCTGACCTCAGACGCGCCGCCGCCCCCGGCGAAACCAGGGGCGACGATCAACGAGCTTGGCAGGGCTCCGACGAGGACCATGGTACCCGCCGTGTCGACCATCGCCAGCTCGTGCAACGTGCGTCTCTGGCTGAGCTGGCCGAAGCGTTGGCCGACCCCAACGACCACTTCTCGTTCGTTGCCGACGAGTTCGCCGACTTCGGTCACTCGGCGCACGTGTACTTTCGCTGCCCGGTGTGTGATGAGCCGGCGAGTTCGAGCATCGGGTACGCGCACGGTCGACCCGATGGTCTGTACTGGCACTGTGACAACCGGCTCGAAGGGTGCGGGGTGCAGGGGACGCGCTACCTCCTCGAACGGCTCGTGTTGGAGGATGCCCGAGCGTTGACCCGACTGGTGCAGGCGGTGACGACATGACCTGCCGACCATCCGAACCGTGCGGCGCCGCCGAGTGCGAGTGGTGCGCCGACCAGACGTCAGGGCCGCCCGACGATGACGCCGGACTCTTCGATGCGATCGTCGCCGAGATCGAACGTCGGGAGGTGAGCCGACCGACCGGCATGCCGCTCCCGGTGCCCGTCGACTGGCACGCGCTCTACAGCCGCACGAACGACGTCGAGTGGCTCGTCGAGGACGTGTGGCCGGTCGGTCGTCAGCTCCACATCCACGCCGCCCGCAAGACCGGCAAATCACTCCTGATGCTCCACATCGCCGCCAGCCTCGCGGCCGGTCGAGATCCGTTCAGCGGACGCCGGCAGGAACCGGTGCGGGTGATGTATCTGGACTACGAGATGACCGAGGACGACCTCCTCGAGCGTCTCGACGAGATGGGGTACGGCCCCGACGACCTCACACACCTGAGCTACTACCTGTTCCCGGCGATTGCGCCGCTCGACACGCCCGAGGGCGGCCGTGCGCTGTTGGAGCTCGTCCGACGCGACCAGTGCGCCGCCGTGGTGCTCGACACCGTGTCACGCGTCGTCGAGGGCGAGGAGAACAGCAACGACACGTTCAGGGCGCTCTACCGGAACACCGGGTTGCACCTCAAGGCCGAAGGCGTCGCGCTCGCCAGGCTCGACCACGAGGGCCACGAGGGCGGCCGGTCGCGAGGTGCGTCGGCGAAGGCCGATGACGTCGACATCGTGTGGCAGCTCAAGGCGATCGACGGCGGTCTGTCACTCGTGCGCAAGGCGTGCCGCATGTCGTACGTGGGCGAGCACGTCGACCTGGCGAAGCTCGACGACCCGTTGAGGTTCAAGCGCACGAGTGACGCCTGGCCGGCCGGGACGCGCGAGAAGGCCGACCAGCTCGATCGGCTCGGCGTTCCGCTCGACGCGTCCAAGCGCGCCGCCCGCGAGGCGATCAAGACCGCCGGTGAAGCACCCGGCCGCAACGAGGTGCTCCTCAAGGCGCTCGCGTTCCGCCGCACCCGCTTGGAGGTGACGCCGTGATCGGGGACCACTTCGGGGACCACCCCGAAACGACATCGGGGACCACCCACCGGGACCACCACACCGACAGCCCATCTACCAGGGGTGACCACCAACGGGGACCACTGGGGACCACCAACCGGGCCAATAGGGGTGATCCCCCGGTCTTTAGACCGGGACCACCCCAGGCCTACTTCGGAGATCCTGCGGACGTCGTCGAGGCCAACGACGTCGACGCGCTGCGGGCACACGTCCGAGGCGAGCTACTCCGTCGCATCATCGGAGCATCCGCGCCGTGGCGTGAGAACGCTGCTTGCGCCGGCGAGCCGTGGTCGGTGTTCTTCATCGAGCGCGGTGGCTCCCTCGACCGGGCCCGCGAGCTGTGCCGGTCCTGTCCTGTTCGTGAGCCTTGTCTCGCTGAAGCGGTCGCCGACCCCGAACTCGATCACGGCTATCGGGGTGGTGCGTCCGCTGCTCAACGCAAGCGCATGCGGAAGGAGGGGGCGGGTCGAATCTCTGCGACGTCGACCGCCGCCGCCAGAGGTGCGCCTCTTCGCGTTTCTCCCCCCGGAGAATTTTCCCCAAAGAGAACGCCGGAAGGCGCTCCTCGCACGGGATCGCCAGGCGCCGCCGACTTTCCGACCCCCCTACCCACACCAAGCACCAAGGAGAACCAACATGAGTGACAACGACGACCCGCAGGCAGAGAGCGAAGCACTCGAGACCCGCACCCGCGAGATCCTCGCCCGCTACACCGACCGCGAACTCGTGGTGCAGCGATGGCTGGCCGAGGTCGAGGCGATGAAGCTGCGCGACCAGGCTGGACGGGCACAACGCCGAGCCGACGCCTTGGCCGCCGAGGTCGAGTGTCGCGAGTTGGAACTCGACGCGTTCGTGACGTCGAGCGTCGACGAGTTCCTCGCGGCGCTCTCCGAACTCGACCGGGGCGACCCGGATGATTGACGCATGCCGTACGCTCTCCGTCAGGTGGCTCGTCTCCGGCGACACCCGGCCCGCTTCGGTGGGCGTTTCGCTTCGGCGTGAGTGCTCCGCACCGTCGACAGCTCCCCTTCCGTTCGCGCCCCGTGGCGCGCCCAGTTCGTCAGGAGACGACCAATGACCACCAAGAACACAACCCCGATGTCCGAGCACCGTTCGCGCTGGGAGGCTGCGGCCGACCGGCCGATCGCGTCCCGTCAGCGTGTCGCCGATGACGCCGACGCCGACGCGAAGCGACTCACCGACCGGAACAACGAGCTGCTCCGCAACGGCGACATGACCGCGACCGAGGCCCGCGAGTTCGAGCGCAACGTCGACGAACTCGAGGCGTACAACACCCTGGCCGCCGAGTGGAACACCATCACCCGCAACCCGATCGCGTTCGCTCAGGCCGACGACACCGCCGGCTCTGGGCGCCCCGATCTCGACTCGGGGCGCTGGGCGATCGATCGGGCGTTCAACGCCGGCCAGTTGCCCGCCAGCGCGGCCGAGAAGGCGACAGCGCTGATCGAGACCGGCACCGACACCGACCGCACCCTCGCCGCTCAGTGGGCGACAGCGGCCGGCGACGCGAACTACCGCACGGCGTTCGCGAAGCTGCTCGCCGACCCGGTCAAGGGGCATCTCATGTGGACCGGCCCGGAAGCGGAGGCCTACCGCTCGGCGGCGCGCGTTCAGAACGCGATGTCGACGACGGGCTCCGGTGGCGGGTACATGATCCCCCTCACCCTCGATCCGGCGATCCTGCTCACCAACGACGGCAGCAACAACCCGCTGCGTCAGCTCGCGACGGTCAAGCAGACGATGACGAACGCATGGCAGGGCGTCACATCGGCCGGCGCCACGTCGGAGTGGAAGGACGAGGAGGCCGAGGCCGCTGACGGGTCGCCGACCCTCGGGAACCCGTCGATCCCGACGTTCTTCGGTGACTCGTTCCTCCCGTACTCGTACGAGGTCGGCATGGACGCCGAGAACTTCCTGGCCGAACTCGTCGAGGTGCTCATCGACTCCGCCGACAACCTGATGGCGACCGCCTACACGACCGGCAACGGCACGTCGGCGCCGCAGGGCATCGTCACTGGACTCGTCGGTGGTGCGAGCGAGATCAACACGCAGGGTTCCGAAGCGCTCGCGGCTACCGACCCGTTCGACTTGCAGAACGCGCTCCCGGCACGATTCTCGGCGAACGCGACGTGGCAGGCGCACATCGCCACGATGAACACGTATCGGCAGTTCGAGACGTCGAACGGGGCGCACCAGTTCCCCGAGCTGCGCCAGAATCCGCCCTACCTGCTCGGCAAGCGGTTCCACGAGAACTCGAACATGGACGGCACGATCAACGCCGCGGCGGACGGGAACAACTACGCGCTGATCTACGGCGATGTCCGCAGGGGCTTCTTCATCGTCGACCGTGTCGGCGCGACGCTCGAACTCATCCCGAACCTGACGGGCGAGAACGGCCGGCCGACCGGCCAGCGCGGCGCGTTCCTCTGGTTCCGCACGGGCTCCAAGGTCGTCGTGCCGCAGGCCCTGCGTCTGCTCGACGTCCCGACCTCAGCCTGACCCATTCTCACCGTTGGTCGGAGCGGAGGCCCGACGGACGGTGACCCGTGCATCGGCCGGGCTTCCGCCTCCTTGGGCGCCCGACCGATGCACACGGCACCTCGCCCCGGCTCACCTCGTGGAGCCGGGGCCAGGTGCCACCACAACGAACACGAGGAGAATCATGCACAACGAACCCCAACCGACCAGCGCCGACGAGTTCGGCCCCGAGGGCATCGAGTTCGGCCCGTCCGGCGTCGAGCTGACCGAACAGGAAGGTGACCGCTCATGAGCATCCAACTCACCTGGCCGCTCACCAGCGACACCAGCGGCGAACCCGGCGCGATCACTGTCGAGTACACCGCCGAGGACTGGCGGCAACCGTGGGCGAACCTGTTCACCGAGGGCATCTTGGGCGCGTCGTCGTTCGAGGTGCCCGAGCGGGCGTTGGGTGCGAACATGACGCTCGACATCGCCGCGGGTGCCGGATGGATCACCGGCGACGACGCGTCCGGGCAGGGCGTGTACTTCGTCGAGGCGACCGAGACGTTGGAGGCCGTGACGATCGCGACTGCGGACGGCTCGAACCCTCGGATCGATCTGGTCGGCATCCAGTTGAACGACCCGTCCGCGGGTGGCGCCGGCGGCCGCAACAGCGAGTTCGACAAGGTGACCGGTACGGCTGCTGCGTCGCCGACCGTGCCTGCGACACCGGACTCGTTCCTGGTGCTCGCTCAGGTGCTCGTGCCCGCGGCCGCGACGTCGATCGTGGATGCCGACATCACCGACCTACGGACACAGGCACGGCTGGCGCACGAGGTCGTGAACGGTGATGCGATCGCCGACGACGCCGTGGACTCTCAGCACTACGCTTTCCAGTCGGTCGACACCGCCGCCCTGGCACTTGAGGCCGTGACCACCTCGCGGCTCGACGACAAAGCAGTGACCGACGCCAAGGTCGGCGCACCATCCACCGGCTCTCTCGACTCAGGCAAGATTCGCTACGCCCGGATGGGCAACATCGTTCACGTGTGGACGACGAACACAACCCTCGGGGCGACACTGCCTGCCGGGTTTCGCCCTGCGGCTGGCGTCGTGGCGCCGGCGACCGACGACGGCACGCCCGGAGCCGCAATCGTGTCCATCAACACCGCCGGCGTCATTCAGCCCGGCGGCACTGACCCGATCTACTTCTCGACGTCGTTCTCGACGGTCTGACGCCCTGACGGTGGGCGCCCGAGCTACCGGAAGATTCTCCGATAGCGGACAACCGTCCGTTACGCGCAACGACCCCGGGTCAACCTCTGGCGGGAGAGGGACCCGGGGCCGCTGCTGGTGCGCAGTATGTCAGCCGGCGTCGTCGGTGTCGCGATCCGTCCGGTCTCGCTGTGCAAGCGCAGCGAGGCGCTCCCCGGCCAACTCGATCTCGGCCCGAGCGATGATCAGCCGATCGACTCCGGACAAGTCGCCGTCGTCGCTCACGACGGCACCCGATCGCCCAGGCTCGACGTGATCGCCGCCATCGTCGCCCCGTCCATCACCTCGACGCCGTTGATCGGTTCGAGCCCGGGCATCTGTCGCCCCAGCTCGGCCGCGGCACGCATCGACGACACGAGCCAGTCACGAGCCGGGCGCCGCACGACGCCCGACTGTTCGAGCATCTGCTCGAACGTGTCGATCAGCGAGTCAACCGCGCGGTCCTCCGCCCGGCTGCGGTACTGCTCCCAGGCCTCGTTGAGCGCGTCCAGGCTGACGCCGTGGTCGCCCAGAGCGCACGCGACCTCGTCACGGCAGCGATCGGCACGCTCCGCCGGCACCTGCAGCGAGTCGAGCAGGTCGTCGAGCACCCGCTGGAGCGCCGCTTCGTGACGATCCAGCAGGTCGGTGGCCGTGGTGTAGGCGTCGGGGTCGTCGGCGTTCAGACGGTCGATCAGCCCGTCGTGCTCGGTCCTGACCGCTTCGTCGGCGACGGCGACGATCTCAGCCGCTCCGCTATTAACGAATCCGTAAGTAGCGGCCGACTCGCGCAGCTCGGCGACGATCGCCTCCATCGCTCGCAACTGGTCGGGCTCCAGCCGACCGGCGATCAGGACCTTCAGGCCCTCGAGGCGATCGAGTGGGTTCGTGGTGGTGTTCATGGGTGCTCTCCGTTCGTAATGGTTGAACGTGAGCAGGACGTCCGTTGGTACCCCCGTTGGTCCCCCGCCGAAAACGACGAAGTCCCTGGCAGGTGCTTTGTGTGCTCCTACCAGGGACTTCCTGTGTCGGGCTGAGAGGATTTGAACCTCCGACCCCTTGTCCCCCAGACAAGTGCGCTAACCAAACTGCGCCACAGCCCGTCTCGAACAAGCGTTGCTTGCGAGCGACGAGCCTACCGACCGGGAGTGGCCGATCCCACCAGCGGTTCGTTCGTGTCGATCGAGCGCGGCCGGTTCAGACGAAGATCTCGACGAAGCGCCAGCCGAGGTAGACGACGAGGCCCACGACGAGCAGCTTGAAGTGCCACGGGGTGCTCTCGTCGACGGATTCCTCGGCTGCTCGGGCCTCGATCTCGCCGACCTGGCGGTGGCACGTCGGGCAGGTGCCGTCGTCGTTCAGCGAGGACGGCGTCAGGTACTTCGAGCAGTCTTCGCACCACGGCACGGGCTGGCACGGTACCGCCCGCGTTCGCGGAAGCGTCAATCAGCTTTCTTGCGGATGCGCAGCTTGATCGGGGTCGAGCCGAACTCGAACGCCTCCCGGATCCGACGCTCCAGGAAACGCACGTGGTGCTGGGGCAATTCCCGGTTCACGAACAGGGTGAACGTCGGCGGATCGGTGGCTCCCTGCACGGCGTACAGCACCTTCGCACCGCCACCGGCGGGCGACTGCTGCTGGGCCTCGCTGATCACCTTGTTGACGTCCTTGGTCGGCACCCGGCGGTGGTACTGGGTGATCGCCTCCTGCAGGCGCGGCCGCAACTTGTGGACGTTCTTGCCGGTCAACGCCGAGATCTTGATCACCGGCACGTCGCCGAGGAACGAGAGCTTGCGCTTGACGCCGGCTTCGACCTCGAGCCGGTGCTCGGGGTCGTCGATCAGCTCCCACTTGTTGAGGAGCACGACGATCGGGCAGCCGGATGCGTCGACCCGCTCGGCGAGGCGCTGGTCCTGGCCGGTGACGCCTTCGGTCGCGTCGATCACCAGCAACGCGACGTCGGAGTCGTCGATCGCCCGGAGGGCGCGCACCATCGAGTAGTACTCGGCCGAGTCGTCGATGCGGGAACGGCGGCGCATCCCGGCGGTGTCGACGAAGACGATCGGACCGTCTTCGGTCTCGACCAGGGTGTCGATCGCGTCGCGGGTCGTGCCGGCCATGTCGTGCACGACCGAGCGGTCGGCCCCGACGAGACGGTTGAACAGGGTGCTCTTGCCGACGTTCGGTCGCCCGACGATGGCGACGCGGGGTGCCTCGGGCGCCTCGATCTCGACGTCGCCCGTCCACGGGGCCTCCGTCGGTTCCACGGCGACCGCCTTGTCGCCGAGGCCCTCGAGCACGAGGTCGAGGAGATCGCCGGCGCGGCGGCCGTGCAGGGCGCTGACCGGGACGGCGTCACCGAGACCGAGCGAGAGGAACTGCCAGAGCTGTTCCTCGCGCTGGTTGTTGTCGGCCTTGTTGGCAACGACGATCACGTTGTGGTCGCCGCGCCGGAGCCAGTTGGCGACGGCTTCGTCCTCTTCGAGGATGCCGACGCTGGCATCGACCACGAACACGACCAGGTCGGCCTCGGCGACCGCGGCTTCCACCTGCCGGCTCACCTTGTCGTCGAGGTCGCTGCCACGGGGCATCCAGCCACCGGTGTCGATCACCCGGAACGGCACCCCGAGCCATTCGGCCTCGAGCTCCTTGCGGTCACGGGTGACGCCGGGCCGGTCCTCGACGATCGCCTGCTGCTCACCGAGGATGCGGTTGAACAGGGTGCTCTTGCCCACGTTCGGTCGACCCACGATGACGACCGTGGGGAGCGGGGCGGTTTCCATGGCACTCATGATGCCGTCTCCAGTGCTGTACGCAGGGCGATCCCGTCAGTGGCGATGATCTCGACCGGGCGGGGCAGCTCGTCGACGGTGACCCCGTCGAGGAAGCGTCCGTCGTCGGAGAGGCACACGTCGGGGACGAGGTATCGGTGTCCGACCGGCTGGTCGGACAGGACGCGGGTCAGGTCGGCGCCGGTCATCAGGCCGGTGACGCCGGTATTGCCGCCGAAGAACTCGTTCGCGACCGGGACGACCCGGACATCGTCGCGGCCGAGCTCGTCGATCAGGGGCCCGATGACGCGCGCCCCGAACTGACCGCTCAGCACGGCGGTCGGTATCTGCTTGCTCCGCCGTGTGCCGAGGGTGACCGGCACCGGTTCCGGTTGCTGATCGCCCCGATGGTCGCGCTGGCGGAGCCCGGTGTACGCGGCGGGGTTGGCCGGCAGGTCGACGGCAGCGAAGAAGCCGCTGCGCACCCCGGTCGCCTGTTCGGCCTGACCGTGGAACTCGGCTTCGAAGGTGCGAGCCATGCCGATCCCGTCCTCGTGCATCGGGAAGCCCTCGTAGGTCTCGGCGGCGGGGAACGCGCGATTCGCCATCAGGTAATACTCGTCCGCGGCGAACACCATCCGTCGGCCGAGCACCCGGTGGAAGATCTGCTGCCACTCGTCGACGAGGTCGACGACTCGGATGGCCTCGTCGAGGGTGTGCAGGCGCATCGCCGCTTCCTTGTTGAACCTCGACAGGCCGAGCGGCACCACGGCGACCGACGACAGTTCGGGATAGCGGTCGAGCACCCCGGCGAGGGTGTCGTCGAGCACGTCGCCGTCGTTGATGCCGGGACACACCACGATCTGGCCCCGCACCTCGATGCCGTGGTCGAGCAGGGCCCGCAGCCAGCGCAGGCTCATCGCTCCACGCTGGTTCTTCAGCATCCGGTTCCGGACATCGGGATCGGTCGCATGGATCGACACGTGCAGCGGTGACAACCGCTCGGTCACGACCCGTTCGAGATCGGATTCGGTGAAGCGGGTGAGGGTCGTGAAGTTGCCGTACAGGAACGAGAGTCGGTAGTCGTCGTCCTTCAGGTACAGGCTGCGGCGCATGCCCTTGGGCAGCTGATAGATGAAGCAGAACTCGCAATGGTTGTCGCACGTGCGGACCCGGTCGAACACCGCCGACTGCACCTCGACGCCGAGCGGCTCACCCTCGCGCTTGTCGACGACGAGATCGAGTTCGAGTCCCTGACGCAGCACCTCGAGTGCCGGATCGGCGACATCGGTCGCCATCTGCCACTCGATCACGTCACGCGGTGCGATCCCGTCGACGCGCGCGATCTCGTCACCGGGCTGGAGCCCGGCGCGTGCGGCCGGAGAATCGGGCGCGATCGAGACGACGACTGGTGCGGACATGGCCGTACCAGGCTACGACGTCGGGCGTCGGACACCTCCCGACCGGTGGCCGCCGAGGATGAGCAGGCACGGCCGACGCCCTGACCCGTCGGCCGTCCCATCGTCGGTACGCTGATCGCCACGATGAATGTCGATCGGGTACTGCTGGCCGAGCCGCGGGGATTCTGCGCCGGCGTCGAGATGGCGATCAAGGCCTTGGCGTGGATGGTGCGCACGTTCGAACCGCCCGTCTACTGCTACCACGAGATCGTCCACAACAAGATCGTCGTCGAACGCTTCGAGCGCCAGGGTGTCGTGTTCGTGGACGACATCTCCGAGGTGCCCGAGGGCCGGCCCATCATGCTGTCGGCGCACGGTTCCGCACCCGACGTCGTCGCCGCGGCCGCCGATCGCGGCAGCTTCGTGGTCGACTCCGTGTGCCCGCTCGTCACCAAGGTGCACCACGAGGTGAAGGTCCGCTCCGGCAAGGGCTACCGGATCGTCTACGTCGGACACGAAGGACACGAGGAAGCGGTCGGCACCATGGCCGTCGCGCCCGACTCGATCAACCGTGTCGAGAGCGTCGGCGAGGTCGATGCGCTGCCCGAGTTCGACCAGCCGGTCGCGCTGCTGGCGCAGACCACCCTGTCCCACCGTGACTGGGAGGGCGTCGCCGTCCGGGTTCGCGAACGATTCCCCGACGTGTGGACGCCCGGTCGGTCCGACCTCTGCTTCGCGACGACCAACCGACAGTCGTCGCTGCTCGCGATGGCGCCCGAGTGCGACGCGATCGTCGTGATCGGGTCGTCGAACTCGTCCAACACGCGGGCGCTCGAGAAGCTGGCGCGCGAGGCCGGCTGCGATCGGGTGTACCGCATCAACGTCGCCGACCAGGTCCCCGACGACCTCACCGGCACCGTGGGCGTCACCGCCGGTGCGTCGGCCCCCGAGGAACTCGTCGAATCGGTGCTGGCGAAGCTGGCACCCGCCAGCGGGATCGAGGTCGTGCGGATCACCGAGGAAGACGAGTACTTCCCGCCGCCGCGTGCGATCCGCGAGCTCCAAGCATCGATCGAGATGGCGAGCACGACGC
>NZZV01000167.1 GCA_002698945.1 Acidimicrobiaceae bacterium
GGTTGCACGGGCCACGGGCCGAGCCGGTCCACGACGCGCAGCCCCGCAACGGCGGCGTCGTGGCGAGCGCGGCCGGTGCGGACGACGGAGTCGACGACGGCCGCATCGAGTTCGCCCGCCACCAGCGCGTCGAGCGAGGCATGGTGACCGCCGGTGAACACGAGTTGGGCGAACGTCTCCGGGTCGTCGCCGGCCGACACGATCGCGTGGCGGAGCGCGTAGTGGCCGCTGAGGCTGACGGGGTCGTTGCAGCCGATCCGCTGGCCACGCAGGTCGGCCAACGACGCCGTGGGGTGCTCGGGGCGGACGACCAGGTCACCGAAGTAGACGGCACGTCCGGCGGCGTCGGAATCACTCGGCACCCAGCCGATCCCGGCGAGTTGCACGGACGGCCGGTCGCCACCGAGCGACAGATCGACGAACGATGTCGAACAGATCCACCCCAGGTCGTAGGTGCCGTCCCGGAACGGATCGGCGCCGGGTTCCGGGCCGGAGGTGCGGTGGTCGAACTCGACCGTGGCGCCGACGGCGTCGGCGATCGTCTCGAACAGTGCCTCGGGAAAGCCCGGCGACATGTACGAGATCATCCGCATGTCGCTCGACGGTATCTGCCGACTCGCCCTCCGGCCCGGCGCAGGCGTACCGTCCGGAATCGTGGGGGTTTCGACGGTTCCGGGATTCGACAACCGGCAGTTGTGGCTGGTGCTCGGCTCGCTGATGTTGTCGGTGCTGTTGGCGTCAATGGAGATCTCGATCATCGCCACCGCCCTGCCGACGATCGTCGGTGAGTTCCAGGCCTTCGAGAGCTTCGCCTGGGTCGGTACGGCCTACATCGTGACCGCTGCGATCGGCACCCCGATCTTCGGCAAGCTGAGCGACCTGTACGGACGGCGCACCGTCTTCTTGTCGACGCTCGGCATCTTCGTGTTCGGGTCGCTGTTGTGCGGCTTCGCCCAGTCGATGAACCAGCTGATCGCGTTCCGGGCGATCCAGGGATTCGGCGGTGGCGCCATCCAGGCACTGGCGTTCGCGATCCTGGGCGACATCCTCCCGCCGCGAGAACGCGGCCGGTACATCGGCTACTTCACGCTGGCGTTCGTCGGTGCCGCGCTGCTCGGGCCCTTGATCGGTGGGTTCATCATCGACCACTTCAGCTGGCCGTGGATCTTCTTCATCAACGTGCCGCTGGGTGGCGTCGCCGGCGCCGTGGCGTGGCGAGCGCTCGACCTGCCGTTCCCGCGACGGAAGGCCAAGATCGACTGGCTCGGCGCCGCGACCCTGTCGGTCGCGATCGGCGCCGTCATGATCGCGCTCGAGGTCGGACAGGACGGCTGGACCAAGACACCGGTGCTGGTGCTGTTCGCCGTCGGTCTCCTGACGACAGCGGTCTTCGTCGCGGTCGAGCAGCGGGCCGATGAGCCGATCATCCCGCTCCGGCTGTTCTCCGATCGCGCCGTGCTCACGGCGACGTTGCTCGGCATGAGCGCCGGCACGATCGCGTTCGGGGCCGGCCAGTTCCTGCCGCTCTACTTCCAGGACTCGCTGTTCGTGTCGCCCACCGAGTCGGGCCTGCGGATGCTGCCCCAGATGATCGGTGTCACGCTGGGAACGTTCGGGATCGGTCGCCTGATCGCCAAGACGGGCAAGTGCAAACCGTGGCCGATCGCAGGCACCGCCATCGCCGTTGCGAGCGCGCTGGTGATCGCACAGATCTCCGGGACCACCGCCTACTCGACGCTGTTCTTCCCGATGATCGGTCTCGGGTTCGGTATGGCGTCGGTGTTCACCACGTCGTCGATCGTCGCCCAGAACGCCGTCGAGTTCCGGGATCTCGGCGTGGTCACGTCGACGATCATGTTCTTCCGCTCACTCGGCGGATCGCTCGGCCTGGCCGTGTTCGGCACGATCCTCAATGCGGCGATCCGCTCGGAGATCCCGGCACGGCTGGACGTGACGGCCGACCAGGCGAGCGATCTCATCCGATCGCCGGAGGAGATCGAGGCACTGCCGCTGATCGAGCGCACCGCGGTCATCGACGCCGTGGCGATCGGTGTGGGTCGCGTGTATCTGGTCTGCGCCGGCGTGATGGCGTTCGGGTTCGTCGTCGCCCTGCTGCTGCCCGAGCGACCGCTGCGGGCGCGGGCCGGCCTCTCCGACGCGATGGAGCAGCAGCCCGCCCCGGCCGCCGGCGAGTAGCTGCGGTGCGCTCAGGCGCGTCGTCGATACGCGCCCGGGGACATCCCGACGACGCGTTGGAAGTGGCGAGTGAACGCGCTCTGGTCGTAGTAGCCGCATCGCTGCGCGATGTCGACGATCGGGTCGTCGGACGCGTCGAGTTCGGCGAGCGCCTGCTCGAGCCGGAGTCGGAGCACGAGTTGCTTGGGTGAGAGACCGAGCACGCGACTCATCGCCCGTTCGAGCTGGGTGACCGTCAGACCGGCGGCGTCGGCGAGGTCGGCGACCGTGGTCGACGCGTCGAGGTGCCGACGGGCGAACTCCACCGCTCGGGCAAGGCCTTCGTGCGGTGCCGCCGCATCGGCGGGCGTACGCAGGTCGACCGACACGCTGACGATGCCATCCGCCTCTCCGTCGTCGTCGACCAGTCGGGACTTCGACGTGAGGTACCAGCCGATCGAACCGTCGGGTCGGGTGATGAACTCGAGTTCGTTGGTGAGCGGGTGCCCGGTCGCCAACACATCGCGGTCCTGCGCGACGTAGCTGTCGGCGAGCTCGCGTGGGAACAGGTCGTGAGCGGTGCGCCCGATCACGTCGCCAGGTCCGGCGACACCCGCCCGTTCGGCGAACGCACGGTTGGCGGCGAGGTAGTGGCCGTCGACGTCCTTGACGCAGAACATGACATGGGGCGTCGTCGCCAGCACATCGGTGACAGCGCGCAGCGACCGGTCCACTCCCACATTGTGCACCCTGACCGCGTGACCCGACGTCCAAGGCGGATTCGGGCGCCTGGGGCGCCGGATCCGTACAAGACGGCCCTGGTTGGATGGGGACATGGGGAACACCGCGCCCGATCCGACTCTCGACACGAGTGACGATCCGAGCGATGTCGCGGTCGGTGTGGCGCGTCGGCTGCTGATCGCCGGCGAGGCCGAGCTGACGCGGGCCGAACGCCGACGCCGCGCTCGTCTGGGTCGCCTGATCGCCGATCCGGCAGGTCGCGAGTTGCTGTTCGCGTTGACCGATCAGGTGTTGCGGATCGACGAGCCGAGTCGCGCGGCGGAACGGTTCGCGGCGATCGTGCGCGAGCACGAGTCCGACGCGCTCGGCCCGATCGACCGAGGGCTCCTCCGAGCCGGAGCGATCGTCGCACCGCGACTGCCGCGGCTCGTGATGCCGATGGTGACCCGGCGCATCGTCGCCGAGACACGGGGCGTCGTGCTGCCGGCCGACGACCCGGCGTTCGCTCGACATGTGCGACGGCGGACGGAGCAGGGTGTGAGGTTGAACGTGAACCCGCTGGGTGAGGCGATCCTCTCCGACCAGGAGGCCGAGGCCCGCCTGGGTGCCGTACTCGACCGGGTCCGACGACCCGACGTCGACTACGTGTCGGTGAAGATCACGTCCGTGGTCGCGAACCTCGACCCGCTCGCGTTCGAGCACTCGGTGGAGCTGATCTGCGACCGGCTGCGGACGATCTACCGCGCGTCACAGGCGGCCCGGCCGGTGACGTTCGTGAACCTCGACATGGAGGAGTACCGCGACCTGGAGCTGTCGCTCGAGTCGTTCACGCGGGTGCTCGACGAGCCCGAGTTCTCCGCCATCGATGCCGGCATCGTGCTCCAGGCCTACGTGCCCGACTCACACGGCGCGCTCGAACGGTTGGGACAGTGGGCGGTCGCTCGCCGCGAGCGAGGCGGCGGCCGCACCAAGGTGCGCATCGTGAAGGGCGCCAACCTGGCCATGGAGCGGGTCGAGTCGGAACTGCACGGCTGGGAACAGGCGCCGTACGCGACCAAGGCGGAGGTGGACGCCAGCTTCAAGGCGATGCTGGAGTCGGCGCTGCGCACCGAGTGGGCCGACGCGATCCGGGTCGGGGTGGCGAGCCACAACGTGTTCGACATCGCCTGGGCACTCGTGGTCGCCGACGCCGCCGATGCCGGCAGGCGGGTCGAGTGGGAGATGTTGGAGGGCATGGCGCCCGCCCAGGCACGCGCCGTCCACGAGGCGACCGGCGATCTCCTGCTCTACGCGCCGGTCGTCGCGACGGAGGACATCGACGCCAGCATCGCCTACCTGTCACGGCGGCTCGACGAGAACACCCAGCCCGAGAACTTCCTGCGAGCGTCGTTCGATCTGGTCGTCGACTCGCCGGCATGGACGGAACAGGAACGGCGGTTCCGCACCTCGGTCGCCGATCGGTCGACGATCACCCGGGAGCGGCGCCGGTTTCCCCTGCCGGGCGCCGACGACGCGATCTTCCGGAACGAACCCGACACCGACTTCACCGACCCGTCGATGCGCGAGCGGGCGACGACCGCTCCGCTGCCGCAGGTCGACCTGACGCGGGTGAGCGACACCGACGAGATCGACCGCGTGATCGGTCGGGCGGCCGACGCCTTCGAGGCGTGGCGGGAGGTGCCGGCCGTGGCGCGCACGCGACTGATTCAGGCAGCGGCGGACGTGATGCGGACCCGCAGGTTCGAGACGTTGCGAGTGATGGCCGACGAGACGGGCAAGACGGTGCACGAGGCCGACCCGGAGGTGAGCGAGGCGATCGACTTCGCCGAGTACTACGCGGGGCCAGGCGTCCAGCTCCTCGAACGGATGGTCGCCGACGGGCTCACCGTGTCGGGGCGTGGCGTCGTGACGGTGATCGGCCCGTGGAACTTCCCGTACGCGATTCCGGCCGGGGGCGTGCTCGCTGCGCTGTCGGCCGGCAACACAGTGATCCTCAAGCCGGCACCCGAGTCGGTCCGTGTGGCCGCCCTCCTGGTCGAGCAATTGCACCAGGCCGGCGTGCCGCGCGACGTGGTGCAACTCGTGGTGTGCGAGGACGGCCCGATCGGGCGCCACCTCGTGACCCATGAGGGCGCCGACACGGTGGTGCTGACCGGCTCACTGGCGACCGCCGATCTATTCCGGTCGTGGCGGCCCGACCTGCGGTTGTTCGGCGAGACCAGCGGCAAGAACGCGATGGTCATCACGGCGGCGGCCGATCTCGACCTGGCGATCGCCGATCTGGTGCAGTCCGCCTTCGGGCACGCCGGCCAAAAGTGCTCGGCGGCGAGTCTGGCGATCGTCGAGGCATCGGTGTACGACGACCCCGACTTCCGACGCCGGCTCCGCGACGCGGTGACGAGTTGGCGGGTCGGGTGGCCGTCCGACCCGGCGACGATGATGGGACCGGTGATCGCTCCCCCGGCAGGACCGTTGGAGCGTGGCCTCACCGTGCTCGAGCCGGGCGAGGAGTGGCTGGTCGAGCCGATGCCCCTCGACGACAGCGGACGTCTGTGGTCGCCCGGGGTTCGGCTCGGTGTCACGCGGGGCAGCTGGTACCACCGGACGGAGTGCTTCGGGCCGGTGCTCGGGTTGATCCGCGCCGACGATCTGGATCATGCGATCGACATCCAGAACGACTCGGACTTCGGGCTGACGGGCGGCCTCCACTCGCTCGACCCCGACGAGATCGAGCACTGGGTCGAGCGTGTCGAGGTCGGCAACGCGTACGTGAATCGCGGGACGACCGGCGCCGTCGTGCAGCGGCAACCGTTCGGCGGGTGGAAACGGTCGTCGGTCGGACCCGGTACGAAGGCGGGCGGGCCGAACTACCTGTTGCAGTTCGCCCGGATCGAAGAGGCCGCGCCCTGGGCGATCGATCGTGTCCGGTCGACGTACGAGTCGGCGTGGCGAGACGAGTTCTCGCGCGACCACGACCCGAGCGGCCTGCGCGCCGAGTCGAACGTGCTGCGTTACCGACCGATCTCCCGGATGGTCGTCCGTCACGACGGCACCCGACACGAGGACGTGTCGCGACTGCGGATCGCCGCCGAGGTGAGCGGTGTCCCGCTGGTCGAGTCGGACTCGCATGTCGTCGACGACGAGACGTTCGTGCAGGCGCTGCGATCCGACGACCGGGTGCGCGTGCTCGTGACGCCGCCGACGGCACTGCTCCAGGCGCTGATCGACGCCGGGGTCTGGTTCGACACCGCACCACCCAGCCCGCACGGCCGCGTCGAGCTGGTGAAGTGGGTCAGGGAGCAGGCCGTGTCACGAACCCTGCACCGCCACGGGCGCCTCCCCGACTGATCGGCTGCCGGTGTGATCGACTCGGAATCTATTGCTTTTCGATAGTTTTCGCGCGATATTCGATACATGCGACTCGAAGACCGTGCCGTCCTCCCGCTCCGTGCCTGCATCGTGGTGCTGTTCGCCATCATCGTCCTGTTCCAGACGATGTCGTTCCCGGGGCAGTTCCGACACATGGCCGAGGAAGAACCCGATCTCGCGTACCTGCGCTGGCCGCTGACCGCAGCCACGATCGCGATCCTGCTGTGCGTGCAGGTGGTGCTGGTGTGCACGTGGAAGCTGCTCGGAATGGTGCGCGACGATCGGATCTTCACCGAGGCGGCGCTGCCCTGGGTCGACTCGATCATCGCAGCGATCGCTGTCGGCTGGTTGGTCCTGGCCGGGATCCTGCTCGGCCTCGCCGCCGAGTGGGACGACCCGGGGGCTCCGCTCGTGTTGACGCTGCTGCTCGTCACCGTCGCGGTCATCGGACTGTTGATGATCGTGATGCGCGCCCTCCTCCGCCAGGCGACGACCCTGCGCACCGACATGGAGGCGGTCATCTGATGGCGATCGTCGTGCGCCTCGACGTGGAGCTCGCGAGGCGGAAGATGGGCGTCGGCGAGTTCTCCGAGCAGGTCGGGCTGACACCGGCCAACGTGGCGGTGCTGAAGAACGGGCGGGCCAAGGCGATCCGGTTCAGCACGCTCGAGGCCATCTGCCGGGTGCTCGACTGCCAGCCCGGCGACATCCTGGAGTGGGTCGACGACGACTGAGGTCGAGAGGCCGCCCCGGGGCCCGGGTCGGGGGATGTCGGCCGAGCGGTATCGTCGCAGCGTGCTGCGAATGTCGACCCTGTTCCTGCGAACCCTCCGCGACGACCCGTCCGACGCCGAGGTGCCGTCGCACAAGCTGCTGGTGCGCGCCGGGTACATCCGGCGCGCCGCACCCGGCGGTTTCACCTGGCTGCCGCTCGGCTTCATCGTGTTGCGCAACGTGGAGCGGATCGTGCGCGAGGAGATGGACGCCGCCGGCTTCCAGGAAGTGCACTTCCCGGCGCTGTTGCCCAAGGAGCCGTACGAGGCGTCGGGTCGCTGGGTCGAGTACGGCGACAACGTGTTCCGGCTCCAAGACCGGCACGGTGCCGATCACCTGCTGGCGCCGACCCATGAGGAGATGTTCACGCTGCTCGTGAAGGGCATGTACGGGTCGTACAAGGACCTGCCGCTGGCGATCTACCAGATCCAGACCAAGTTCCGCGACGAGGCCCGGCCGCGAGCCGGACTGCTGCGCGGCCGCGAGTTCGTGATGAAGGACTCGTACAGCTTCGACGTCGACGACGAGGGTCTCCAGCGGTCGTACGACCGGCACCGCGAGGCGTACATCAAGACGTTCGAGCGGTTGGGTCTGCCGTTCGTGATCGTGTCCGCGATGTCGGGCGCGATGGGCGGTTCGGCGTCGGAGGAGTTCCTGACGCCCCTCGATGTCGGCGAGGACACGTTCGTGCGATGCATCGACTGCGACTTCGCCGCCAACACCGAGGCGGTCGAGGTGCCCGCTCCCCCGACCGTGGCATTCGACGGGCTGGCCGACGCCGTGGTGTGCGACACACCCGGCACTCCGACGATCCAGACGCTGGTCGACTTCTTCAACGCGAGCGACGAGTTGCGCCGGAGCGATCGCGACTGGACGGCCGCCGACACGCTGAAGAACGTGGTCGTGAAGTTGCGCCATCCCGACGGGACGACCGAGCCGTTGGCCGTCGGCGTGCCGGGCGACCGCGAGGTCGACCCGAAGCGGTTGGAGGCGCAGGTCTCCCCGGCCGAGGTCGAGCCGTTCGATGAGGCCGACTTCGCCGCCAATCCGGCCCTCGTCAAGGGCTACATCGGGCCGGGCGTGCTCGGTTCCGAGGGCCCGTCGGGCATCCGCTACCTGCTCGACCCGCGCGTGGTCGAGGGCACCCAGTGGATCACCGGTGCCGACAGCGAGGGCAAGCACGTGATGAACCTGACGGAGGGACGCGACTTCACCGCCGACGGCGTCATCCAGGCCGCCGAGATCGTGGCCGGCGACGCCTGCCCGGCGTGCGGTGGCGAGCTCGAGATCGCCCGCGGCATCGAGATGGGACACATCTTCCAGCTCGGCCGCAAGTACGCCGAGGCGCTCGACCTGAAGGTGCAGGACGAGAGCGGCAAGCAGGTCACGGTCACCATGGGGTCGTACGGCATCGGCGTGTCGCGGGCGGTCGCGGCACTGGCCGAGACCAACCACGACGAGTCCGGTCTGATCTGGCCGCGCGAGGTGGCGCCGGCCGACGTGCATCTCGTCATCGCCGGCAAGGAAGGCGGCCCGCAGCGCCCGGCCGCCGAGCAACTGGCTGCCGAGATGGAAGCCGCTGGCGTGCGAGTGCTGTTCGACGACCGCGAAGGTGTCTCCCCCGGCGTCCGGTTCAAGGACGCCGAGCTGATCGGCGTGCCGACGATCGTCGTCTGCGGACGCGGCATCGACGCCGACGATCCGACCCAGAGCATGGTCGAGGTCAAGGACCGCCGCTCCGGCGAACGCATCGACATGCCGTTGACCGACGTCGTGGGTCACGTCACCGGCCTCAACTGAGCCTCCCTCGGAGCCGGCCGTCCGCCGTCGGGGACTCCTGCTGAACTCGGTGGTCAGACGATCCTGGTCAGACTTCGGAATCGGCCCGAGAAGCCGGCCACGACGACGGCGATGGACGAGACAGCGAGTACCGCGAGCCCCATGGTCTGGACCTGGCTGTCGGTGGCGTCGTCGGTGGATGACACGACCATCGCCACAGCTGCGGCGATCCAGCCGACGGCGGCGATCCGCAGCGACACACGCTCGACGTAAGTCAGATCGGGATCATCGGCAACCGCCGTCGACGGTGCCCCGTCATCACGCATCAACTTCTCGATCCAGCGGACCGGCGAGGTCACGGCGAGCACCACCACCGGCGCCCAGACCAACACCACCGCGGCGAGTGCCACACCGCCGTCCACCGTCATGCCATCACTCGGGTCGAGTCCCGACACGATCGCATCGCCGGCGTACACGGCGAGTGCGGTGGTCAGCAGCGCGAGCAATGCCTTCACGTACCGCAGCACGAGTCCGCGGAGTCTCAACACGTGGCGGGCCATGCCGTGTTCGACCTTGGCGACTTCGTCGAGGAGTGGACGGCTCGTCGATGCCGCCAACTCGAACAGCCCCCTTGCTCGTGTCGCATCGTCGTGGCCGGAGTCCAGCCCCGAATAGACCTGCAACTGCCGATCGACACGGCGCCGCGACGTGTCATTCGCCGGCACCAGCAGCTCCACGATCCGAGGATCCGTTCGACGAGCGGCCAGTTGTGCCCGAGCGTCCGCGCCGAGCTCATCCGACGGCAGTTGGAGGGAGGTCAAGGTGAATCGCGGCGTGAACACATCGCGACCCTCACCACCCAGATGATTGGCGTGGAAGTAGAAGCGGGTCAGATCGGCGAACAGCAACCAGAGCGCCACGACGGGGACCGCCAACATCGCCATCACTCCGATCGCGAGCGCAATGTCCGACACCGCGATTTCACCGATCAGGAGCGATCGCAACACCCCAGCCACCGAATCGCGAGCGACGACGGGCAGCACGACCAGCAGGCCCGCTCCGGACAACAATCCCACCGCAATGCGATGGAAGGTCGACAGACGCACTTCGCACCGAGCGACGAACGCCCGCGCCGCCGCACGCTCGTCAGCACTCAACGTCGAACCGTCATCGCCGGGAAGAGTCATGGACGAAGTATCGCCAACAAACGCAGTCACGACGAGGATGCCAACGGACGCCCGCCACCGCCGTCACCCTCGATGCCCGGGCCGAATTCGACACATCGCCTCCGGCTTCACGGAGCCTGCGGACAGGATCTGGCCGCAATAGGGTGGACGATGTGCGCATGCACACCACTTCCACCCTCACCAGTCCGCCGTCGGCGCCGCCCGGCGAAGCGGCGATCACCGCTCGAGGTCTCGTCCGACGGTTCGGCGACTTCGAGGCCGTGGCCGGGATCGACCTCGAGATCCGGCCCGGCGAGATCTACGGCTTGCTCGGGCCCAACGGCGCCGGCAAGTCGACGACCGTCCGCATGCTCTGCACCCTGCTCGGCCCGAGCGCCGGCACCGCCACCGTGGCCGGGTTCGACGTCGCCGGCCAGCCCGACGAGGTCCGGCTCCGCATCGGGGCGGCGCTCCAGGAGGCGGCGCTCGA
>NZZV01000168.1 GCA_002698945.1 Acidimicrobiaceae bacterium
CGGCTGCCGTGCAGCCGGCTGCGCCCGAAAAGCACTGTCGTAGCCCGCACCCACGGTGGTCGCCCCTCTCTGGAATCAGACAGTTGAACAATGTCGCTGACGCATCCCGGTGGTGCAGGGCCGGGGCCGGTGGTGCTCAGTCCTGGCGTACGTAGATGCGGTGGCCGGGTGTGAGCTAGCAGGGTGCTGTAATTCGGTTGAGGTGCTCGCGTTCGGCGCCGAAATCGAGAGGACTGTGGTCATGCGTGGAAGCAGCGATCCGCAGTTGGCGATGTTGACCACGGTCAGCACTGAGGATCTGATCCCGGCCGACCATCCGATCCGCAGGATCCGGGTCGGGGTCGACGCCGTGCTCGCCGACCTCGACCCGACCGTCGACGAGATGTACGCGACGAGCGGCCGACGGTCGGTTCCACCGGAGACGTTGTTGAAAGCAACGGTGTTGATGGCGATGTACTGGATCTGCTCCGAGCGAGCGTCCTGCAACGAGTCAACTACGACTTGTTGTTCAGTGGTTCTTGAACATGCGGATCGACCAGCCGGCGTTCGACGCGACCACGTTCAGGAACAACCGTGACCGCGCTTCACAGCCGGTCGACGTCTTCGGCTGGCAGAGATGCTCTACGCGATTAGCGCCGGGCCATCCAGCACCGTCCAGCCGGGATGGTGCTCAGACTGCAGCGCATGATCGGCGACCGTAGCGAGGATCTCGTCACGCCGCCTTCCTGCGACGGTCACCGTGAGGTGGTCTCGGCCGCCGGTCAGTCGACACCACTCTGCCGGCTCGATGATGTCGGCGACAGCGTCGTAGAAGTCGTTCAGGTACTCTGCCTCGGCGACGTCGCCGGGTTCGCCGTGGATGATCGTGAGGTGGCGGCGGCCCATCGCCAACTCTTCGGCTTCCGCAATGAGGAACTCGGTGAGCAGGTCGGATCGTCGGGTCGCGTCGATGTCCGGATCGGCAAGCTCATCGAGTCGCCACCCGAAGGGGTCGTAGATGCGGGTGTCCATGGGTGCTCGTCCTTCGCACTCGTCCCGTGCGCCCCACGAGCACGGGCTGCTCGGTTGGTGGAGCTGTCTCCACTGTAGCGAACGCCCGTTCTGCGGTTGTCAGAACGAGCAGCCGGCGACTGGCAGGCCGGCCGGCTCGATGCCGGTGCCGTGGTCCCGGAGCGATCGCAGGAGCGGCTGGGGGCACCGCAGCCGTCCATCCGCTGTCCGGACCTGGAGGTGGAGATGTGGGGCACCGGACCGTCCGGTGTTTCCCGAACTCAGGAGCTGCTCCCCCGATTCGACGACCTGACCGCTCCGGACGTGCACGGCTGTGCCGTGGCAGAATGCCCAACGGTTGCCGTCGTCGTCCTCGACGGTGACGCCGATGCCGCAGGTCGAGCAGTCCTGCCGGGTCGCGGTGCAGCCGGAGTCCCACCAGTTGTGTGGCCAGTACTGAACCGTCACGACGGTTCCGCCGCGCACTGCGTAGAGCGGTGTGCCCTCCGGAACGATCCAGTCCCATGCCGGGTAGTCGTGATGCGGGCTCGCGACGTCGGCTGAGGCGAACAGCTCCGGCGGGCCCGGGTAAGCCCACTCTCCGTCTACCGGCTCGATCGCAACACCTGGGCAGACGACGACAGGCTCGTCCCCAACGTCGACGTCGGCGGAACCGGTGGCGAGTTCGGCATAGAGATCCAGCCAGCGGGCTTGGTACTGGCGAGGTGTCAGGACGTTGCCGGCATGAGGCGCCGGCACGGAGTCCCACGCTGCCGCACCGGCGGGCGGCAGATGGCCGAGGTACCAGACGATGGGGACCGCCGCGATGTCGCCGCCGTGGCGCTCGATGATCTGTGAGACAAGCTCGACCGCCTTGGCGTCCTGGACGGAGGCCGGGGCGTCCTTGGCGCGCTGGAAGCCGCCGTAGCCGTCCCACGTCGAGTCGATGAACTGGTAGGCGCCCGACGCTGACGATCCAGCGGCGTCCGCTTGGTAGTCGCCACCTGATTCAAGGTCGCGAATCGTCGCCAGCACGATGCCGAGGCTTCCGGACTGATGGCCGCACATCGTCAGTGGCCCGTCGCCGGAGGCGAACACCACGGGGAGCGCGAGCAGCCCGAGCACGAGGGCGACGACGGGTATCGCAACGAACTTCACTCCGAAGGACCCACCCTTTCGGGAGCTTGTTGTTACGCGAAGCCGGTTCGGGGGTGGGTTGAACGGTGCGGTCGTCCGTCAGGGCGGGCGCTGCCGATGAAAGGAGGCGTCACATGAAATCACGCACCGCTCCCCGGACGATCGCTCTCGGGGTGAGCGCCCTACTGCTGTGGTTCGCGCTGCCCGCTGGGGTGGCGTGGGCCCAGGTGCCCGACCCCGCTCCGGACAGTTCGTTACCGGGTGGCGAGCTGATCACCCAGGTCCTCGGCTGGCTGAAGTACGCAGCGATCGCGGCGGCCGTCGCCGGCCTGATGATCGGCGGGGTCGCCACCGGCGTCGGGCACTTCGGGTCGTCGTACTCGGCGTCGTCCGCCGGCCGGAAGTGGGTCCTCGGTGGCATCGGCGCCGCCATGCTCGCCGGGCTCGCGCACACGATCGCGACGACGGTCTACGAAGCGAGCTGACGATGCGTCGATCGACAGCGATCGCACTCGGTGCGATCGCGATCGTCCTCGTCGTGATTGGTTCGCAGCTGTTCACCGATGCCGACGGAGCGGCCAGTTCGGAGGTGGTCACTGCCGCCGAACCTGCACCTGATCCGATCGCCGAGCCAGACTCGCCGTCGCCCGACGAGTTCGGTGTGCTCCACGGCTGGGCTCGCGACCCGGACGGTGCTCTCGCTGCCGCCATAGCGGCAGTTCGCTCGACCGGACCGATCGCACGTGCCGGCTTCATCACTCGGTCGGACATGATCAAGTCGCTCGCCAGCGAGGCGTATGGACCGACGCTTGCAACCGAGTCCGCCAACCGACTGACCGAGATGACCGCAGAGTTCGGAGCGGCGACCGTCTCACGGTCCGACCTGGTCTGGAGTGAGATCCCACTGTCGGCGCGGGTCGTTGCTGTCGACGATCTTGCCGCCCAGGTCGAGGTGTGGTCGGTGCTCGTCGTCGCTGTGCCCGATGTCGGGGCACCGCGGCAGGCGTGGAGAACAGTCCGGATCGATCTCGTCTGGGAACGGGACGACTGGCGTGTCGACGGATGGACCGCCGTCGCCGGACCCACGCCGCTGCTCGACGCGACGGTCGGCATCGCGTCGACGGACGACATCCGAGGGGTGCTGTCGTGGTCGCCGATCCCGAGTCTGAGCGGCTGATGTTCGACTGGGGCATCGGCGGTCTCGACACGCTGTTCGGCTTCGTCAGTGGCGCTGCGAACGAAGCGGTCGGCTGGGCCTGGAACAAGGTCACCCAGGGCATCTACGCCTGGCTCGCCAATGGACTCGCGCTGCTGATCGAGTGGGTGTGGTCGGTCCTCGACTCGCCGTCGACGCCGCGATTGACCCAGGACTGGTTCCAGAACGAACTCGCCGAGCGACTCGCGCTCATCGGGTTGGCCGTGACCATTGCCATGATGCTGGCGTCCGCCACGCAGGCTGCGGTCGCCGGACGTCCGGAACAGATCGGCGACGCCGTCAAGGAAGGGACACGGGCGATTGTCGGCGCAGCGCTGACGATCACGGTGATCGACGTGCTCATCGGCATCGTCGACGAAGCGTCCGCGATGGTGTGGCAGGTCGGACGGGACGACCTCGTCCAGATGATCGAGGGGATGGTCCTGGTCGCGACGACGAGCGGACCACTTGGTTCGACGTTCGTCGGGCCCCTCTGTCTGCTGTTCGGCTTCGTCGGATTGATCGGTTTGGTCGTCTCGTTGATCATGCGGTCTGCCCTGATCTATGTCGCTGCGGCGTTGGCGCCGATCGTGTGGTCCACCAACGTTCTCCCCTTGTTCCGAGGGTCGGCGCGAAAGCTCGTCCACCTGACGGTGGCGCTGATCGTGTCGAAGCTGGCGATCGTCGTCACGCTCGTCGTGGCGGTGAACCTGATCGGCAACCCGGCAGGTAACCCGAGCTCGGGTTCGGTCATCAACGACGGTGCGGCGGCGGTCGGACAGCTGATGTCGGGCTTCGTGTGCTTCCTCGTCGCTGCGGTGACACCACTCGTGCTGTACAAGCTGATGCCAACGGTCGAGGGAGCCGTCGTCGCTTCCGGGGTCGCCGGCGGATGGGGGCGATCGGCGGTCGCTGGTGCGCACACGGCCCTGATGGTCAAGAGCTTCGGTGCGTCCGCTGGCGCGTCGGCCGCGACCCGAGCGGTTGCCGGCCAGGGCGGGGTGCCGGGATCAGGGTCATCGGTCAGCAGCTCCCCCCAGTCCGCCGCCGCTCGATCACCGATCACCGGGCTATCGGGCGGACGATCTCCACAGGCTCCGAGTGATCGAGCCAATTCCCCTACTCAGTTCGGGGTTGGACAGCAGAGTTCACCGGCGCAACGCGATCGAACCCCGCCCGCGGCACGGCCGCCTCACTCGCCTCGACCGACGGCCTCAAGGCAAGCCGGGGATGAGGACGACCGATCGGACCAACAGCGATGAGCGGCCAGCCGCGCGAGTACCGCTTCGCCGATTCGAGTCGGCCAGGCCTGCTGCTCGGGGTGGGGCCGCGCCAGGCAATCCCGATCGTGGCGGGCGTCCTGTGGCTCGCTGCCATCCTGCAACTGCCGCTCCCGCCGGTGGTCGGTTTGATCGGACCGGTCGTGGGCACGGCGATCGCGTTCGGCCGCTGGCGGGGCAGCCCGCTGGCCGAGACACTCGTGCCGGGAACCATCCTGCTGTTCCGACGTCGAGTGGGACGCGCCCGCTGGACCCAGGCTCCGCTACTCGGCTCGACCGATGCCGACCTTCCATCGGTGATGCGCGGGCTCGAGCTGATCGAGTTCCCCGACCGGCGCGTAGCTGGGCTGAGCGCAGTAGTACGCGACCGGGACGGCGGGACGGTCACGGGCGTCGTGCGTGTGAGCGGGAGTGGGTTTCCGCTCGCCAGCACATCCGAGCAGGACGCAATGCTCGCTCGGTGGGGCGCGGTGTTGTCGCCGTTCGCTCGGGAGCGGTCGCCGGTGATCCGAGTGACGTGGCAGGAGTGGGCGCACCCGGTCGGTTCCGACCAGCACCTCGAGTTCCTCGACTCCGTGGGCGTGCGAGACCGGAGCGCTGACCCGGTCGTGGCCGACTACCTGGCGCTGCTCCAGCAGCAGGCGCCCGTGACCGTTGCTCACGACGTGCTCGTCTCGATCACGATCGATCAACGGCGGGTGCGGCGTCGACGAAGCCAGAGCGGGCGACTGGAGGCAGCGTTCGATGTGCTCGCGGACGAGCTGCGTCTGTTCGCGAGCCGCCTGGATGGCGCCGGGCTCGTGGCGTCCGCACCACTCGGTGCGCTCGCGTTGTCGTCGGCGGTGCGCTTCCGCTCCGACCCACTGCGGAGCGGACAGGTCCAGACGCTGGAACGCTCGTTGGCGGCTGCGGCACGCGGGTCCCAGATCGAGTGGGGCCCGATGGTGGTCGAGCCCGAGTGGTCGCACGTTCGTGTCGACGGCGCGCTCCACCGGACGTATCGGGTCGCCGCGTGGCCACAGCTCTCGGTCGGGTCCGACTGGCTGAGTCCGTTGCTGACCGACGCTCGGGCCACGCGGACTGTCACGGTGGTGATGGAACCGATCCCGATCTCTCGGGCCGCGCGAGCTGCCGACCGGGAGGTGATGTCGCGTGAAGCCGACGCCGAGCTGAAGGAGCGCAAGGGCTTCCGCGTCAACGCCCGCGAGCGCAAGCGACTCGCCGACGTCGAGGCTCGTGAGCGAGAGCTCTCGGAAGGGCACGCCGAGTTCCGATTCGTCGGGCTGGTCACCGTGACGTCGACCGACGCAGACACGCTCGACGAGGAGTGCGCCGATATCGAGCAGACCGCAGCCCAATCGCTGCTCGATCTCCGCCCGCTCGACGCCCGACACGAACTCGGCTGGCTGGCCTCGCTCCCTCTCGGCCGAAGCCTCGCGCCGTCGCCCGGATCATGAGCGAGCGCCGCAGCGACGCTGGCTCACGCCCTCCCCTCGTCGGGTCGTTCCGTGGCCTGAGGATCGAACGGCACCGGGCGACGATGGCGCACCTCGCCTCGGTCTACCCGTTCCACGTCGACGACTCCCTGGGGCAGGCAGGGCCGTACATCGGGGTCAACGTGACGGCGGGGATGGGTGGGTTCTACTTCGACCCGTTCGCGCTCTACGTCGCTGGAGTCCTGACGAATCCGAACATGATCGTCACCGGCGACATCGGGTCCGGCAAGTCGGCGACCGTCAAGGCGTTCCTACGTCGCTCACTGGCCGTGCACGGGTCGCGGCGGTTCGTTGCGATCCTCGATCCGAAGGGCGAGTACCTCCCGTTCGCGCATCGGCACGGTCTCGCTGTTGTGCGGCTCCGTCCGGGTGGCCGGGACCGCTTGAACCCGATGGATCCGAGGTCGGGCGACGACTCGAGCGATGTCATCACCCGCCAGAGTCTCGCCACCGCGCTCGTCGCCGGCGTCCTCGGGAGGCCGCTCGATGCGACCGAGGACGCCCTCCTCGGCTGGGCGGTGGCCAATCTGGCCCGTACCGGCCATCCGTTCACCCTGGTCGACGTCACCGCAGCGATCACCGACCCGGCCGACGAGCTGATCGCCCTCTCGCGACGCACGCCACTCGAGCTCGCCCAGGCAGCGACGCCGATCGTGTTCGCGCTCGACAAGCTGTGCTCACGGACTTTGGCCGGCATGTTCGACGGGCCGACGACGGTCGGTGAACAGTGGGCATCGGGGCCGGGTCTGGTCGTCGACCTCTCCGCCGTCTACAACGATCACGAAGCGCTCCCCCTCGTGATGCTCGCGGCGACGTCATGGCTGTCGACGGTGTTGCAGCGTGATTCCGATCAACGGGTGCTTCAGGTGATCGACGAGGCATGGGCGGCGGTCCGGCACGGGGCTCGCCACTTCCAGGGCAGCCTCAAGCTCGCCCGCACCTACGGGGTGTCGACGATCCTGATTTGCCACCGGCCCAGCGACCTCACCGCTCAGGCTGACGACGGCACCGCAGACGCAAAGATCGCCGCTGGGCTCCTATCGGACATCCAGACGCGCGTGATCTTCCGGCAACCGATCGACCAAGTGCCGATCGCCCGGGAGCTCTTCGCTCTCACCGAGCGCGAAGCGACGTGGGCGAGCCAACTCGTGCGCGGTCGTGCCTTATGGAAATTGCAGACCCGTGGGCTCGTGGCCCACACGGTGCTCACGGCCGACGAGATGGCCGAGTTCGACACGGACGCCGCCATGTCATGACCACCGAGCGGCGGCCGAAGTGGCGCATCGACGACGTGATCGCCCGCACCGACCTCGCTCACCTGCTCGACGAGCTCGCCCAGCCGGCCGCTCACAACTCCCGTGGACGACGCTGGCACTGCCCGCTCCCGAGCCACGACGACCAGCACCCGTCGGTCACGATGCACACCGATCACCGGGGGCACGAGCGATGGCGGTGCTGGTCGGGAGACGACACCCACCGCGGCGACGCCATCGACCTCGTCGCAGCGACGCAACGCCTCCCACACGTCGAGGCAGTCGACTGGCTCGCCCGCCGCGCCGGGATGATCCCCGACCAACCGCTACCGCCGATTCGACGAAAGTCCCGGCCCTCGACCCCCCGGTTCGTCCCGCTGAGCGACGTCGTCGTCGAATACGCCACAGCCTGCGAACGGATACTCTGGACGAACACCGGCCGACCCGTGCGGGAGTGGCTCCACGGACGTGGCTTCGACGACGACCTCATCCGAGCCAACCACATCGGCGCCGACCCGGGACGCTCCATGTTCCGACGTGCCAAGGGCCTCCCGCACGGCGCCTCGATCGGTGCCGTGTTCCCAGCCCTCGATCCGGACGGCCGAATCCGCTACCTCCAGACCCGCTACCTCGACCCGGGCAACGGACCGAAGTACGACAACCCGGCCTCATCCCTCGGCACGAATCCGCGCGTGGCCTGGACACGGTCGACTGCACCCGTGGACATTCCAGTCCTCGTCGTGTGTGAGGGGATCCCCGATGCACTGACCGCCGCCGGTGCTGGACACCGCTCCGTTGCGGTCCTCGGTTCACAAGCACCGGACCAGAGCGTGGCCACGCGGATCGCTGCCCAGGCAGAAGACCACGGCCTCAATGTCATGGCCATCATCGACAACGACGACGCTGGCAGGTCGTGGGGTGGCCGCCTCCAGACCTTGCTCGCCGACCACGACATCGCACTGGAAATCGTCGAACCTCCAGAAACCGGACTTGACCTCAACGCTTGGGCGAACCGCGACGCACAATGGGCTCGTTGCCTCGGGGGATCTCGGCCCCCGGTGACCACAGATGCTGTGGAGCCGCACGTCGCGGCGGCCCGACTCGCGGACCTGGACGTCCCATAGCTCGGTCAGCCGAGGTATCTACAAACGGCAACACTTCGGATTCCAGATCGCACCGCGAACAGTGCATTGGATGTTTGCTGAGAAGCTTCGCTCACCAGCGATGTGAGACACGGCACGGACCTTGCCCGCGCTGTCGTGTCCAAGTCAGTGACCCTTCGATGACCGGTCGCGACGATTGGTCGGTGACCGCCGATTGAGGCGGCGGGAGAGCCCCATTGAGGCGGCCTTGAATCGCCGTGAGTTGATTAGAGGCTCTTAGGATCTCGCAGGCTTGACCGACTGACTCCATCGCGAGGCAAACCCGCTGGCGTTGAGCTCCAGCGCCATGAGCCGCTTGCCAACGGCTTCTGCCTCGAAGGTCGAATCAGCCGCTACTGCTGCTGCGAACTCGCGAACCCGTCCGAGCAGCTCAGCAAGCCGATCGAACGTAATTACCTTCGTTCCCGCGGCCGCAACCGCCGCCCGACCGCACTGTCGAGACGGATGAATCAAGACGGGCGTTGCAGTACAGGTCGCATCGTACTTCGACGCGAACCAGTCAGCCGAATGCCCCAACTGCGCCAGTTCAGCCTTGTGAATAGAGTCAGAAACCGATCCGCTCTTGCACTCGATGACCAGAAAAGACAGGTCGCCGAGAGCCCACAGAACGTCCGGCCCAGCGCCATACTCCTGCTCAGGCCGCTGCGCTCCGAACCCGAGCAGGAGCCCAAGCTCCTCAACAGCTCGTTCGAAATCCTTCGTTTCCTCGGGATCCGGCCGAAGTCGGCTCACAAGCTCCTCGACACCGAGAAGCGCGTCCGCTGGCGATCCGTACCGATTCTGAAGTTGGGATGCACTCGCCTGCGACTGGGAGAGTGTCGTCTTCAGCAGTGTTGGCGAGAGGTGCGATCCGATAGGGCGGAACGCCGACCGATTGTCTTCACGCGCCGACTTCTGCAGCTCATCAGCCGAAACCCTGTCGTATTGGTAGAGGTAGTGCGCAGCGAGTTGTTTCGCCCACCCACGAACGGGCCGTTCTTCAATCGTGTCGATCACGGTCCGCATTGACGCAACCGCCTCGCTGTGCCGGGCGTCCTGCGCAAGCTCGAAGGACTTGCGCTGAGCGATTGCGATCTCGGATATCTCCGAGATTGTCTTGCTCTCGATCGGGGCCAGCGCAGCACGGGACGCTGCGACCCAGGTCGGATCTCGGCCGAGAACGAGGTCGATCGCCGAACGGAGTTCGAGCAGATCGGTCCCGCGAAGCTGACCTGCAACCTGCCGTGAAAGTCCGAGCTGAGCTGCAGTCGCCGGGCTGAAGAAACGATCCCCATACGTCCAAACCTCTCGGGCGAGGCTGAGATCGGACAGCACGACGACGCAATGATCCTCATTCGACCGCACTCCGCGACCCATCCCTTGCTCGACCCGCTGCATCAGCTCCCGAGCGATACTCTCTGTGCCGTCTACCATTGCGGCATCAAGCCGCTCAAGGGGATTTGCGAACGTGGGGAGTCCATCGATCACCAGTACGCGGCAAGCATCGCCCGGAAGGTCGATCCCGTCGTAGCGATTTGCGAATACGACGAGCCCGATGTGGTTTCGCTGCAATTCGTCGACGGTTTCGGCGATTGAATCCTTCGAACACACTCGGTTCGCTACATCGGACCAGACCAGGGCGCGTTTGTCGGACGGCGTGATCACCACGGTGTTATGTGTCTTCGCCAAATCGGCGAGAAAGGCCCGCAGCGCAGCGTGATCCTGACCGGGTTCCGCCTCAAACGGAGAAAGGATGAGCCGGTCACCCAAGTCGGAAGCCGACTTTGGAACGATTGGCTTCGAGACACTCACGGGATCGGCGCCGAAGTCGGTCACCAAGACGTTGTCGTCGGCAAGTGTCGCCGTCAAGAACAATCGACGAGCAGCTTTGTGGAAGCTCGGCACGACGTCGACAGGCAGGCAGGGCGGCGCAATGTGGACCTCGCGCGC
>NZZV01000169.1 GCA_002698945.1 Acidimicrobiaceae bacterium
CTGCCGCGTCTCGATGTGCCGGTGTCCGGGGGCGTGCCGTATCGTCGGGTCGGGACGACGATCGTGGCGGTCGACGGCGGGCCATCAGGCAGCAGCTTCCGTACTGTGCACGGATTCTTCCGGCGTCGACCGAGCTCGCCGCCTCGCCGGCACGGTGACGACGGTTGCGACGGTGGGGACTGCCATGAGTTCGAACGGGGAGGAGATGGTTCGATCGAGCACGGTCGTGACCAGGAGCGCAGCGATGGCCACGACCACACCCATCAGCACGAAGGCCACGACGGTCATCGCCTGACGGACGACGGTCGATTCCGGGGAGGCGGGCACGCTGGGCGGATCGATGACCGAGAAGCTCTCGCCGGCGGACGCGGTTTGTTGGGTTCGTGTCAGGACAGCGGTGTCGATCTGTCCTTCGACCTCGCTCACCTCGGCTTCCAAGGCCTCGAGCCGCCCGGAGAGTCGATTGACCTCGACCTGGACCGTGACCGGGTAGTCCTCACCCGGTTCGAGAGCGGGGAGGCCGGCAACGTAGTCCACCAGGGCCCCCTCGGCGTCGTCGCGATCGGCGTCGAGTTGGACGAGTCGTTCGGTCCAGAACTCCTCGGCCGAGGTCGCGGCACGGGCGACGGTATCTCCGAGAAACTGGCGGTATTCGTCGACCGTCGATTGCGCGAGCGCGTTCACCGTCCGCGGATCGGCCCACGTCGCATTGACGCTGACGAGCGAGTCGCCGCTCGCGCTCGCCCAGACACTCGAGCGTACGACGTCGAGCGAGAGCGTCCCCGCTTCGACGGCCTCTCCGAGACCGGCGCCGTCGGCGACGTCGCTGAGGAAGGCATCGGTGCCGAGACGTTCGTTGATGGTGCGGGACGTTGCGGCGGCAAGGGTTTCCCAGGTGCCGACTTCGGCACCTCGGACCGGTTGCTCGGGGAGCAACGGGTTGGTCGACACGCTCAACGTCGCAGTGGTGCGATACAGCTGCAATGTGCTACGTGCCTGGGTGACGCCCAGCGCCCCGAGCACGATGACGGGGAGCAGGAACAACCACCACCGTCGGAAGAAGTTGTCGCAGAGGCGCCACCAGAATGCGTGGCCCCCGGCCAGGGGCCGGTTCGATTCCGCCGCCTCAGTCGCCATGGGCGCCATCGTACCTGTCCTCCGGGCCGCTCGGCGGTCGTTTCGTCGTTGCGGACCCGTCGTCGACCGGGAGGAGCCCAGCTTGCACCTGCGACTCATCGAGCCATTGGGGTCGGCCCGGGTGCGACCAACTCGCACCGGCGCCACGCTTCGCCACTGCAACGAGACCGACGAGTTGTGCCAACGCCTCGGTGCCGGGGGCCGCTTCGCAACCGGTGATCCGAAGCGCGTTCCCGTCGTCCAGGCGGACGACCGCTCGCTGGTAGGCGGCCGGGGTCAGCTGCTGATCGGGGCTGATGCTGACATCGACGACGTCATCTCGGTGATCGACGGCGAGGCCGGCGCCGTGGCGACCGGCCCGCGACCGTTGAATCTCACGAGCGAGCGCCGGTCCGAAGACACGAATGTCCCTCGCGTATCGTGGGGCCAGCCGGCGGGGATCGGAGCCGGCGCGCCAGAGCCATTCGAGGCCGGTTCGCTGCATCCACGACGGAGCTCGCCGTTGTTCGCCGACGATCATGTCGACCGAGCCCCCGACGCCGATCATCACCGGGATGCCGAGTCGCTCGCGGTGCGCATCGATGAACAGCTCCTGCTTGGGATTGCCCAGCGCGACGCACAGAACGTCGGCGTCCACCGCAGCGATGCCGTCCAATGTCTCATCATCGAAGTCGCGGACGTCTGAGACGATCGGACCCGGTTCGATCGTGAACCGTGCGGCGGGATAGCGCTCCCGCAGCACACGCTCGGCGCGTGCTGCGACATCGGGTGCAGAGCCGAAGACGTGGACATGCCAGCCCTGGGTCGCCGACTGCTCGACCAGGAGAGGGAGCAGATCTGAGCCGGCGACGCGTTCTCGGATGGGTGTTCCCAACCAGCGAGACGCCCACACGAGCGGCATGCCGTCCGGGAGGCACATCGTTGCGTCTCGGAGGATCGTCGCGATCCGATCATCATCGAGCGCGTTCACGAGGAAGTCGACGTTGACGGTGCAGATCTGATGAGTGCGGCGATGGGATCGCCCATCACGCACGAGGCCGCCGATCCTTTCGAGCGTTTCGGCCAACGTGACATCGGCGATCGGGATGCCGAAGATCAGCGCGGGCGGGCGCGCAACGAGACGTTCCGCGCCGTTCAGCGCTCGCTGTTGCGTCGGGTCCGATTCCATTCCACAGAGTTCTTCGGCCGAAGTGCGCGGGCCCATAAGCCCAACTTCCAGACGATCGCCGTGGGTGCGTGGAGCAGGCTCCGCCAGACAGCGGGCGGCGCAGCGACCGACCACAGGGAAAGAAGAACATGCGCAGCGACCAGTCCGGCGGTGAACGAGTGCAACGACAGCAGTCGTCGATTGCCGCCTGGCCGGTGGTTCGGCAACATCGCACGAAGCCCGGAAGTGAAGATTCCGGTCACTTGGAGAGCGACGACGGCGGACAGTGGCGGGATGACGAGATCGACGGCTGCGTCGGCTATCCGGAGTCGTCGGGAGTCACAGCACACGAGTTTTCGGACGAGCTGTGGAAGATAGCGCTGGACGAGTTGCAGACGACCGCGTTCCCAGCGCTCGTTCTGACTCGTGGACGCGTCGAAGGAGTGCGGCATTTCGGCTTCGAGCCGAGCGTGCGGAACGTAGCGGACGCAGACGTCGTCGCGGAGAAGCAACTCGAGCTGGAACTCGGCATCTTCGACGAGATGACCCGACCAGCGGTGTCGACGGAGGATGTCGGGGCGGAACGCCATGCCGTTGCCGTAGAGCCCGCTGGAGGCGCCAAGCCGCGTTCGTCCCAGCGGCCGGAGGTGGTGCCGGCACGCCAGCGCGGCGAAGCGGATCCCGGCAGAGGTCGATCCGTCGGGATCCCGTACCGAGTAGTAGCCCTGGGCGACCTCCGCTCCGCTAGCGAACGCCTGGTCCATCGCGTCGAGAAAGCCCGGATCGAGCACGGTGTCGGCATCGACGATGACCACGCCGTCGATCTCGAGATCGCCGTCGATCCGATCGAACAACCAGTTGAGGGCCGGCCCCTTGCCGGGTTCTTCGAGGTCGATCCGTTCGTGGGCGTGCCATCCGTGTGATCGGACGATCGCGGCGGTGTCGTCGCTGCAGTTGTCGGCGACGACGTGGACGTCAAAGCGGTCGCGCGGATAGTCGAGCCGGTGAAACGCGTCGAGTGCGTCGCCGATCACGGCGGATTCGTCGTGGGCCGGCACGAGGATGGCGAAGCGAGTCGTCCGCCCTGCCGATACTTGTTGCTTCGGTCGACGTGCTCCGACGGCGGTGAGCAGTCCGAGGTAGCCCGCTATCGACAGGTTGATCGCCGTCAGCGCTAGGGACAGCGGGGCGGTGACGGCGCGCGCTGTCGGCCGGTGCCCGCCAGCGCCCATGCTCATGAGCCTCGCTGGGCGAGCACGCGGGCGGGCACGCCGACTGCGGTGGCGCCGGCTGGCACGTCGGTGAGCACGACGGCATTGGCGCCGACCCGTCCGTCTGCCCCGACGGTGATACCGCCGAGGATGCGAGCGCCGACGCCGAGAAAGGCGCGATCATCGATCGTCGGCCATCGGGCGTCGTCGGCGTAGCCGAGCGTCACTTGTCCGATGACCGTCACATTCTCGCCGATCGAAGCGGCGTGGAGCACACACCCGACCGGGTGGGCGATGTAGAGCCCTCCGCCGACCGGCGTCGACGGTGCGAGCTCCAACCCGTAGACGCGGAGGAGGCGACGCTGGATGAATCCGCCCGCGCCGCGGATTCGTCGGTCGCGACACAATTGGGCGAAACGGAACCATGCCATCGCCCGAAGCGGCGGATGACGCATGAGGAGCCGGGCGGCGGTTCGACACGTGACCTCGTCGAGATCACTGACCTGCTCGGGCCGGACCCATCGTGCCGCGTCCTTGCGGAACTCGAGGAGACGATGCTGCAACGCCATTCGGGTCAGTCTGCCAGCTGAACGCTCGCCCGACGCTCGTATTGATCAGTTCATCCGCGCAGTCATCGCGCGACCACCGATCATCCACCGAGGACCGGCCCGGCCGGCCCTTCAGGCGGGTCGGGACACCGGCTTGACCCGCCTGGTGCCTGCGAGAACGATTCGCGGTCGCTGTGGTATCGAGCGCCTAGAGTTCAGCCGCCGATCGGAGAAGGGACCTCGACGATGAACCGACAGCGCCAGCGACCACCGTCGTTCGGCATCCTCGCCACTGTTGTGATCGGAGTCGTGTTGCTCACCCCGGTTGCGGTGTGGAAGCTGACGAATGCCGAGCCGTTCCCGGCGATCATCCTGCCGGGGAGCCCGTCGCAGCTCGACATCGCCGACGGGCAGGCCAGCGTGACGTCGGTTGCGATCCTCTGATTCGACTCGAGTGGTACCCAGGTCCGTCTCGACCCGCGCCGGTTCCTCGATCCCATACCCGTGCAGTACCTCGGCCCACTCGCGTGGGAGACGTTCGGCCAGCGACGCAACGACGAGGAGCTGCGTATCAAGCTCACCGGCATCACGATCGGGATCGATGGCCACCACGCCACCGACGACGAGCAAAGGGCAGCCCGGGCTTGGATGTCGCGCCGTCTCGAGAAGCTGGGCCTGATGACCGGGCGCCTCGTCATTCGCTACGACCGGGTCACCGTCGATGTCGCGACCGGTGACGAGGTCGCACGCGTGATGCTCGACCAGGTGGTGATCGACCTTGATTGAACGCAGCGTGATGTGGTTCTGGAACCGGGTCGACGTGTCCACGGCCAGCCCCGACCGGTCTCTGCAGGTCGTGAGATGGTTGGTGGGTCTGTACCTGCTCGTGATCGAAGCGCCGCATTACACGTGGATCGACGAAGCCCCCACAGCGTTCTTCGACCCGCCGGTCTTCAGCATCGCCCACCTCGCCGGTGCGTTTCCTGCAGAGCCGTTCTTTCTGGTCCTCGATCTGGTCGGCATCGCGGCGATCGTGCTGATGACCGTGGGCGTTCGAACGAGGGCGGCGACCATCGTGGTGGTGGTGTGCCGGCTGATCGGCACATCGTTCCTCTTTTCGTTCGGCAAGATCGACCACACGATCATGTTGACCGTCTTCCTCGCCCTGATGGCGTACTGTGAGTGGGGTCGGCAGCCATTGCGAACGAGTGGTGCGGCACGCGACGTCGCCTGCGCAACGGCGGCCCGATCGCAGCGTGCGCGGAGTCTTTACGCCGTCGTGCTCGCGTTCGGGTTCTTGACCGCCGGGCTTCCGAAGCTGCTGAAGTGGGTGGACGGCGACACCTCCACGAGCGGCTTCCTCAGTTGGTACTACGAAGGTGTCCTCGACCTGCGCCGTGATGGGATGCTCGCCGACCTGGTGCCGGGGATCCCTGCGACCCTGCTCGAGTTGGTCGACGTCGCTGCCGTGGGGGTGGAGGTGGTCGGCTTTCTCGCGCTTCTGCTGGGGCGACTGTGGTGGCGGTCCTTCCTGCTGCTCGTCTCTATGTTGCACCTGGCGAACGTCCTCGTCCTCAACATCGAGTTCTCGGCGCAAGCGATCACCTACCTGGCGTTCGCCGATCTCACCCTCGCTGCACTCTCCGATGGGACGGTGGCGGCCAGACGTTGGAAGTGGGTCGGAGGAGTTGCGCTCGCGTCGGTCGTTGCCTGGCACGTACAGGCACGGGTGCGTGGTGACGGATCCCCAATCGCCTTCATCCCCGGCTACCAGCACCAGATCGAGTTCGGCCTGTACTTCGGGGCGCTCATCGGTGTAGCGATGGTCGTCGTCTTCGGTCGCGAGGTGTCCCGCGAGTTCCGCAGCTCGCACGCTTCGGATGATCACGCGATCGGTGTGTCGCCGGCTTCGACCCCTCAGGGCTGATGGTCGGCAGCTGCGTTCCGGCGAACTGAACTCAGCGAAGCGAACGAGGTGGACGATGCCGCAGAGGAGCGCCCGACCCTCGGGCGCTACCGCACCAGGCATCAGGACCGCTGCACGTTCGATCCGCGGACGGACGCCCCTCGCCCAGTGCGCGGGATCATCCAGCGGGACGGACCTTGCGGAAGAGACGGCCGATCATGTCCTTGTCGTCCGGTCCGAGGCCCCGAAGCACGACGATGCCGACGACGTACACCGCTGCCCCGATGACGGTGGGGACCAAGATGAACTCGTCGCGAAGAGGCCAGATGGCTGCCGTCATCACGCCGCCCGCAGCGATGATGCGGACCGACCGTCCCACCACCTCGCGGGTGTACAGGGCCGAGGCGAACCGCCATGATCCCGCGAGCAGGATGAGCGACTCGGTGGCCACGTACGCCAGTGCTCCACCGATGGCGCCACTTTGGAATCGATCGTCGGTCCATGGCACGAGTACGAGATCGAGCGGCACCGTGAGCACAATTGCGCCGATCATGAGGGTGTTCCACATCCTGCTGTGACCGGTCGCGATGGCATACCGCCCGATCAGGATCGTCTGTGACGTGATGATGATGACGACACCCAAGACGGACAGGACCTCGCCCGCCCCGTCGAAGTCGGGACCGAACAGGATCCGCGCGATCGGTCCTCCCAACACCATCACGCCGAATCCGATCGGCACGCTCAGCACCAGCAGGGTTGTGATCGCTCGCCCTACGATGTTCTGGAGACGCACAGGGTCGTACTCGCGGAGCCGACTGAAGACGGGGAACAGCGTCATCAAGAGGATCGTCGGCACGAACAACAGCGAGCCGAAGAGTTGGTCCGCAGCGGCGTACCATCCGAGCTGTTCCTTATCGACCAGCAACGACATGACGACGGTATCGATCTGCTGATAGACGATGAGTGAGGCATCGGCGACGAATAGACCGACCGAACCAGCCACGATGACTCGGATCGGCACCCTGAACGTCGGCGCCGCGCTGAACCGTCGCAGGTAGCGAACGACCATCCAGGCGTTGAGCATCGCCGCGCCGACTGCAACGAACGACACGGCGACCACATCACCGCCGAGCAGCAAGACGGCGATGACGGCAGTCGTCGAGACGACTTTCGTGACGACATCAGCGATCGCCGGATATCGCATCAGTTCCATGCCGTGCAGTGCGGCACGTGCCGTCCCTGCGACGGATCCGAACATCTGCCCGGCGCCGATCAGCACGACGACGGCTGCCTGAACTCCACTGTTGCCGCTCGCCACGGTGAAGGCGACAACGGCCCCCCAGCCGGCGATATACCCACCGAGCCTGAGCATCAGAATAGGACGCACCATCGAAAGGCCGCGTTGCCGGTTCTTGGCCATCTCGAGGGTGAGGTACGACGCCGTACCCAGACTGACGAGGACGTCGACGATCATCCACACCGAGTACGCGAAGCGAAGCTGGCCTTGTCCCTCGGCCCCGAGGAAGCGCGGCTGGACGATGGTCAGAACGATGCCCAGCGTCCAGGTCAGCAACTGCGAGAATCCGAGATCGACGAGGTTTGCCGTGATCGATCGGCGTGGCGCCTCCTCGGGCGTCACACCGCTTCGTTCTGCGTCGCCTTCCGCCGCTCCGCTCTCGGTCACACCGGGACGCTATCTCGTCGACTCGGTGCCTCACCCTGCGCCCGCTCGATACGTTGGTTCCCCAACCGAGCGGACTCGCCGATGCCTACGATTTCGATGATGATCCGGGCGCGGGACCGGCCGACCCGTCGATGATGGCGCTATCTGCGCAGCGCTGATCGAACACGAGCACGAGCGTTCTTGGCGATTGGCCTGAGCGGGCTCAGTGCCACTGCGGTGCGAGCTCGGCGGGCCAGGTGGCGCCAGCCGGTCGGTTCGACCCGCTCGTACTCGGTGATCATCCCGTCGAGGCGGCGACGTTGCTCGAAACCGACGCGTTGGATCATCCGGCGGAGCGGGAGCTCGTCGTCATAGAGGAACTGTGAGTTTTCCGCCGTGCGGGGGCGAACGGCGAAGTTCGCGAACAGCCGTCCCCCGGGTGCGATGGCGGCGTGCAGCTCACACAGCACCCGCTCGAGATCGGGGATGTGGACCAAGGTGTCGATCGCAGTGACGACGTCGTACTGGCCGGCTTGGATCGCCTCGTCGTTGAGGTCGATCGAACGTATCGACTCGGCGCGCCGACGCGTGCGGAATTGAGCGAAGTCGAGCATCGACGTCGAGATGTCGGCCATCTCGGACTCGAAGCCCAGGCGACTGAACATCTGGCTCGTGACGCCGACACCGCAGCCGAAGTCGAGGTGGCGACCACTGACTCGCCCACGTTCCGCGAGGCTCGTGGCGATCGCAGCGCTGACCGGGTAGCGATACATCTCCGCCTGGAGGTACGCGAACCAGAGCAGGTCGAAGCTCCAGGAACGAGTCGTTCGATAGAAGTCGTTGATCGCATCGGCGGTCGATCGCTCCTCCGAGAGCCACTCTTCGGTCGACCACTCTTCCCAATGCACACACCGGTGGACGACCTGGTCGTCCGTGAATTCGTAGTAGTCCGCGAGGTCTCGGACGACACCGGCCCGAACGCTTCCGTCGAGCCGCAGCGCATCTCGATAGCACGCGAGCGCAGTGCTGGACGCGGTCGCAGTGAGCAGTGGTGTCCACGTGGCAGGGTCGGGCCGCGGTTCGTTGGGATCATCCGGGTCGGGGTGGAGTCCGCCGCGGTCAGGGCCACTCACGTTCGGGCGTTCCCGTCACTCGACACTGCACGTGCCTTGACCCGTCGAGCGGTCTCGACGACGGCGTGAACTGGCGAACATCGGACCGCGTAGACGGCGCTACGTGCCGCTCGCCGGCGCTCGCCCTGCCGCCAATTGTCCTGGGTGTGATTCAGGAAGATGCTCGCGCACCATCCCCGGTGACGCCACAGCGCTGGCTGGAGGCGGACGCGATCCGCCAGGGGGAGCGGTGCAGTATGGCGTCGAAAGATCTCGCTGATTGCCGGAAACCGACGCCAGGCGAGATCTTCCTGTGGTTCGTCGCGCTGGCGGAACATCATGACGGGCACTTCCACAGCGCCGATCGGGTAGCGGCTCGCGATCCTCAGAATCCAGTCCCAGTCGTTGTCGCCGGGCAACGACCCGTCGAAGGCGCCGGCCTCACGCGCGTGCTCCATTCGGGTCAGGATCGTTCCGACTTGCGGGAAGTACGTGAGCAGGCGATCAAAGATCATGCCGGACTCCAGTGGTCCCGCTGGGAACGGGTCGCCGAATGGTTCGAGGTCCGGACCCGTCAGTACTGCCTGTGCATGGACCGCGGCGAACTCGGGGTGCTCGGAGAACACACGCAGCTGCGTGGAGATCGCGGTGGGGAGCCAGACGTCGTCGTCGTCCAACAGCGAGAAGTAGTCCCCGGTCGCAGCGTCGAGACCGATCGTCCGAGCGCAGGCCATGCCGACTCCCTCCGTTCGGATCACGCGGACCGGATAGCGCTCCAGCACCTCCGGGGTCTCATCGGTCGAACCGTCGTCCACCACGATGAGATCGAGTTCGAAGCACGATGTGTCCAGTGCCAAGGCGGACTCGACCGCTGCGGCGAGAGCCTGCGGACGGTTGCGCGTCGTGATGACCACGCTCACCCGTGGTAGATGCGTGTCGTCGCTCGTCGTCATGGTGGTCCTCCGCCGGTTCGCCGGTCCCGCTGTCCGTAGCACGAGCGATGTTACTCGGCGCTGGTCTCGGGCTGTCGCCGATCCACGAAGACGGCCGCCCCGAATGTCGCGTCCGTCGGACGGCTAAGATCCTGATCATGTCGCTCGGCGGTGTGGCCGTTCATGGAGGTCGATCGGCCCCCACCCTGGCGGGAACCGCGCCATGAACCCTATTCGAGCAGCTTTCATCATGGACCAGGTCGCCGGGCACGTCACGGTTGCCAAGAACCTGCGACCGTTCGCAGAAGCCGATCCCGACCTCGCAGTGTCATGGGGAGAGGTGCACTACCACCTCGACGGAGGTCGCATCGAGTGGGTCCACGACCGGCTTGTCCCGTTCACCCCTGCACACCCATTTGGTGTGGTGCGTGGCATCGTCGAGCAGGGCCGAGCCCTCCGGGCCGCCCCGTACGACGTGATCTTCACGAACACGGCGGTCGCTCACTACGACATCGGTCCGTTGCGTCGCACGCCCACGATGCTCGACTTCGACTCGACCCCTGTCCAACTCGACGCGATGGAGGGATACTCCGCCGGACCGGATCGCGGTTGGGTGGCCACCGTCAAGCTCCGGGCCATGCGGCGATTGTTCAGCGCTGCGAGCCTGAATCAGGCGTGGTCGACGTGGGCGGGCGACTCGGTCATCCACGACTACGGCATCGCCCCCGACCGGGTGGTGATCAACCCGCCGGGCGTCGACCTGGCCGCATGGGCACCGGGAGTCCGCAGCATCCGCCCGGGTGATGCACCGGGACGAGTCCTGTTCGTCGGTGCTGACTTCGATCGCAAGGGCGGCCGCGACCTGCTCGAATGGCACCGATCGCTTCCCGACGGTTCCGTCCGGCTCGACATCGTGACCCGTACTGAGGTCGAGCCGTCGCCTTCCGTCTTCGTGCATCGCGGCCTGACCGCGAACTCGCCGGCGCTGCGGGCGCTCTACCGAGATGCCGACGTGTTCGTCCTGCCGAGTCACGGCGAGTGCTTCGGAATCGCGACGATCGAGGCGATGGCGTCTGCTCTTCCCGTGGTCGTGACCGACGTCGGGGGCACGGCTGACATCGTCGACCACGGCGACAACGGCTTCATCGTCCCGGCCGGCTCCCCTCGCGAGCTGGGTGCGGCGCTCACCACCATCCTCGCCGACCCGCTCCGCGCTCGCCACATGGGGCTCCGGTCGCGCGAACTCGCCGAGGAACGCTTTGATCTCGAGGTGAGCGCTCGTCGTACCCTCGACCACTTGAAGTCGATCGCCGGGCCTCCATCGATCACACGAGCCGGTGGTGCAACGTCATGAGTCGGTGCAGGCTGCTGTTGATGTCCAACAGCGTTTCGATGGGGGGAATGGAGGAACACGTCCGGTTGGTCGCCCGCGAGATCGATCGAACTCACTTCGAGATCGTCGCGCTTGCACCCGACTGGGAGCCGACGGCGCAGTTCTCGGCGAGTCTCGCCGAGGCTGCAGATCGGTTCGCCTACTCCACACCCGACCGCCGCCATGGCACCCGCAGGCTGATGGGCGAGGTCTGGCGGCTCTTTCGCCGGGCCCGGCGGGATCGCTACGACGTTGCGCATCTCCACTCGACCTCCTACGAGGGTTTGACGTTCGCCATCGTCGCGCTCCGCGTCGCGGGTGTTGGTCGCATCTTCGTTACCGAGCACCTTGCGCCTGACGAGCCGGTACCTGCGGTCGCTCGCAAGAGACGTGCGTTGCTCATGCGCCTCGTCACCGGGCTCGTATGTGTCTCCGAGAACAACCGCGACTCGCGAGCCCGTCATCTCGGACTGCCCTCCGGCCGCACCCACGTCGTGAACAACGGCATCGACATCACCCGGTTCGACGACGTCGCCTCACCCGAGCAGCTCGACCAGCTCCGCGAAGAGTTCGACATCGATCCGGGTGTACTCGTCGTCGGCACCGCTGTCCGCTTGGAACCGGGGAAGGGCGTCGGCGACCTGGTCGATGCGTTCGAGTCGATCCAGAGTCGGCATCCGAACTCCGTCCTGCTGATCGTCGGGGAGGGCACCCTCCGCCCGGAGCTGCAAGCCCAGGCCGCCGCTCTCGGTGTCGCCGCCACGACGCGATTTCTCGGCTACCGGAGCGATCCTCGGCCGTACGTGCTGCTGATGGACGTGTTCGTGTTGCCGGTCCCGTTCGGGTCAGCGTCGATCGCTCTGCTCGAGGCGATGGCGATGTCGCGCCCGTGCGTGATCACGTTCGGGGATGGACGGGAGGCAGTACAACACGGAACGTCGGGCTTCTGCGCAGAGCCCCACGACGCAGCGTCGATCGCACGGTGTGTCAACATGCTGTTCGAGGATCCAGTCCGGCGTCGCGAGGTCGGCCATGCCGCCCGAGCACGAGTCGAGCAGGACTATTCGGCTGTCCGAGTGGCGCGGGAACTCGAGGGGCTCTACCGAGGTGGGTGACGTGGCGAGGCGACGGCTCAGGGTCGGGTTCATCATGGATCAGGTTGCCGGTCACGTGACCGCCTACCGAAACCTGCGGTCGGTCGCAGAAGGCGACGACGAGATCGAGCCGGTGTGGCGCGAGATCCACTACTTCCGACCCGAAGGCCGCCTCGAGAGGTTCAGCAGCCGCTTTCCCGACCAGATGGTGAGACATCCGGTAGGTGCCGTGCGCGGACTGTTGGAGCAGCGGCGGGCGCTTCGCCGCAGTGCCTTCGACGTGATCATGACGAATACGACCACCGCCTATCTCACACCTCGTTGGCTGCGCGGCACCCCATGTCTGTTCGACTTCGACTCGACGCCGCTGCAGCTCGAGCGGATGGGGCATTATTCCAGCCGACCGGACCCCGCTCCGGTCACGGCGCTCAAACGAAGGTTGACACGCAGGCTCTACGCGACCGTCACCGTGAACCAGGCGTGGACGACCTGGGCGCGACGCTCGGTGATCGACGACTACGGCATCGAGGCCGACCGGGTGGTGGTGAATCCGCCGGGTGTCGACGTCACACGGTGGACACCCACGAATCGAGCCGGGAGGTCCGAGACCCACGTCTTGTTCGTCGGCGGAGACTTCGAGCGCAAGGGCGGGCCGGATCTGTTGGCGTGGCACCGCTCGGTGGCTGATTGCGATGTAACGCTGCACGTGGTGAGCAACGCGCACGTGCCCGCCCATGATGGCGTGGTGGTCCACCGCGGCGTTTCCCCGAACAGTCCGGAGTTGCGCGAACTGCATCGGATCGCCGACGTGTTCGTCTTGCCGAGTCGGGCCGAGTGCTTCGGGATCGCGACCGTCGAGGCGATGGCCAGTGGCTTACCCGTCGTGGTGTCCGACGTCGGGGGAACGAGCGACATCGTGGACCATGGTCGCAGCGGCTACATCGTTCCGGCCGGCGATGAGCGGGCCCTGGGGGGTGCTCTCCAACGACTGCTCGACGACGATGTTGTGCGGCGCGAGATGGGAGCGAACGGGCGTGCTATCGCCGAGGATCGTTTCGATCTGCGGAGCAACGCCCTCGTGACGCTGGAACGCCTCAAAGGGCTCGCCGCGCGCTGATTCGGCCTTCAGGCCGCTGCAGGGCGGTACGCATTCACGCCGAGGAGCGCGTCGACGGTCACGAACTCGTAGCCCAGCGATCGGATCGTGGGAACCAAGCGTCGTACGGCGTCGACCGTGACCGACTTGTCCCATTCGGCGACGAGTGGATACGCGTCGTGGAAGCAATAGACGGATCCGGGACGCGTGTCGGCGACCGCATGATCGGCGACGGTCTGCGCATCGGGCTCCGGGATCTGCCAGTCGAGCGTGTAGACGTCCCATCCCACGATCGTGTATCCGCGCGACTTGAGTCGTCGGCCCTCCCACGGGGTGAGCCATCCCCACGGCGGACGGTAGAGCGCCGGGCGACGACCGAGCACGTCGCTGATGGAGCGTTCGGCGCTCTCGATGTGCTCGACATCACCGAAGGAGAGGCCTGCTCCACGGCTGTGCCGCTGGGAATGGCTGCCGACGACATGGCCCTCGCGCTCGATGCGCTCGACGATGTCGGGGTTCATGTTGACGTTCTCGCCGACACAGAAGAACGTGCCCGGCACGTCGAGCTCAGCGAGCGCATCGAGCAGAAGCTCCGTTGATCCCCGACACGGACCGTCGTCGAACGTGAGTGCCACGCGTCGGGCGGTGCGAGGACCGTGATTGGTGTAGTGCGGTCGGCCCCCGTACGGCGGCGAGAGGAACTTGGTGAGAACCGGGTCGCCCACCGCATAGACAAGATCCTTCACCTTCATCCGAACCTCGCGGTGTTTGGGTGCGGCGTCACACCCGTGTTCTACGGCACCGCTCCGGAACCGGTCGGTGTCGTAGTGAGACTACCACGGGTAGCACGGGAGACGATCAGAGATCACCAGTCGAACTCGCCCGTGTCGGGAGATACGCCTCGACGCCGAGCAGCTCCGACAAGGCCACGAACTCGTACCCGTCCGCCCGCAATTGGCGGACCGCCAGCTCGACAGCAGCGGCCGACTCGACCTTCGCGCAGTCTTTGACGTTCGACGTTGCGTCGTGCATGAGGATGATCGACCCAGGCTCGGTGCCTTCGACGATCTGACGAGCCGTCGTCGCGGCAGGAACCTCGGGGTCCTTCCAGTCGTCCGGATACACGCTCCAGCCGACGACCGTCAGCCCCAACCGACCAGCCCGACGGAGCTCCCAAGGTGTCGTCCAGCCCCAGGGAGGGCGGTAGAGCGCCGGCCGACGCCCGATCACCCGCTCGATCTCGTCCTGCGCCGACTCGATGTGGTCGATGCCCCAGGGACTCAGCGACCGGCGACGGCTGTGGTACATCGAGTGGTTGGCGATCACATGACCTTCGCTCGCGGCGCGCCGAGCGATCTCCGGATACCACGCCACCATTTGTCCGACGCAGAAGAACGTAGCTCGCACATCCAGCGATGCGAGTGTGTCGAGCATCAACGCGCTCGACGGCGAGCTCGGGCCATCGTCGAACGTGAGCGCGACGCGCCGGGCGGTGGTCGACGAAGAGTTCGGCACCCGGCCGAACCAACTCCGGCGCGGTGGCTGCATCGCCAGGTTTCCGGTTCGGTCGAAGATCTCGCGTGCTCGAGCACCTAGTTGCACCTGCATCGCCGCTGCTCCCGCCATATCGCCGCTGCTCCCGCCATGTCGCCAAGGTCCTCGTCAGGCTAGCGGTCCGCTCGCTGACCTATCGGTCGAGTGGCGTTTCGTCAGGGACCTCGGAACGGGGATTGGTCGGCGCCGTACGGCCGAGTCGACGGCGAACCATTCCGTTGATGCGTGCGACCAACGGGACGACACGGTCGCGCTCGTCCGGCCGAGCGGTGCGAATTGCGAACGTGACGATGGCGTAGACCGCGGCCCCGACCAGCACGGGCACAACGATGAACGCAGAGCGAATCGGCCAGATCGCGGCCAACATGCAGCCGCTGGCGAACAAGACCTTGGCTGCTCGGACGACCGTGGCCCTCCGTCGGACGAACGGTGCGATCATGGCGAGGCTCACGACGACGAGCAACGCTTCCGTCACGACGAAGGACAATGCGCCGCCGATCGCACC
>NZZV01000170.1 GCA_002698945.1 Acidimicrobiaceae bacterium
GACGACCTCGTGGCCCGACGGCGACGCCAAGACCGACCCGCTGCGCGACCACGTCGACCTGGCGGCGCCGCTGGCCCGCCTCACGTTCAACCAGGCCGCAGTGCACCGCGACGTGACGCTGACCGCCAACGGACGGCGTCTCGTCTACGGCGGCCACGTGCAAGGTCTGGCGCAGGGCTCACTGACGCGCATGCTCCCCGGCCTCGCACACGTCGTGGCGTGGGACGGCTGCGACCACGTCGGTCCCGCGTACGAGGGCGACCTGATCGAGTTCACGCACACGCCCACCGAGCGCCTCGCCGCCGGTGCCGGACAGCTGATCCGGTTCGAGGTGATCGGCACCAAGGTCGCAGATGGCGACAGCGGCCCGTGCGAGCCCGTCGACATCCTGCGCTGGACGCCGGTCGTCGTCGCACCAGCTGTCTGACCGGCGGGGCTGACCGACACCCCACCGACGCCCCACCAACGCAATTTCCGTCGATGCGCGGGAACCGTTCGCGTTCGCGTCACGTCAAACCACCAGCACGTTCGTAGTCTGGGAACGGACGGAAAGGTGGACCATGGCCAGCAGCACGAACCGACGGCGATCGATCGCTGGGATGATCGCTGCCGGATTGCTGCTGTCCGCGTGCTGGGGCGGCGGGGACGAGGTCACCTCGAACACGCTCGACCCGTCCGCCGACACCACCGTGGTCGTCGACGACGATCCGATCGTCACCGTCGAAGGCCTCCCGGCCGAAGAACCGGCCGACGACGCCGACCTCGCCGTCAGCTTGAGCGAGGGGTCATCGGACGACGAGGTCGCCGAGCCCACTCCGGTCACCGAGGGATCCGCGCTCGAATCCGACCAGGTCGACGAGATCGTCGACGAGTTGCCGGAGTGGTCGGTGCCCGACACCGACGAAGAAGAGTTCCTGCGGCCGCCCGACACCCTGCTGCCACCCGAGATCGGCGTCACCGTCGACGGGACCTTCCCGCCCGACGACGACGCACCGGTCGAGGAGCCCGTCGAGGGCCCACTCCACGTCCTCCGCTACCAGCCTGAGGGCGAGGTCGACGTCGCACCGTTCATCGCCGTCACCTTCGATCAGCCGATGGTGCCGCTCTCCACGCTCGACCAGCTCGACGAGGCCGAGGTCCCGGTCGTCGTGACGCCCGAGATCGACGGGCGCTGGCGCTGGATCGGTACCCGGACGCTCCGGTTCGAGGTGATCCCGGGCGAGATCGACCGCCTGCCGGCGGCGACGCGCTACTTCGTCGAGGTCCCGGCCGGCACCCGCTCCGAGACCGGCGGCGTGCTCGAGGAGTCGGTCGCGTGGTCGTTCACGACACCGACGCCCACCCTGCGTGGCCTGGCCGGTATCACCGACTCGATGAACACCAAGCCGATCTGGGTCGCCACCTTCGACCAGCTCGTCGAGCCGACCGCCGTCGTCAGCGCGATCACGGTGACCGCCGGCGGCGAGGACGTGCCGATCCGCGTCGCGACCGAGGACGAGGTCGCCGCCGACGATGTCGCGCGCAACGCCTACCAGGGTGCGCTCGAGGGACGCGCGGTGGCGTTCACGCCGGCGTCCGAACTGCCGGTCGACACCGCCGTCGAGATCGCCGTCGGCCCGGACGTCCCGTCCGCCGAGGGACCTCTCACCAGCTCCGACGTCGAGCGCTTCACCGGCGCCACCTTCGGCGCCCTTCAGGTGATCGCCTCCCGCTGCGGCTACGAGGAACGCTGCCAGCCCGGCCAATCGTTCCAGATCGAGTTCTCGAACGCCCTCGACCCCGCCGAGTTCGACGCCGAGTTCGTCCGGATCGAACCGGCGGTCCCGGGCCTGCGGATCGACGTGTACGGGTCGACGATCGAACTGCGCGGCGCCACCGCCGGTCGCACCGAGTACACCGTCACCCTCGACGGCGCGCTGACCGACGTGTTCGGCCAGCAACTCGGCACCGACGCAGAGGTCACCTTCGACGTGGGCACGGCCGATCCCGCACTGCGCGGCCTCTCGAACGACTTCATCACCACCGATCCGACCGCCGACGTGCCGACCGTGTCGATCGACACGATCAACCACGACGCCGTACGGGTGCGGGCCTGGTCGGTGACGCCACCCCAGTTCGTGGAGTACCGCACCTACGTCGAGTCGCTCGGGCGTGACGAGGACGCCCCCGAACCGGAGTGGCCGCTCGCCTACGAGGCCGAGGTCGAGATCGACGCCACCGAGGACCGGTGGACGGAGACCGCGATCGATCTGACCGACGCGTTCAATGCGTCCAACGGTCAGTTGGTCGTCCGGGTCGATCCGCTGCTCGACCTCAGCGAGAGCGACGACGCCTATTGGGCCAACCAGCCGACGGTGTCATGGGTGCAGAACACGACGCTCGGTATCGACGCCATCCGAGACGGACGGAGCCTCGTGATCGTCACGACCGATCTGGCGACCGGCGAGCCGATCGGCGACGTCCCGGTCGAACTGATCGGCGACGGTCGGGTCGCCACCACCCACGACGACGGACTGATCGAGATCGAACTGTCCGACGAGCCGGTGAGCGGGCTGTACGGCAATGCCGGCGACCGACGGGCGTTCCTCCCCGCCGACGAGTGGGACGGCTGGACCGCCGAGGGCTCCGGGGCCGAGGGTCGCTGGTTCGTATTCGACGACCGCGGCATCTATCGCCCGGGTGAGACGGCGCATCTCACGGGGTGGGTCCGACGGTTCGACTGGAGCGACGGCGCTCAGTTCGAGCTGTACGACGACGCGTCGACGATCGAGTGGCAAGCGTACGACGCGCAAGGCGCCGATCTTGGCAGCGGCACGCTCGAACTGAGCGCGCTCGGCCGGTTCACGCTCGACCTCGAACTCCCCGAGGGCGCCAACCTCGGCCCCGCCTACGTCGAGTTCTCGATCGATGACACCACCGCTGACGACAGCGACGACGGGGATGACAGCAGCGACGAAGGCCGCGAACCCGGTTTCGACAGCACGAGCGCCACCACCCACACCATCCAGGTGCAGGAGTTCCGCCGCCCCGAGTTCGAGGTCAGCACCCGGGTCCAGACCCCGGCCCCGCACTACGCCGCCGAGCCGGCGACGGTCGCCGTCGACGCCGAGTACTTCGCAGGCGGTCCGCTCCCCGACGCCGAGGTCGACTGGCTGGTGAGCACCACCGAGACGAGCTACACCCCACCTAATCGCGACGACTACTCGTTCGGCGTCTGGCAACCGTGGTGGTACGGCGACGGCGGATTCCGCTCCGCCGAGTCCGACGTCGCGTACGACCTGGCCGAGCCCGTCGACTGTTGGGACTGCGGACCGGTCGGCGACACCACGTACGAAGAGTTCAGCGGACGCACCGACGCGTCCGGATCGCACTACCTGCAGCTCCAGTTCGGCGGTTCCCAGAGCGACGGTGAGGACGATGGCGAGGGTGACGGTGATGGTGATGACGGCGTCGTCGACCTCCCCTCCACCGTGACGGCCCAGGCGACCGTCTACGACGTGAACCGTCAGGCGTGGGCCTCCAGCACCGACCTGCTCGTGCACCCGTCCGAGGTGTACGTCGGGCTCCGGTCCGACCGCAACTTCGTGCGACAGGGAACCCCGATCCGCATCGACGCCGTCGTGACCGACGTCGACGGCGAGCTGGTCGCCGGCCGTCCGGTCGAGATCACCGCCGGCCGTCTCGACTGGACGTTCGACGGCACCGACTGGACGGAGGAACTCGTCGACCCGCAGACCTGCACCCTCGAATCGACCGACATCGCCGACGACGGCTCGATGCGGTGCGAGTTCTCGACCGACGTGGGCGGCACGTACGAGATCACCGCGATCGTCACGGACGAAACCGGCGACCCGAACCGCACCGAGGTCACCCAGTGGGTGTCCGGCGGCACCGGTCGCCCGGTGCGCAACGTCGAACAAGAAGCCGTCACGATCGTTCCCGACGGCGACGAGTACGCGCCGGGCGACACCGCCGAGCTGCTCGTGCAGGCGCCGTTCGCTCCGGCGTGGGGCACGGTCACCGTTGCCCATCACGACATCGTCTCGACCGAAGCATTCGAGGCCGGAGACGGCAGCGCTGTCGTCGAAGTGCCGATCACCGGCGAGCACGTCCCGAACCTCACGGTCCAGATCGACATGACCGGCTCGGCGCCCCGCTACGACGACGACGGCAACGCGCGCGACGACCTGCCACCCCGGCCGGCCTACGCAACCGGCACCATCGACCTCCCGGTGCCACCCACCAACCGCACCCTCGACGTGACGGTGACGCCCGCCGCTGACGCGGTCGAGCCCGGCACCGACACCTCGGTCACCGTCTCGGTCGTCGACCCCGACGGCGCCGCGGTCGACGGCGCTGAAGTGGCCGTGGTCGTCGTCGACGAAGCGGTCCTCTCGCTGACCGGGTACGACCTGTCCGATCCGGTCGAGGTCTTCTACCGCAACGTGTGGGCGGCCATCCGGTCGACCTACCTCCGCTCCACCATCCGGCTCGCCTCGACCGTGCAACTCGACGGCGAGGAGGGCGACATGAGCGACGGAACCGTCCCCGCCTCGGCCGAGGAGCCCGCGGACGAGTCGGCGTCCGACGATGCGGGCGGCGCCGACCTGGGCGAAGCCGGAGACGGAGCCGGTCGCACCTCGACCCCCACGATCGACGTCCGCACCGACTTCGACGCCGTCGCCGTGTACGCGCCGTCCGAAGTGACCGGTGCCGACGGCACGGTCACGGTCGACGTGCCGCTCCCCGACAACCTGACCCGGTACCGGGTCATGGCGGTCGCCGTCGACGGCACCGATCAGTTCGGCAAGGGCGAGTCGGCGATCACCGCCCGACTGCCGCTGATGGTCCGCACGTCGGCACCCCGCTTCCTGAACTTCGGCGACCAGTTCGAACTCCCGGTCGTCCTCCAGAACCAGACCGAGGAGCCACTCGACGTCGACGTCGTCGTCCAGGTCGCCAACCTGGCGCTGTCGGGCCCGTCCGGCAAGCGCGTCACGGTCCCGGCGAACGACCGGGTCGAGGTTCGGTTCCCGATCGAGACGATCGAGGCGGGCACCGCCCGGGTCCGTGTCGCCGCCGTGAGCGGCGACTTCACCGACGCCAGCGAGATCACCCTGCCCGTCTACACCCCGGCCACCAGCGAGGCGTTCGCGGTGTACGGCACGATCGACGAGGGAGCGATCGGCCAACCGCTCCAGGCGCCGGCCGACGTCATCCCCCAGTACGGCGGGCTCGAGATCGGCACCTCGTCGACCGCCGTGCAGGCGCTCACCGACGCCGTCCTGTACCTCGAGGACTACCAGTACCAGTCGTCCGATGGCTACGCCTCGCGCATCATGGCCGTGGCCGCCCTCCGCGACGTCCTCGAAGAGTTCGACGCCGCCGGGCTCCCACCGACCGCCGAGCTGGAGCAGCGCGTGGCGAGTGACATCACCCGGCTCACCGCGCTCCAGAACGACGACGGCGGTTTCCCGTACTGGCAGCGCGGCCGCGATTCGATCCCGTGGAACTCGGTCCAGTCGGCACACGCGCTGGTGCTCGCCGATCAGGCCGGCTACGTCGTGTCGGCCGACGCGCTCGAGCGGGCGCTGGCGTTCATCGCCGAGATCGAGGCGTACATCCCCACCGACTACCCCGACGACGTCCGCAACTCGATCCGGGCCTACGCGCTGTACGTCCGCAACGAGGCCGGACGACGCGACGACGGCAAGGCGGCCGAGCTGTTCGTCGAGGTCGGCGACGACCTCGCGCTCGACGCACTCGCCCACATCTGGCCGTCGATCACCGATCCCGATCTCCGAGTGCTGATCGAACGCCGCTTCGCGAACAGCGTCGTCGAGACGCCCGGCGGGGCGACGTTCGCCGTCGACTACGGCGAGAGCGACTACCTCATCGCCCAGTCCGACCGTCGCTCCGACGGCATCATCCTCGACGCATTGATCACCGAACAGCCCGACAGCGATCTGATCCCCAAGGTCGTCAGCGGCCTGTTGTCACGTCAGGAGAACGGACGCTGGAACAACGCCCAGGAGAACTCGTTCATCCTGCTCGCGATGCACCGCTACTTCGAGACGTTCGAGGACGTCGATCCGTCGTTCGTGGCACGCGCCTGGCTCGGCGAGACCTACGTCGCCGAGTCGGAGTTCGAAGGGCGCACCACGACCCAGGTGTCGACGCTGGTCCCGATGTCGGAACTGACCCAACTCGCCGCCACCGACGACACGCCGAACGCCGACGGCGACAACCCACTGCTGGTCATGGCCAAGGACGGCGAAGGACGCCTGTACTACCGGCTCGGACTGAACTACGCCCCCACCGACCTGCGGCTCGACGCTCGCGACGAGGGTTTCGTCGTCGAGCGCGAGTACGAGTCGATCGGTGACGAGACCACGGTGTCCCGTGACGACGACGGCACGTGGCGTATCGAACCGGGCGCGACCGTTCGGGTGCGGGTGACGATGGTCGCCGACGCTCGACGCACCCACGTGGCGCTGGTCGACCCGCTCCCGGCGGGCCTCGAGCCGCTCAATCCGGCACTCGCGGTCACGCCCGAGGTCGCCCCCGACGACGAGGAAGGAAGCGGCGACGGCTTCGAGCCGTGGTCGTGGTGGTGGTCGTGGTTCGAGCACCAGAACCTGCGCGACGACCGCGCCGAGGCGTTCACGACGTACCTGGGTGGCGGCACCTACGAGTACACGTATCTGGCTCGGGCGACCACACCCGGCACGTTCGTGGTTCCCCCGACCAAGGCCGAGGAGATCTACTCCCCCGAGGTGTTCGGCCGGTCGTCGACCGACACCGTCGTCGTCGGCTGATCAGATCCCGGCCCGATGCCCAGCATCGCCGCCGACGAGGAGATGGACTGGCGGTGACCCCGGACGCCTGGTCGATTAAATCGCCTGCGTGTCCGCCGGTGGACCCCTGGTCGATTAAATCGCCTGCGTGTCCGACGGTGGACCCCTGGTCGATTAAATCGCCTGGGTGTCCGGCGGTGGACGCCTGGGCGATTAAATCGCCTGGGTGTCCGACGGTTCGGGCGAGGACCGGGGTTGATCAGCCGTTCGGCTTCGGGGCGTCGGGATCCGGGTGGAGGCCCGACGCCGTGCCCTCGCTCTCGTCCGGACGCAGACCCCCGCGACCGTCGGCGCCCGGCTGCTCGCCTGCCAACTTCTTCGCGGCGTCGTCGACCTTCTTCAGATGATCGGAGTACTTGCCACCGGTCTTCTTGTCGATCGTGTCGGTCGCCTTGTCGACGGTCGAGCCGATCTTGCCCTTGTTCTTCTCGAACAGGCGCTTGGCCTTGTTGATGTTCCTCGTGTTGAACAGACCCATGCGGTCAGGGTAGGGCGCTGATCAGGGTTCGACGACCGGGAACATCGACATGAACACGTCGAGGTGGCCGAACACGGAGCGAACGGCATCCGCATCCCCGTCGACGTCGACCCGCCCACCGTCGATCGCTTCGTCGATCGTGATCTCGGCCGACCCGATCTCGACGAGGACCGACCGATCGAAGGTGGCGGTCGCACTCGCGGTGTCGGCGTGTCCGCGCGAGGTGCTCATCGCCCGATTCGACACCGTGACCTTCCAGTCGGGACCGTCGGCGTCGACCGTGTCGCCGATGCGCAGGTTGACCGTGACGTCGACACCGCCGACCTCGTCGGCCTTGAGGCGCACCGCCGCGGCGTCCATCAACTGTTCGATCGTCATCGCGTCGAGGTAGCCGCGACGCATCGCCGGATTGCCGGGTGGGTTGCCGTTGCGTAGTTCCTGCGCGCCGAACAGGAACGCGTTGCGGAACGTCGCCGACTCGCTCTGGTATCCGAGCTGTTCGAGCGCGTCCGCCTGGAGTTCGCGGGCCGCTTCGTTCGTCGGGTCGCTGAACACGAGATGGTTCACGACCTCGACGACCCACCGATAGTCACCGCGGTCGAACGCGGCACGCGCCTTCTCGAGCAGGGCGTCGGGCCCGCCCGCCAGATCGACGTAGCGCTCCCCCACCTCGGTCGGCGGCAGCTTCCAAAGGTTCGCCGGATTGCCGTCGTACCACGACAGGTAGCGCTGGTAGACAGCCTTCACGTTGTGGGCGAGGTGACCGTAGTAGCCGGTGGTGTGACCCTCGGTGGCGAGCTCGGGCGGCAACGAGAGTTCCTCGGCGATCTCGAGCGGGGTGAGACCGTGGTTCGCGCGCCGCATCGTCTGGTCGTGCACGTACCGGTACATGTCGCGCTGCTTGCGAAGGAAGTCGATCACGTCGTCGTTGCCCCACCGCGGCCAGTGGTGGGACGCGAACATCACCTCGCTGGCGGCACCGAACAGGTCGATCGCCTCGCCGATGTACTTCGACCAGGCCAGCGAGTTGCGGGCCTGGGCACCGCGGATCGGGATGAGGTTGTGCATGTTGTGCGAGCAGTTCTCCGCCATGCACAACCACCCCTTGCCGCCGCCGGCGCGATCGGGGAAGTAGAAGTTCATCTCGGCCGGCGCCTCGGCCTCGGGCGTCATCTGGAACACGATGCGCACCCCGTCGACGACCATCTCCTGGCCGGTGTGCGTGACGTCGTGGGTCGGCGCCAACAGCCCGGGTGGCGACAGGGGGATCGCCTTGCCCAGCCCACAATCGACGTGACCCTGCGGACCCGGCGGGAGCAGCGGACCGAACTGGAACAGGGCCCGGCGGGTCATGGCGTACCCGGCGATCACGTTCTCGTTGACGACCTCGTAGAGGAAGTGTTCGGGCGCGATGATCTGGCAGTCGCCGGCGTCGACCGCCTCCTTGCTCGTCACACCCAGCACCCCGCCGAAGTGATCGGTGTGGGAGTGGGTGTAGATCACCGCCGTGACCGGCCGCTCTCCGAGGTGCTCGTTCGCCAGCGCGAGACAGTCGCGGGCGCACCCTTCGACGGTGAGTGGATCGATGACGATCCAGCCGGTCTCCCCTTCGATGAAGGTGATGTTCGAGATGTCGTAGCCGCGCGCCTGCCAGATACCCGGGCCGACTTCGAACAAGCCGTGGATGTTGTTGAGTTGCGCCTGTCGCCACAGCGACGGGTTCACCGTGTCGGGGTTCTCGCTCCCCTGCTCGATGAAGTCGTACTTCGCGACGTCCCAGGCGACCCCCCAGGCACCCTCGATCCGGCCGGTCGGATGCTGGGCGATCAGCCCCCGGGAGGCCCGCTCGAAGTCGGCGGGGTCCATCCCCAACTCACGCGGCGCATTGGCGACACGGGTGTGTTCGGACGCAGGCTTCGGCAACGACGGCATCCCGAGAGTCTGACCCACGCCAGACTCTCGGGAAGAACCGTTCTCATGCCGCGGTCAGCCACACCTCGCCTCGCCCAGCGGAACCGAGTCGCTGCAGCGAGGCGCGTAGATTTGGTCGATGGCAACACACTGGACACTGGGGTGCGACGCTGATGACCCGCAGCGGCTCGCCGAGTTCTGGGCGGTGGCGCTCGGCTACGTGAAGGAGCCCGGATTCGACGAACCCGACAACGCGTCGATCATCGATCCCGACGGCGTGGGCCCAGCGATCGGGTTCTTGAAGGTGCCGGAACGCAAAACGGCGAAGAATCGGATGCACATCGACGTGCGCATCGCCGGCCCTGGGCCGTGGGACATGGCCGAACGAGAACGGTTGGTGCGCGCGGAGGTGCCGAGGCTGGTCGGCATCGGGGCGTCGGTCGTGCGCGAGGAGCTCTACGACGACGGGCTGGGACACGTGGTCATGCTGGATCCCGAGGGCAACGAGTTCTGCGTCGCCTGACCAAGCTCGCTCGTTCGCCGGCGAGCTCACCTCCGCGACAACCGCGGTGAAGGTGCCCCGGCACACGCTGGCGTGGCGGAGAACCGGCCCGGGGCGTTCGACCTCCGTGTGCGAACCTGCGGGTGTGATCTTTGGTGAGGCGCTCGGTGCCGCTGCGTCAACCGAGCCAGCGGAGTGGATCGGCGAGTCCATCGGTGGCGAGCCGTGGACCGTCGGCGCGCTGGTCCCGGACCGGTACGAGTCGCTGGTCCGGCTCCACGCTCCTGACCCGACTCCCGAAGGCTGGTGGGAGCTGTACCGCGACCTCTTCGTCCTCGTCGCCTCCCTCGGTGCGGGATACACGACGACTCCGACGCCGGCATGGTTCGCGATCTGGGAAGGTCACGGCTTCGACAAGGCGACGACGCACGTGGCGTGGCGGGATCCGCCGGCCAACGATGCCGAACGGCAATGGCGAGCGACCGAACGCGAGCGCATGCGCATCGCCGATCGCGAACGTCATGCGACGATCGGCTCGGCCCTGGCCGAGATTCCCCGGTTCGGCCTGCCCGGTCGTGCCTACTACCTCACACACGGGCCGCTCTCTGCGATGGCAGACCTGCGCTATCCGGACGTCGACGGCTGGCGAAACCCTGATCTGTTCTGGCCCCACGACCGATCCTGGTTCGCTGCGACCGACGTCGACTTCTGGTCGCTCTACGTCGGTGGATCGGAAGCGTTCACGAACCAGCTCGCCGCCCGAGCGTCGACCCGCTGCACTGCCGTCGGCTACCACGACCGACTTCCGCACGAGGACTGACCGGCCGCACCGCTCCGCCGCCGCCAGACTCGTTGTGACACTTTTCTGTGCTGTCGAGCCTGTACATGGGTGTAGCAGGCGAGCAAGCGCGGACTGGGGAGACGCATCGGTCGTCGCTGTCGGTGATAGCGACACCGAGCGGGACGAGCAGCGTCACGCCGAGGTGCGCCGCGGACGCGTCCGCGGTCGCACCTCGTGAGGAATGCGCGGGTGCGACGGTGACCAGCGAGCACACACGCTCCCGCGGACGAGCGGCGTCGGCCACGACGGATCGAGGCGGGGCGTCGCTTCTCAGTAGCGGTAGTGGTCGGGCTTGAAGGGTCCCGAGGGCTCGACGCCGATGTACTCGGCTTGTTCGTCGGTCAGTTGGGTCAGCTTCACGCCGAGCGCGTCGAGGTGGAACCGGGCGACCTTCTCGTCGAGGTGCTTGGGCAGGACGTAAACACCCAGCGGGTAGTCGTCGATCTTGTTGAACAGCTCGATCTGGGCGAGCACCTGGTTCGAGAACGAGCAGCTCATCACGAAGCTCGGGTGGCCGGTGGCGCACCCGAGGTTCACGAGGCGGCCTTCGGCGAGCACGATGATCTGCTTGCCGTCGTCGAACCGCCAGACGTCGGTGCCCGGCTTGAGTTCGTCGCGGACGGCGCCCGACCGGGCCAGGCCCTCCATGTCGATCTCGTTGTCGAAGTGGCCGATGTTGCAGACGATCGCGTTGTGCTTCATCTTCCGCATGTCGTCGATCGTGATCAGACCCATGTTGCCGGAGGCGGTCACGAACAGATCGGCCGTGTCGAGCACGTCGTCGAGCGTGAGCACCTGCAGGCCCTCCATCGCCGCCTGGAGCGCGTTGATCGGGTCGATCTCGGTGACGACCACGCGAGCACCCTGGCCCTGCAGCGACTGGACACAGCCCTTGCCGACGTCGCCGTAGCCGAGCACGACGGCGGTCTTGCCGCCGAGCATCACGTCGGTCGCACGCGAGATCGCGTCGACGAGCGAGTGGCGGCAGCCATAGAGGTTGTCGAACTTCGACTTGGTGACCGAGTCGTTGACGTTGATCGCCGGGAACAGCAGCTCACCTTTGTTGAACATCGTGTAGAGACGATGCACCCCGGTCGTGGTCTCCTCGGTGACGCCCTTGATGCCGGCGGCCATGCGGGTCCACTTCTGGGGGTCGTCCTTCATCGACCGCTGGATGAGGCCGAGCACGAGCGCCAGTTCGGGGTTGGTCGCCGACGTCGGGTCGGGCGCCTCGCCGGCCTTCTCCCACTCGACGCCCTTGTGGACGAGGAGGGTGGCGTCGCCGCCGTCGTCGAGGATCATGTTCGGGCCGTCGTGGCCGTCCCAGGTGAGCATCTGATCGGTGCACCACCAGTACTCCTCGAGCGTCTCGCCCTTCCAGGCGAACACCGGGACGCCCTGCGGGTCGTCGACCGTGCCGTCCGGGCCGACCACGACCGCCGCGGCGGCGTGGTCCTGGGTCGAGAAGATGTTGCAGCTCGCCCAGCGCACCTCGGCGCCGAGCGCGACCAGGGTCTCGATCAGGACGGCGGTCTGGATCGTCATGTGCAGCGAGCCCGAGATGCGGGCGCCGGCGAGCGGCTGCGTCGGGCCGTACTCGTCGCGGATCGCCATCAGGCCGGGCATCTCGTGCTCGGCGAGCAGCATCTCCTTGCGGCCGAAGGGGGCGAGTGAGAGATCGGCGACTCGAAAGTCGAGCTTGCCGTCGGGGCGTGCGAGGGTGGACATGGTTCTCCTCCGTGAGGGTGCGCGATCGGTCGATCGTGAATGTTCGGATGGAGCGAGCCGGGGCCTCCTGGCACCCATCTGTTCAGCCCGCAGGGCACGTCCTACGCTAGCGGACTGCGTCCGTGGTCGAACACGGTCAGCCCGCGGGGGGCGCGTCGTCGAGCACGACGGCGTACACGTCGAGCAAGTAGTCGACGTTGCCGGCGAAGTTGAACACGCAGAGTTGCGACGGCACATTTGGGTTGTCGCCGTAGCGGAGCAGGGCCATGTTCGGCACCGCCTCGCCCTCGCCGAGGTTGACGTTCGAGATCTCTGGCGGCGGCTTGCACTCGTCGGCGGAGTTCTCAGTTGCATCCTCGGGGTACGGATACACGGTCAGGTGGGTCCGGACCGGCGCCCACGTGTACTGCCGTCCGAGCCCGGTGGCAGTCAGGTTTCCGAAGAGACCGACCTGGTCACCAACCTCTTCGCCTTCGACCTTGACGTCGTCGACGAACGCTTCGAAGCTCCACGGTTCGGCGCGAGCCGGACCGAGTGGCTGCGCCTCGAAGTCGGACAGGCGGGTGTCCAGCGCACGGAACGGTGCGACCAACGGAATGACCCGTCCGCCACGCGTGTCGTCGTGCCGCTCGACCAGGAACCCGGTGACGTCGACGACGGCGCGTACTTCACCCTGCAGGCTGAACAACTGGATGTTCCCGTCCTCGCCGACCGGAAGAATGGCGAGGTTCGCCCTGGTCTGGCCGGGAAAGAGGTTCAGGTTGCTCGTCGACGGTCGTTCACCGGGAACCGCTTCGTCGAAGTCGTTCGGCACGAGCGAGAAGTGGGTCTGCATGCTGCCGGGGAACATGTTCACGCCGGTGAGGTTGACGATGACGCCAACGATCCGTTCGCCGGACGGCACGATGCTCCTGCCGGTCTCGAGACTCTTTGCAGTGCGGATGGGAAGCGTCACCTTCTGGGCACCGCGAAGATTCCCACCGTTCAGTACCACGTTCGAGTCGTAGATGCGGACGGGCTCGATCGTCTCGACTCGCGCCCCGCGACCTTCGGCATACGTGCTGGTCGAGAACCACCCCGAGATGTCGACGAGCAGATGCGCCGACCCGACGCCCGACGGGGTGTTCAGGTGAACCGTGACACGCCCGTTCTGTCCTGGGCGCAGAATCGCCGAGTTGGCGACGACCTGGCCCGGCGCGAAGTTGACGACGGAGGATTCTCCCGGCGTCGTCCCCGTGGGCACGATCGTGGCGTGTCCCGCCCTGGTGGGCGACACCACGGTCACGTTGGCGACGACAGCGAGGACGTCGTCCGGTCCGGCATCGATGAGGTCACCGATCCCGTTGGTTCCCAGCAGCTCGACATCGAACTGTACCGAGGCATCAGGCCCGGTCGGCTTGGCGCCTGTGGGAGCGTCGGGCGAGACGTCGAGATTGGGACGACGCGAATCGAAGATGCGGACGGGATCGATCTCGTGGAACTCGCCGCCCGCCTGAAGGCCGGTGTCGGCAGCAGCGATCGTGCGGCCTCCTCCACCCGGCGATACGACGATCGCGAGCGTGGCGGCGGCGGCGACCGCGCCGAGGGTCAGCGCAGCGTTGGTCAAGCGTCGGCGGAGGGCAGGCACGGTGGTCATCGTAACGTGTTCGTCATATCCGGTGACGTCAGGGCACTCATCCGTCCGTGACCAGGGCCGACAGACGGTCGAACTCCTCGTCGGACAGTTGCGTCGCTTCCTCGACCAGCATCACGGGGATGCCGTCACGCACCTCGTACGTCCGGCGGAGCCGGGGGTTGAACAGCACCTGCTCGGCGTCGAGGTAGTGCAGTTCGCCCTTGTCCTCAGGACAGACGAGGATGGCCAGCAGGGTGGGATCGAGCGGCATCGTTCGGCCTTTCGTGGTCACGGTCAGTCGAGTCGGTCGGGTTTCGGCGGTTCAGGATCGGGTGATGATCGCCAGCATGTCGGCGACGCGGGCGTCACAGATGTCTCGGTTCACGGCTTCGAGGTTCAGTCGCAGCAGCGGTTCGGTGTTCGACGGGCGCAGGTTGAACCACCAGTCGCCGCAGTCGACACTGAGACCGTCGAGGCGATCCTGGGAATGGCCGTCGAACTCGGCGCTCACCGACTCGATGACGACACCGGGGTCGTCGACCTGGGTGTTGATCTCGCCGCTGGCCGCGTAGCGCTCGAACGGCTTGCGCAGGATCGACAACGGCTGATCGTCACGGCTCATCTCGCCGATCATCAGCATCGACGCGATGAGGCCGGAGTCGGCACGGTAGTTGTCGGCGAAGTAGTAGTGCGCCGAGTGCTCACCGCCGAACGCGGCGCCGGTCTCCGCCATCACCTGCTTGATGTAGGAGTGACCGACCTGGGTGCGAACCGGGTTGCCGCCGAGTTCCTCGATGACCTCCGGCACCGCACGCGAACAGATGAGGTTGTGCAGGATCGTGGCACCGGGATTCGACCGGAGCACCGCCGCCGCCAACAGCGCCGTCGTCGTGGAGCCGCTGAGGCCCTCGCCCGCCTCGTCGACCATGAACACGCGGTCGGCGTCACCGTCGAACGCCAGACCGAGATCGAACTCGCCGGTGACGACACGCGCCCGCAGGTCGCGCTGATTCGCCGGCTGGAGAGGATCGGCCGGGTGATTGGGGAACGATCCGTCGAGTTCGCCGTACATGACCTCGAGCTCGATCGTGTCGAGGCGCTCGAACACGGCGGGGACGACGAGTCCGCCCATCCCGTTCGCCGTGTCGGCGACGACGCGCATCGGCCGCACCGCGTCGACGTCGAGGAACGACACGACGTGGTCGGCGAAGGCGTCGAGCAGCTCGCGCTGTGCGTAGCCGCCGGCCGACTCGGCAGGCCGCGGTCCGACACCGTCGAGCACCGTCGAGGCGGTCGCCCGGATCTCCGCCAAGCCACTGTCGATCCCGACCGGCCGGGCGCCGCCGAGGCAGAACTTCACCCCGTTGTACTGCGCCGGATTGTGTGACGCGGTGAACATCGCGCCGGGCAGGTCGAGCGAACCCGCGGCGTAGTACAGCAGGTCGGTCGAGGCCAGGCCGATGTCGAGCACGTCCACACCGTGTTGCTGCACGCCGCGCGCGAACTCGGCGACCAAGTGCTCGCCGGAGCGGCGCATGTCGCGACCGACCACGATCTGGTCGGTTCCGGCGAAGCGGGCGAATCCGACTCCGAGCGCGTACGCGACCTCTCCATCGAGTTGGTCGGGAACGGTGCCGCGGACGTCGTACGCCTTGACGATCTCATCGAGGACTGACATAGAGCGGTCCTCTACGCTACCGGAGGTTCGTCGTCGGGCCGTGCGCGCTCGTCGTCGTGCACCAACTCGACCTCGATCCGCGACCCGGTCGGTGCCTCGACCAGGGGTTCGGTCCGGGGCTCGGTCGTCCACACGTCCCGCGGTCGGTGACCAGGTGTGTCGACGTCGACCTCCGACCCGGAGTCGTCCGTGACGGACGCATCGGGCCGATCCGAACGGGCCGCGAAGCCGGCGGGACCAGGGCCGGCGTGCACGATGTCGCCCTCGCGCCGCCACCAGAAGCAGAGCGCGATTCCGAACAGGGTCAGCAGGATCGAGAGGTAGTCGATCGGGGTTCGCCCGTAGGACAGCTCGACGCTGGTGTCGGTCGGGACGACGACCATCATGTTCGGACCGATGCGCCACGGGCCTTCCGCCCCGGAGGCCTTCCAGTTGGGGAAGTACGACACTCGGACGAGCACGGGAACGTCAACCTGGTCGACGTCGAACGTGAGCGACTGGTCGTTCAACACGAAGTTGCTGATCTCGACCTCGGGCAACGGCACGGGTTCGATCGGTTCCGCCGGCACGACGATGTCGACCCGAGGACCGTTCGGGTCGCCCTCCTCGAGCCGTCGCTCCAGGTCGGGGGTGACAGCGATCCGCTGCCACTCGTCCGGTCCACCCTCGGCGGGCATCGCCGCCCACTCCTCAGGATGCTGGAACCAGCTGGCTCCGATCTCGAGCAACCGTTCGCGTTCGTCGATCGCGCCGTCGCCGTCACCCAGACGCTCGTCGACCACGACCGGCTGCGTGTCGAGACCGACGACGATGTCACTCCCGGCGACCTCGTAGATCTCCCACGGTGCCGACTCGGCCACGAGCGTAAGTTCGGGCTGCTGCGCGGCCTCGTTCTTGGCCTCCTCCGACCGGACCATCGCGTACCTGACGCCGAGATCTTGGAGATGCCGGACGCCGACCGACGCGTCATTGTCGGCGTAGCGGAGTTCGCGAACCGGATTCGACGACTGCTTCGACATCGCCGCCGTCGTGAGGAAGTGGTACGGCGTGGTGCCGGACGCCTCGAAGAAGAGGCCCTCCATCGAACCGATGCAGCCGTCGGTCCAGAACGGCAGCAGCATGAGCGCCATCGTGGTGCCGTACTGGCCGTTGTCGGGCGAGTTCTCCCACAGCGCACGGCCGCAGCCGTGGGCCGGGTCGGCCCCCAGTCCCTCCATCGTGGTGACGACCTGGCGGTATTCGGTGTAGTACTGGCCGCGGCCCTCGTACCCCCGGAAGTTGTAGCTCGACCAGCCGTCGCCTTCCGCGTCCTTGTTCGTGGTCGTCGCTTCGAACGGCCCCCAGGCGTACACGGAGCTGCCGTCGTCGAGGGTCGTGTTCCCGCCGCCGGGCAGCTCCTGGAACACGAACCCGAGCACGACCAGCACCCCGACGGCGGGGATGGCGGCCAGGCCGGTGGCCGCGTACGCGGACGGTTCGTCGTTGGCGCGGCGGTCGCGGATCGCGTTCCAGATCAGCGCGAGCAGCGAGTAGACGCCGATCATCATCAACAGGTAGCGCACCAGGTACAGGCCCGGCAGCACACGCGGGTTCCACAGCAGGCCGAGGCCGGGGATCGAGTCCTTGCCGAGGTACACACCGGCGACCAGCACCAGCCCGATCACACCGAGCGCCGAACCGTTCAGATCGCGGCGCAGGATGCTGAAACCGAATCCGATGATGGCCAGCGTGGTGATGATGATGTCGAGCGGGATCGTCAGGGGGAAGTACATCTCCCACCAGTTGGTGAGCGCGCCGTACTTCATGTCGGTCTGGTAATCGTGATCCCACACGAACGGCAGCACCCACCACGCCATCAACAGCACGCTCGTGAGACCGACGGTCCAGGCGTATCGCCACCGGGTGCGATCGATCCAGATCAGCGAGAACACGATTGCCGACGGGACCACGAACGCGATCAGGACGACGCCGTGAGAGACACACGCCGCGGCGATCAGCACCGACGCCCACACCCGATACCGGCCGGTGCGCAGGCCGTTCGCGAGCACACCGAGCGCCAACATCGCGATCGACAGCGAGATCGAGAACGAGAACTCGCCCGCCATGGTCGACTTCAGGTTGCCGCCGTAGATCGAGAAACTCTCGTCGAGTGCGAACGACAGGCCGGCGAAGGCGAACAGCTCGGGGATCGGGTACTTGAACGAGGCGAGCCGACCGAACGCCCAGCACGAGAACGGCAAGGTGACGACGCCGAGCACGCTGACGAGCTTGAGCGCGACGCCGTAGGGCAGCACCAGGTCGACCAACACGACGGCGATCGCCGGTAGCACCATGTAGAAGCGGTAGGCGGGGAATCCGGCGTACCAGTCCATCGTCCACCCGTTGAGGCGGAACCCGCCGAGTAGGTGATCGCGCAGGTAGGCCGGCCCCCAGACGTGGGCGCCGAAGTCGCCGCCGGTCGGGGTGGTGTCGTCGAACACCAGGTCGCGCCCCGGGAGCAGGCTCAGGTGGACGACGTTCGTCATGACGTAGGTGGTGATCAGCAGGGCCACGGTGGTGAACGACACCCGGACGATGCGATCGTTCGTCCACGGGCGGCGCCACCAGGCGAGCGGACGGCGGATGATCCGGTCGCCGATCCGAGCCGGCAGCGAACGCTCGGAACCGCTGCTCATGGTCGGCGCTGCCTCGGAGTCGGGCTCGACGCCACTGTCCGCAGGCTCGGCCCGGCCACCCGCGTCGCCCGTGACGTCCGCGTCGCGGCGCGCCTCGGTGGTGACCGCGCTCGCGTGCGCATCGTCGTCGACCGTCGACGCCTCGTCGGGCGCGTCGGTAGTGGGGTCGAGTCGATCAGTCATGACCGATCCATTGTGTCAGCCGGGGGTCACGGTGCGCGGTCATCGGAGCCAGATCCATTCGAGTCAGTTCGCGGAGAAGGCGATCGCCAGCCCGGCGGCGTTGAATCCGAAGTGAGCGAGCATCGACGGGCCGAGCCGACCGGTGAGGTGGAGTGCACCCCCGAACACCATGCCCGCGAGGAACAGACCCGGGAGTTCGACCGGTGCGAAGTGGATCGCTGCGAACCAGAGCGATGCTGCCACCAGCCCGGGCCACCGGCCGATCGTGTCGACGAGCGATCGTTGCAGCAGTCCCCGATACATGAGCTCTTCGAACAGCGGGGCGCCGATCGCGACGACGATCACCAGCAGCACGGCGTTGCCGCCGGTCGCGCCGTCGGCCAGCTCACGCGCCCGCTCTTCGAGCGCCTCCTGCGAGAACGTGTCGGGCCAGAGCTCCCGAAGTGGCCAGTACAACGCCGGCAGCAGGAGCACCTGGGCGGCCGCACCGGCCGGCACCGCCACGAGGTCGATCGCGCGGAATCGCACGGCGTAGTCGGTGAGGGGTTCGCCGGTGCCGAACCGCTGGCTGACGAGCGTCAGGGCCACCGCGAAGGTCGCCCACGACGCGGTCGCGGACACGGCGAGCTGCGGGATCGTCAGCTCCTGATCACCGGACAGATCGACGCCCATCGCAGCGAGCGCGATCCACGCGAGGAAGAGGCCGCCGACGAGCCAGGAGGTCACCCAGACGAAACCGGCGACGCGAAGAGGGACACGCACGGCCGGGCAGGGTAGCCGGACGATCAGAACGTCAGACGGCGATCAGCGCCCGTTCGGGCTCGACGTAGCGGCGGTCGCGCAGCTGCCATCCCTGCGGCGGCGACAGTCGGGCGGCGTGGCGGTCGCACAGGTCGTAGGCATGCGGATCGCGCTCGGCATGGAGCGGGTCGAGCCACGCCATCGCGTGGGTGTAGTCGTAGGTGAGGCTGGCCGTCGCCGCCTCGCTGCATCCCGTCCTGGAACAGTGTCTCGCCACGGCCGACACGGTAGATCCTGTGGGCTCGCTGAAGGCGGACCACCACCGTTCGCCCCCGATTCGGGGGCGAACGACCGTAGGATTGAGGGGCAATGGACAAGCTGCCTCCGCCTCCACCTCCACCACCACCGGGGAACGGGCGATCGCCTGGTCAGCGGCCCGAGCGGCCCGACCGGCGTCCGACGTCCGGTGGCGACGACGAAGAGCGCGGCTCCACGCCCCCGTGGGTCAAGCGATGGCTGCCGTGGATCGCGGTCGGTCTGTTCCTCGCCGTGGTCCTCGTGCCGGCGTTCACCTCGGGCGACAACGGCACCGAGATCTCGTACTCGGAGTTCATCGCGCAGGTCGCCGACGGCGACGTCGTCCAGGCCGAGTGGGAGAACGAGACCGGACAGATCACGGGTGAACTCGCCTCCGGCGACCGGTTCAACACGACCGGCCAGGCGACCGGCCCCTCCGACGCCGACGAAGCGATCATCCGAGAGAACGTCGACGACTTCAACTTCACCCAGCCGAGCAGCAACTGGTTCCTCGGCATCCTGAGCCTCCTGCTCCCGATCCTGCTGATCATCGGCTTCTTCGTGTGGTTGCAGCGTCGCGCGCAGGGCCAGATGGGCAACGTGATGTCGATCGGGCGCAGCAAGGCCAAGGCGTACCAGGCCGACAAACCCTCGACCACCTTCGCCGACATCGCCGGCTACGAGGGCGTCAAGCAGGAGATCACCGAGGCGGTCGACTTCCTCCGGATGCCCGAGCGGTTCCACGAGATCGGCGCCCGCGTGCCGAAGGGCCTGCTGCTCGTCGGTCCTCCGGGCACCGGCAAGACGCTGTTCGCCCGTGCGGTCGCCGGCGAGGCCGGCGTCGGATTCCTCTCCGTCACCGGCTCCGACTTCATGGAAATGTTCGTCGGCGTCGGCGCCTCGCGCGTCCGCGACCTGTTCCAACAGGCACGCCGGATGGGCAAGGCCATCATCTTCATCGACGAGATCGACTCGATCGGACGCAAGCGTGGCGCCGGCCTCGGCGGCGGCCACGACGAACGCGAGCAGACGCTCAACCAGATGCTGTCCGAGATGGACGGCTTCGAGACGTCCGAAGGCATCGTGATCATGGCGGCGACGAACCGCCCCGACATCCTCGACCCCGCCCTGCTCCGCCCCGGCCGCTTCGACCGGCAGATCGTCGTGCCGCTGCCCGAGTACGAGGAGCGCAAGGCGATCCTCGAGGTGCACAGCCGCGACAAGCGGATGGGCGGCGACGTCGATCTCGAGACGATGGCTCGCGCCACACCCGGCATGGCCGGCGCCGACCTCGCCAACCTCGTCAACGAGGCGGCGCTGATCGCCGTGCGCCGCGGCTCGAAGGAGATCGAACGGATCGACTTCGAGAACGCCCGTGACCGTGTCGTGCTCGGCGCCCAGCGCGAGTCGCTGATCATGAACGCCGAGGAGAAGCGGGCGACCGCGTACCACGAGGGCGGTCACGCCCTGCTGTCGGTCGTGCTCCCCCACGGCGACCCGCTCCACAAGGTCACCATCCTCCCTCGGGGCATGGCACTGGGCGTGACGTGGAGTCTGCCCCAGGAACGTCACACGTACTCGAAGGAGTACTTCGAGGACACGATCTGCAAGGCGATGGGTGGACGTGTCGCCGAGAAGGTCGTGTTCGGACATCTGAACTCCGGCGCCGCCAACGACCTCGAACAGGCCACCAACATCGCCCGCCGGATGGTGCGCGAGTGGGGCATGAGCGACGCCGTCGGACCGATGGCGTGGCACAGCCAACAGCAGGTGTTCCTCGGCGAAGACCTCATGTCGCAGGGCCGCGAGTACTCCGACGAGACCGCCAAGCTGCTCGACGAGGAGATCTCCAAGATCCTGCACGGTCAGGAGCAGCGTGCGAGCCACCTGCTCACCAAGCACCGTCGTGGTCTCGAACTGATCGCCGATGCACTGCTCGAGTACGAGACGATCGACGGTCCGACCGTCGCCAAGCTGATCCAACAAGGCCTCGACGAAGCCGGCGTCGACGAACAGATCGACGCCAACGTCCTCGGTACCCCCGACTGACCCACCCCCGCCAGAAGGGGTCAGTGATCGCAGGCGCCGCCGGGGTCGATGCTGCCCGGGTCGCGGGCGTCGGCGACGGCGGCCCACAGGTCGGTCGCGGTGACGGGGCCGAGGAATGCCCGGTGCACGACGCCGTCGCCGTCGGCGATCACGAGGCACGGCACGGCGTCGATCTCGTACCGCTCGTGCAGCGGCTTGCGGGTCTGATACGGCACGACCTCCACCGTCACGTCGTCACTGCGGACGACCTCGGCCTTGTGCACGACGTCGGCGCACGTGGAGCACGTCTCGGAGGTGAAGACGGCCACCAGCCATCCGTCGCCGGCGAAGTCGCGACGATCGAGCTGGGCGGGCGCTTCGAACTTCGGTTGGGTGGGCGGGTCGACGGCGCGGCGACGTCGCACGATCTCCCCCACCGCGGCGGCGACGGCGACGACGACGAGGGCGAGGATCAGTCGCTCCATCGACTCACCCCTGCGGGATCGCCCACGACGGCGTGCGCAATTCGCCCACGCCGTTCGGGAAGGAACGTTCCACCATGATGCGGGTCGTCGCCTCGATGATCAGCTGACGGCCGGCGACGAGCGGGTCGTCGAGATCGAGGGTGAAGCGCGCAGCCGCGCCGTACTCGACATCGGTGAGTCCCTCGACCGGCACCGGCCCCGATCGACCGACTGCCGACACCGTCACGGTCCCCGGCGCGTTGTCGATGTTGTAGACGACGAGCGCGTCACTTGTGGGCTCGTCCGGCGCCTGTGGGACGTACCAGGTCGACGCCACGTAGCCGTTCCGTGCCAGAGCGCCGGTGAGCACGCTCGTGCCGGTCGCATCGCCGACCGTTTCGGTGGTCACCCGCTCGACCACGATCGAAGGTTCGCTCGAGGCCGTCGCGAACACCACGGCGTGACCGCCGTCGGGGAGATCCGCCTGCGTGCCGGAGTCGTACGTCACGACCTGGCGGGCCGGCACCTCGATCGGTTCGACTGGCAGGAGCGCGCCGATTCCGAGGTACACGACGTCCACCTCGACCGACTGCGCCGTCGGGTTGTAGATGACGTACTCCTCGGTGATGCCGGCACCGTTGCGTCCGTTGGCGAACCACCACTGCTCGCGGGCGACCGGCGACGCCAGACCGACCTGGGTGCCCGACCGGCCGCCGCCCACGAACTCCTGCGACCGCCCGACCACGAGACGACCGCGGGTGACCTCGACCTGGACCGCCAAGACCGGTTCGCTCTGCGCACCGGCACCCGGTGCGCCGAGATCGACGACCCGGATGCTGCGGGGTGGCACGGTCATGCCGCGGTAGGAGCCCGGCTCCCGGTAGCCCTCCTGCGTCGTGAACGACAGGTTGGCGACGACGGTCTGCTCGAACGGGTTGGTCAGGATCACCTGGTCGAGGCTCCCGTCGACGGTGAACCCGTCCGCCAGGTACCACTCGTCGGAGGTCGCATTCGCACACGGCGCGTGACTGTCGCCCTCGGGATCGACCGCCACCTGTTCGACGAGCGCACCGCCGCCTTCGATCTCGACCACGGCGCCCGTGATCCGACCCGGCAGCGTGGAGTGCAGTTCGAGCGTCGCGGTCGTCCACGGGTCGACGCGGAGGTCGAGGCGGCGGCTTTCGGCGGCGTCGTTGAGCACGAGGACCGTGCCCTCCAGCAGGTCACCGCCACGATTGGCGATGAGGATCTCGCCCTCGACGCCGTCCTCACCGGTGGCGGGAACGCCGGGGCAGAACCACGACTCGATGAGACCGCCGAGGGCCGGAGCCGACGGCATCCACCCCTCGGCGGCAACGCTGAACTGGGGTACCGACGACTCGGCGGTGTCGCGTGAGGCGACGACGACGCCGATCACGGCGGCGAGCACGAGGATCAGGCCCGGGAGTCGTCGCTTCACGTCCGTTCCTCCGGATCGTCATCGGCGCCGGGCTCGTCGAGCCATGCCTCGATGGGCTCGTCGGCATCGGTCGTCTCGGTCGTCTCCGTCGTCTCGATCGGCCCGATCGTGAGCGTCGGGTCGAGCGCTTCGCCGGCGACGCCGGTCGTCGAGTCGCTGCCATACCCATCGTCGTACCCGTCGTGATCGACGTCGTCGTAGACGGTGTCGGCGTGTTCGATCCACTGCTCGTCGAGGTCGATGAGGGTCTCGTCGTGCGCCGAGGTGGTCCGGCGTCGCACGAACGGGGCGCGAGCGCCGGCCGCCACGACAAGGACCACGAACCACAGGGCGAGCTGGGACGCCGTCCACCATCCGCGACTCTCGTCACGGTCGTAGGTGACGCGGCCGGTACCCGCCGTGTCGATGTCGAACGCGGTCGTCACCCCGAACCCGGGGCGTCCGTCGACCTCGGTGCCGTCGACGGTCAACGTGATCCGGTCGTCGAACGGGATGCCGACGTGGACCACGCCCGGGATCACCTCGTTCGCAGCCGTCGGCGGTCCGGTGTCGACCCCGATCATCGACGGTTGGGCGTCGAGATCGACCTGAGCGAGGTTCTCCGCACCCGCGGTGCGCGAGGCCTCCGCCGACTCACCGGTCAGTTGCGCTCCCACCGGAATGAATGCCTGGTTCACGAAGATCTCGAGCGACGGCGGCCCGTAGATGGCACCGAGGTCGAGCTGGTTCTCGAACGCGGCGAGCAGACCGTCCGGGACCGGGACCGGGTCGCTCGACGTGGAGTTGGCGCCGTCGGTGTAGGGGATCACGACGTAGCGGATCCCGAGCGGGGCCAGGAGGCGACCGGCTCGCAGTGTCGAACCGCTCGCGATCAGCGACAGCGCCTCCTCGACCGCCTCGTCTGCTCGGGTGTCGGGGACGTGGAACCGGTCGGTGAACTCGAGCGCGCCGTCGTCGGTGACCGCGTAGGCGACGCCGGGCTGGAACGTCCGGCCCGGTACGGGCAGCAGCCGCGGATCGCCCACGTACAACGCCCGGTAGTCGCCGGCGGCCGGGTCGTCGGGCAGCTGCGCTGCGAGCAACGATGCCATCGTGGTGTTCGGGGCGTCCCAACGACCGCTGCCGACCGCGAGCAGTGCGGGGGCGAGGCCGACGACGACCGCCAGGTTCGCGATGACCGCGACCGGCTGGCGCCAACCGAACCCGCGAGAGAGCACGTCGGTGCCGAATCCGCCGGCGATCGCCGACGCACTGAGCGCCAAGCCGAGCGCGATCGGCGGTGCGAGCATCGCCGGCGCGACGTCGAGTTCGATCGCATCCCATTCGACCGCGACGAGAGCCGCGCCGAACACGACGACCAGGGACGCGGCGCGCACACTCCAGGTGAAGCGCCACGCCCGCGTGATCGCGACGGCGGCGACGACCGGCAAGTACAGCGCGAGCGCCATGAACACGAAGCGCTGGTCGTCGGCGCCGAGCGTGGCGATGTCGGCGATCGAGCGACCGGTGGAGCCGGCGGCCTCCGGGGCCCACAGCGCGCCACGCGCCCATTCGAGACTCCACGGCAGGTTCAGCACGAACGCGACGGCGACCGAGATCGCCGTCGAGCCGCCCAACCACGCAGCGACACGCCACGAACCGCCCGCCAACAAGGTCGCCAGCGCCAGCACCGCACCGACGACCGCCCACAGCGCGATCACGAGCGGGACGAAGGCGGTGACGGCGGCGAGCACGAGGCTGAGGAAGCCGATCGCACGCACGCGGTGACGCCATCCGACCGGGGCGATGCCGTCGGTGATGTCGAGATCGGCGACCGTCGGATCGGCCGGTTCGAGGCCGGCGGCGCGACGGACCAGATGGACGAGCCAGGGCAGGGCCGCGTACCACGCGATCGCCGACCAGTCGCCCCGACCGAGTAGCCCGGGGACCAGCGGCGTGCCGACGTAGACCACCATCCCCGCGATACGAGCCCGGTTGAGCGGGAACACCGTCGCCAGTCGCCAGGCGCCGAACGCCCCGAGCAGGTAGCCGCCGACGATCGAGAACATCAGCAACGCCTGCATCCGGAACAGGGTCACGACCGAGGCGCCGGCCATCACGACCCAGCCGGTCGGGAGCGGCGACGCCGAGCCGAACGACCGCCCGTCGAAGCTGGCGCGGTAGTCGGTGAGCAGATCGCCGGGACTGTCGGGGAACGGCAGGAACTCGCCGACCGACGGCACGCCACCGCGGATGAAGTGGCGGCTGCCGACGACGACGGCGAGGATCACCAGGAACCACGCCAGCGGTGGCCCGAACGAGGCCTCGCGCCAGCGCCGGACGGTGCTGTCGGCGCCGACGTAGGTGGTGGTCTCCTTGCCGCGGAGGTACGACGTGAGACGCGAGCTGCCACGATCCTGGAGGCTCAGCACCTCGCGTTCGTGCACGATCCGCTGCCCGGCAATGGCGCGGCGTCGCTTGACGATCGAGCCGGTGCGCGGGATCAGTCCTCCGAGCGCCCGCAGTGACGCGAGTGCCTCGCCGAAGCGGCCGGTGAACAGCCCGACGAGCAGCTCGACCATCGTCAGCAGCACCATCTGGATCGACCGACCGAGGAGTCGGGATGCCCCGGTCAGTGTGGCGACGGCGCGCATGCGGTGACGGGCGCGCATCGTCCGGTGTGGGAGATCGGGTCGTCGGAGTTCGAGTTGCTCGCGGTGGCGGACGACAGCGTCGGGGACCACGACGACTCGGGCACCCGTGTGGTGAGCACGCCAGCACAGGTCGATGTCGTCGCCGTGGAAGGTGATCGCCGGGTCGAAGCCGCCGAGAGCCCGGAAGAGGTCGGCGCGAACCAGGAGGCAGGCGGACGGGAGCACGAAGACGTCGCGGACGGCGTCGTGCTGCTCCTGGTCGTATTCGCCGGGTTCGATGATGCTGTCGACCTCGCCGAACCGGTCGAGACCGAGCCCGACGTGCTGCAGCCGTCGCGGCTCGTCCCAGTCGACGAGCTTCGGCCCGACGATGCCGGCGTTCGATCGGAACAGCTCGGCGACGAGGACGCGGACGGCATCGGGGGCCAGCGCGATGTCGTCGTGGCAGATCAGGAAGAAGCCGTTGTCGCCCTCGACGAGGCGCAGCACCTCGTTGGCGCCGGCCCCGAAGCCGATCGTGCCGGGCAGGGTGCGGACGAAGGCGCTCGGGAGCACGGTGCGAATCCGCGATGAGACCTCCGCCGCACCTTCGTCGTCACGTTCGGTGAGGAGGAACAGGGTGCGGAAGTTGGTGTAGTCCTGGGCGGCGAGCGATGCGAGGGTCTCGTCGAACCAGTCTCCCGGTTCGTGCACGACCATCACGGACACGACCGACGGAACGAGTTGGGGGTCCGTCTCCACGATGGATCGAGGCTAGTGCCGGACGACCCCGAGTTGGCGGCGCATCGCTGACGGTGGCCTGAGACCGTGTTGCGAAGGTCACACCCCCTTCGACCGGAAGATGTGTCGGAGTGCTTGCAATAGTTAGCACTTTCTGGCACACTTGCAATCAGTCCGCCGGTGTCGCCGGCCCGTCCCGAAAGGCACTCCCCATGATCGATGTCACCGCCCTCGACCCCCGCAAGCTCGACTTCCCCACCATCGACTTCACGAACCTCGACCTGTCGAAGCTCGACGTCCGCAAGATGGAACTCCCCAAGTTCGACATGCCCAAGTTCGACATGCCCAAGTTCGACATGCCCAAGTTCGACATGCCCAAGTTCGACATGCCCAAGTTCGACACCGAGATCGACGTGCCGGCCGAGGTCGACCGTGTCGCCGACGTCGTCCGCGACGTCGCCTACGCCGGTATCGGGGTCTGCGTGATCGCCGTGCAGAAGGTCGACGCCGAGGTGCGCAAGCTCGCCGCCAAGACGGTCTGAACCGTCCGGCACCCGGCGGGTCCTCGACCCGCCACCGTCCCCCCACGAAGCGCAGGACGGCGGATAACGTAGTGACCTCGTGTCCTCGTCCGCTTCTCCTGCGCTTCGTCGCGTCCCCCTCCCCGAAGGCACACTGCCCGTCGGTCTGAGCCTGCTCATCGCGGGCATCGCGACGTACGCGTTCTTCATCATCGGCGAGCAGGCGCTCGGCAGCGAGGAGGCGTTCCAGCCGATCGTCTCGCTCTGGTTCGCGACGTTCTCACTCGCGCCGGGCTTCTTCCTGCCACTCGAGCAGGAGATGGGTCGGGCGTTGTCACACCGCAAGGCGCAGGGCCAGGGCGGGCTCCCGGTCGTCAAGCGACTCGTCATGCTCGGCGGCATCATCGTCGGCCTCGTCCTGGTCGCGATGTTGTTCGCGAGCCCCGTCATCACCTCCGAGTACTTCGCCGGCGACTGGTGGATGTTCGCGGCACTCGCCACCGCCTTCGTCGCCTACGCCCCCGCCCATCTCGCGCGCGGCATCTGCGCCGGCACCGGGCGCTTCAAGTCGTACGCGATCGTCATCAGCTCCGACGGTGTGATCCGGATCGTGGCGTGTGTCGGGCTCGCCCTCATCGGCATCACGGCCGCCGGCCCGTACGGCTTCGCGGTCGCACTGGCCCCCCTCGTCCCGGTCACCTACGTCGGATTGCGCGGCCAACTTCGCACCCAGCCCGGACCTCCCTCCGACTGGCACGAGGTCAGTCAGAACCTCGGCTGGCTGCTCGTCGGCACCGTGTGCGCCGCGGCACTGCTGAACGCCGGGCCGGTCACCGCGACCCTGCTCGCCAGTGAGAGCGAAGAGGGCCTCGTCACCCGCTTCGGCTACGGCGTCCTGCTGGCCCGAATCCCGCTGTTCCTGTTCCAGGCCGTTCAGGCGGCCCTGCTCCCCCGGCTCTCGCGACTCGCTGCCAAGGGCGAGTTCGACGAATTCCGCGACGGGCTCCGCAAACTGATGTACCTGGTCGCCGCCGTCGGCATCGTCGGCACGAGCGGCGCGTTCCTCATCGGTCCGTTCGTTATCGAGACGGTGTACGACACCGAGCTGTCGGGTCGCACCCTCGCGATGCTCGCACTGTCGAGCGCGATCTACATGGCCGGTCTGGCGACCGCCCAGGCCGTGATCGCCCTCCAGGGCCACAAGTGGGTCGCACTCGGCTGGGGCGTCGGCGTGGTGATGTTCGTCCTCGGCACGTGGCTGTCGAGCGACCTGCTCTTCCGGCGCATCGAGATCGGCCTCGTGATCTCGAGCGCATCAGCGCTCGCGATCTTCGCGGTCGCCCTTCGCCGCAAGCTGGCCGCCGGTGCCGTGCCGACCAGCGACTCGATGATGGACGCGATCACCGACATGCCGATCGACGGCTGACGCGCCGATCAGCGCGTCAGCTCGACCGACCGGCGACGGCCACGGCGATCTCGGCCGCGACACGGGCATTGTTCTCGGCCAGCGCCAGGTTCGCGGGCACACTGCGGCCCGCCGTCGCGTCACCGATCCGACCCAGCACGAACGGGGTGACCGCGGCGCCGACGATCCCGGCCTCGTCCGCGTCGGTCAACGCCTGGGCCACGACCGCGTCGAGCATCTCGGCGTCGAGCGCGTCGGCCTCGGGGATCGGCACCGCGACGAGCAGCCCGGATCGCTCACGACTGCGCGCCGCGAGGACGCCTGCCACCTCCGCCGCCGTCTCGACGCGGTGGGGCACCGGGACGCCCGAGGAACGGGTGTAGAACGCCGGGAAATGGTCGTGGCGCCATCCGAGCACGGGAACACCGACCGTCTCGAGGTACTCGAGGGTGCGCGGCAGGTCGAGGAACGCCTTGGCGCCGGCACTCACGGTGATCACCGGATGGTGCGCCATCGCGTCGAGGTCGGCGCTGATGTCGCCGGTCGACTCGGCCCCGCGATGCACGCCGCCGATCCCCCCGGTCGCGAACACGCGGACACCGGCATGCGCCGACAGGGCCACCGATGCCGACACCGTCGTGGCGCCGAAGTCCCACTCCTGCGCGATCGCCACCGCCAGATCACGCTCGGCGACCTTGCGGGCCGGACCGAGAATCCGTGCGTGCTCGTCGTCACCGAGGCCGACCCGTGCGACCCCGTCGAGCACCGCAGTCACGGCCGGCACCGCGCCACCCTCGCGAATCGCCGTGAGGCACCGGTCCAGCGCGTCACGGTTGTGCGGGGACGGGAGGCCGAGGTGGGAGAAGATCGTCGACTCGAGTGCGACGACGGGCACCCCGTCGGCGAGGGCGGTGGCGACGTCGTCGGAGAGCACCGGATTGATCACCGCACCAGTCTGCCGTGCTCGACGCAGCGTCGTCGGCCGCGCCGGGCACGAGGTGCGGGCGTCAGGCGGCGACGAACCTGGTCACGCACTCCACGTGGTGAGTGTGCGGAAACAGGTCGAGGACCTCGGTGCCGTCGTGGCGGTAGCCCTGCTGGTGCAGGAGAGCGGCGTCGCGAGCGGCGGCGACCGGATCGCAACTGACCAGCACGACGACGGGGGCACCCGCACTCACGAGCGCCGCGGTACCGGGGCGGCCCAGACCCGAGCGTGCCGGGTCGGCGATCGCCACGTCGAGCGCCAGCCCGTCGGGCCGCCGCCAGCGACCGACCTGACCGAGTTCGATCGACGCCCGGCGCCCGGCGAGGTTGTGTTCGGCGTCGGCGACCGCGGTGCGCGAGCTCTCGACCGTCACGACGTAGGCCGACGGATCGGTGACGGCCGCCGCGAACAGACCGACGCCGGCGTAGGCGTCGAGCACTGCCTCGGCCGACGCAAGTTCCGGAGCCGCACGTCGGACCGCGTCCACGAGCAGTTGGGCGGCCCGAGGACCGCTCTGGAAGAACGAGCCGGCCGACACACGGAAGTCGTGGCCGGCCACCTGCTCGGTGAGCACGGCCCCGGCCCCGACCGCCACGTCGCCCGGGAAGCCCGTGACCGCACCGCGACGACGATCCCACCGAGCGGTCCGCTCACCGGTGGCAACCGAGGTACGCAGCGTCACCTCGAGGCCGTCGGGCACGACGATCCGGTCGACCAGGTCGCGGAGGGCCGGGTGGGCGATCAGGCACCCCTCGGCCGAGACGAGGTCGTGCGACCGGTCGGCCCGGTACGAGGCACGACCGTCGGCTCCGCCCACGACGCGGATCGTGGTGCGGTACGACTCGGGGGCCACGGCGGCACCCTGTTCCATGCGCGCGTCGGGCAGCTTCGCGGTGCGCCGGAACGCATCGCGCACGATCTCGAGCTTGTGCGGGAGCTGGGAGGCGACCGCGAGTTCCTGCCAGTCGCACCCGCCACATCCGCGTCGCCGCTGTGGGCAGGGCGCCTCGACACGCTCGTCCGACGCGGCGACGACCCGGTCGACCACCGCGCGGCTCCAGCCGTCCTTGCGTTCGGTCGTCGTGACCTCGACCTCGTCGCCGGGGATGCCACCGCGCACGAACACGACCTTGCCGTCGTCCTCGTGGGCCATCGCCTCACCCCCGGCGATGTAGCGCTCGGGGCGCAGAGTGGCACCGGCGTCGACGGGGTGCTCGGGCGTGGTCACCCGTTCGAGCCTAGGCAGGTCGGGCGCTCGTCCGCGATGCTGGTGGGATGAGCAACCCCGACACCGAGTGGTACTGGGACCTGCGGCGCAAGATCGCCGTCCCGGCCGACGAGCGTGGGCCCGCCGAGGACATGATGGGCCCCTACCCCACCAAGGGCGAGGCCGAGAACTGGCACGCCAAGGTCGAACAACGCAACGAGTCCTGGGACGACGAGGACGAGGAGTGGGAGTCCTGGGGGGAGAACGACAACGACGAGGACGACTGAGGACGACTGACGGCGACGGAACGACGAGTAGGTTCGCTGTCGTGACACGACCGATCCAGATCGTCCCCTCGGTGCTCCCCGCCGACTTCGCCCGACTCGGTGAGGAGGTCGCCGCGCTCGAGGCCGCCGGCGTCGACCACATCCAGTGGGACGTCATGGACGGTCAGTTCGTCCCGAACCTCACCTTCGGCCCCGACGTCATCGCCGCCGCTCGCCCGCATTGTTCGCTGCCCTTCGAAGCCCACCTCATGGTGCTGACCCCCGACGTGATGGCGCAGCAGTACATCGACGCCGGCTGTTCGCGTCTCATCGTTCACGCCGAGACGAGCACCCACCTCCACCGCACCCTCGACCGCATCAACGGGATGGGCGCACGTGCCGCGGTGGCACTCAACCCGTCGACGCCGGCGTCGGCCGTCGAGCACGTGCTCGACCTGGTCGACCTGGTGCTGGTGATGACGGTCAACCCCGGATTCGGGGGGCAGGCGTACATCGCGACGATGGAGCGCAAGATCGCCGAGGTGCGGTCGATGCTCGACGATCGGGGCTTGAGCGACACGGTCGATCTGGAGGTCGACGGCGGCATCGGCCCGTCGACGATCGAAGGAGCCGTTCGAGCCGGCGCGAACGTCCTGATCGCCGGCAGCGCCCTGTTCAACGATCCCGATGGCCTCGAGCACGCGGTGAGCGAGCTGCGAGCCCTCGCCGAGGGCGCCCGCGCCTGACGGCGCGAACCCTGCGACACCCGCTGCGTACGCTCGGAACCATGTCCGTTCGGTGCACGCCCGTGTTCGCCCCCGACGCCGTCGGGGCGTTGGCCGCGGCCGTGCGCGCCGCCAAGCAGGGCGACCCGCTCGCGCCGGTCACGGTGATCGTCCCCACCAACGCGGTCGGGGTGACCGCCCGCCGACGGCTCGGCGCCGACGGCGGCGTCGCAGCGATCGAGCTCGTCACGCCCGGTCGGCTCGCCGAGCGTCTCGCCGGCGCCGACCTGGCCGCGGCCGGCCGCCGGCCGGTCAGCACACCCCTGATCGACATCACGGTCCGCGAGGTCCTCCGCCACGCTCCGGGTCACTACGCATCGGTCGCCGAGCACCCGTCCACGGTCACGAGCCTGCGGGATCTGCATCGCGAGCTGCGGATGGCCGGTCCCCTCGCTGCTGCGGCGCTGCGCGGCGCGTCGAGTCGCGGTCGTGAAGCGGCCCGCGTCTCGTCGATGGTCGCCGAACGCCTCGCCGAGCAGTGGTACGACGAAGCCGACCTGATCACCGCCGCGATCGAGCGGATTCGTGCCGGGGTCCGTCCGTTCGAATCGGCCGTCGCGTTCCTGCCGCGTATCGACCGCGGTCTGCCGGCCGATCTGCTCCGGGTCATCGGCGACGCCACCGATCTCCACGTCCTGGTCGAGTGGACCGGCATCGAGTCGGTCGACGCCGAGGCGGCAGGTTTCGCCGCGGCACTTGAGTCGCCCGTCGAGCCGGTCGGCGGCGCCGCGCCCACCGTGCCGGCCGACACACGCGTCGTGTCGACCACCGACGCGGACGACGAGGTTCGCCACGCCGTTCGTCAGCTGCTCGACGCCGCCCGTGACGGCGTCCCGTTCGCCCGCATGGCGCTCGTGTGGCCCACCGACCGTCCGTACGCCCGGCTGGTCGAGCACCACCTCGATGTCGCCGGCCTGCCGTGGAACGGCCGCCCCGGCACGCTCGTCACCGAGCGACTGGTGCCTCGGTTCCTGCTCGACCTGCTCGACCTCGATCGGCGTGGACTCCGACGCACCGAGCTGTTCGACCTCCTGGCCGACGTCCCTGTCAACGGCCCCGACGGCAACCGGGTGTCGGTCGCTCGTTGGGAGCGGCTGGCACGAGCCGCCGGCATCAGCCGCGACGACCACTGGACCCCCCGGCTGGCGTCGCTCGCGGCGTCGATGCGGGCGAGCGAACGCGACCAGCTGGCCGACGAAGCCGAGGCGTTGTCGGCCTTCGTCGACGACCTGCGGCGCGATCTCGGTCCCCGTTCGCGCACGCGCACCTGGAGCGACTGGGCCGAGTGGTGCGAACGCCAGGTGCTGTTCCGGCTCGGACGCTCCGTGCTCGACCAGCTCGACGAGGCCGAGCGGTTGGCGTCCGATCACGCCAACCGCGTGCTCGACCGGCTGCGCTACCTCGACACGGTCGGCAGGCCCGTCACCCGCAGCGAGTTCCGGGCCGCGTTCGCGGCCGAGTTCGAAGCGGCACCCGGCCGCCTCGGGCGGTTGGGCGACGGCATCACGATCGGATCGCTCGCGGGCACGGTCGGACTGGGTGCCGACCTGACCATCGTGCTCGGCGCCGCCGACGGGTTGCTCCCTCCCCCACCGCCGTCCGATCCGCTGATCTCCGACGCCGATCGCCGGGCGGCCGGGCTCGGTTCGTCCGACGCTCGGGCGAACCGGATCCATCGCAGCTTCCTCTCGCACGCCACGACGTCGTCGGCACTCGTCGTCCACACCCCACGCGGCGATCTGCGGGCCACCACCGATCGGTTGCCGTCGCGGTGGGTCGCCGAGCACCTCACCGACGCCGACTGCTCGACCGTGGCGAGTCACCACGCCGGCCTCGTGGCGTGCGAGTTCCCCGGCTCATCCGGCGAACACCGGCTGCGCTCACGAGCGGTCGCCGCCGCCGACGGCATCGATGCGCTCGTCGCCGGTTGCGCCGAC
>NZZV01000171.1 GCA_002698945.1 Acidimicrobiaceae bacterium
CACGTCGACCACCAGCACGACGCCGTCCAGCACGTCGACCACCAGCACGACGCCGTCCAGCACATCGACGCCGGGCACGAGCACCACGGTTGCGTCGTCGACGACCGTCCCGATGTCATCCAGCACGTCGACGACCAGCACGTCGACGCCGGGCACGAGCACCACGGTCCCGACGTCGACGACCACGTCGACGACCAGCACGACCGTGGCCGACTCGACCACCACGACCACGGTGGCGAGCGGCGGACCGACCACGACCACGACCGAACCCGTGACGACGTCGACGTCGGTGCCCGACAGCACGACCACGACGTCGACCACGACGATCCCTTCGACCACGACGTCGACGGTCGAGCAGCGACCGCCGGTGGTCGTCACGACCACGTCGACGACCAGCTCGACGACCACGACGACGTCCACGTTGCCGCGGACCACGACGACACGGCCGACCAGCACCGCCGTAACGGGGTCGGGGAGCACGCGGATGCTGATGCTCGTCGGCTCGGTGCTCGTCATGGTCGGCGCAGCAACGCTGCTCGGTGCTCGCCTGCGGGCGTGGGAGGAGTGACCGCGACGGGTCGGAACGGCAGGAAGAGGGTCGATACCGGCCCTCGAGGGCCGGACGTCAGCGGTTCAGGAGAAGGACTCGGGGAAGTGGCCGGACGTGCCGACGATGCCGGTGTCGGGGTCGGTGTCGGTGTCGGTGTCGGTGTCGTCGTACGAGGTACTCATCCGTGTCGCCGCCTCATCGCATTCCGCCGTCGAGCGCCGCGATCGACCGCCGCCGCGGGTTCGTCCCCGCCGGGCCCGCGGCCGGCGGACGACAGGTGCGCGGCGAAGGTGCGCACCGTGGGATAGCGGAAGACGTCGGTGAGGGCCAGTTCGGTCGATGTCTGGTCGCAGATCCGCCGGTACACGGTGACCGCGAGGAGCGAGTTGCCGCCGATGTCGAAGAAGTTGTCGTCACGGCCGACCGGCCGACCGAGTTCGGCGACCCAGATCTTCGCGACGAGCAACTCGGTGGCGTCGGTCAGATCGGTGGCCGGATCGGGCGCAGCGGTGGTCAGGGCCGTCTCGACCTCGGCGATCAGGCGACTGCGGTCGGTCTTGCCGTTCGGTGTGAGCGGCAACTCGGCGCGCGGGACGATCCGGGACGGCACGTAGGCATCGGGCATCGACGCCGCCAGCGCGTCGCGTACCGATTCGGGCTCGATTCCTTCGGCGCGGGGCACGACGAATGCGACGAGCTGCGGTTCTCCGGTCCCGCGTTCGTGAGCGACGACGATCGCCTGCACGATCTCGGGCATCCGGTCGAGTGCGGCTTCGATCTCACCGAGCTCGATCCGATGCCCGCGGATCTTCACCTGGTGGTCGGTCCGGCCTGCGAACTCCACGATGCCGTCGGGTCGGACACGGGCGATGTCGCCGGTCGCGTACACGCGTCCGAGACCTGCCCGGTCGACGAAACGTTCCGCCGTCAACTCGTCGCGAGCGTGGTACCCGCGGGCGACGCCGGCTCCTCCGATGTGGAGTTCGCCGAACCGATCGGTCGGTCGCCGCCGGCCGTGCTCGTCGAGGACGTGGACCGTGTTGTTGCCGATCGGCCGCCCGATCGGCACCGGCCCGTCGACGGGCCCGTCGATCTCGTGCACCAACGACCAGATCGTCGTCTCGGTCGGACCGTACATGTTCGTGAATCTGCCGGACAGCAGCGAACGCAACTCGTTCGCCATCGCGGTCGGCAATGCTTCGCCGCCCAGCATCACGTGGCCGATCGTGGCGAGCGCAGCCCGGTCGGCCGGATCGGCGAGCAGCATCGTGGCGAGCGACGGGGTGCACTGCAGGTGCGTCACCTCGTGGCGGGCCACGAGCTCGGCGAAGCCGGCAGGGGTGGCCGCCGCTGCGGCGGAACGACGCTCCACTTCGTCGTGTACCTCGCCGAGGAGCGGCAGCGACGCGAGGACGACACCGTCGTCGATCCCGAAGTCGATCAGGCACGCGACCTCGTCGACACCTGCGGTGCGGCAGGTCTCGATGGTGGCGACGGCGTCGTCGACGGTGCCGAACAAGCCGCTCGTCTCGAGATAGCGGTCGGCCGCCATCTCGAGCAGCTGATCGAGTTCGGCGTCGGTCAGGTCGCGGAACGCGTCGTCGGCGCCCGATCCCGTGCGGCCCGCGAACGTCGGAAACGCTGACGCCATGTTCTTGATCAGTCCGGTCGCAGTCGACAGATACTGCTTCATCGGCTCGCGAGCGACACGCTTCGCCGTCTCGGTCGAGTCGGCGATGAACGTGTGCAGCATGAGGGTTACCCGACCTTCGCCCTCGTGCCCGGCTGCACGCCACGCAGCGCGATAGCGACCGATGTTCTCGGCGAGTTGTTCGGTCGACTGGCCGAGGAGATGGGTGAGCAGGTTGACCCCCATGGTCCCCGCGCGCTCGAAGGTCGCAGGCGTACCGGCGGACGTCAGCCATACCGGCAACTCCGCCTGAACCGGGCGCGGCAGCGTCGACACCGCGACCGGCTCGCCGTCGTGACCGGGCAGATCGACGGTCTCACCGCGCCAGAGCGCACGGATCGTGTCGATCGTGTCCGGCAATGAGTCGCGGGCGGTCGCGTAGGCACCCGGATTGAGCACGAAATCGTTCGGCTGCCAACCGGGAGCGAAGGAGATGCCGACCCGACCCTTCGACAGGTTGTCGACGACGGCCCACTCCTCGGCGATGCGTGCGGGTTGGTGGAGCGGGGCGACGACGCTGCCGGCTCGGATGGCGATCCGGTCGGTAACGGCGGCCAACGCCGCTCCGGTCACGCTCGGGTTCGGGTAGGCGCCGCCGAACGCGTGGAAGTGCCGCTCGGGTGTCCAGACCGCCTCGAAGCCGTGTTGATCGGCCCACCGTGCGCTCTCGAGCAGGAGCCGGTACCCGTCGGCGGCGGTTGCCTCGCCGGCGGCGAAGTAGAACAGGCTCATTGTCGTCGAGCGCGTCGCGGTCGTGACGGAGCGGGCGCCGATCTCGTCGGACAGCACCACGTGGAAGCCGTGTGTCAGCGTCCACAGAAGTTCGAGGACCGAGATGTCGAACGACAGGCTGGTCACGGCGAGCCAGACGCCGGGACGCTCGTGCTCGATCACCTGGTCCATCGCTGCGAAGAAGTTGACGACGTTGCGGTGCTCGAGCATGACCCCCTTCGGGGTGCCGGTCGATCCGGAGGTGTAGATCACGTAGGCGAGGTCGGCGCCGTCGTGGCTGGGTTCGGGTCCGGGGTCGGGCGCGTCGAGTGCGGCGCGTGGGTCGACGACCCGGACTGCCCCGAGATGAGCGAGCACCGGTTCGTCGGGGAACGCGACGACGAGCGTGGAGCCGCTGTCGTCGACCATGTGTCGCAGGCGGTCCGGGGGATACGTCGGGTCGAGCGGCACGTATGCCGCCCCGCACCGTAGGACGGCGACGACCGACCGGAGCATGTCGAGGCTGCGCGGCACCGCGATTGCTATGCGATCGCCGCGGCGAACTCCCGCCGCTACCAGGGCCGATGCGAGACGCCGCACCTGACGGTCGAACTCGGCGTACGTGATCGTCGCGCCGCCCGCGGTGACGGCAGGGGCATCGGGCGACATGGCGCTCCGGTCGGCGATGAGCCGATCGATCGTGGTCGACGGGTCGTAGTCGATCGCGGTGTCGTTCAGCCGCGCGTCGATCTCGTCGTCGAGCACACCCCGAACCGGCATCGTCGACAGTGGATGCTCGGCGCGTTCGGTCACCGTGTGGGCGATCGCGTCGATCTGCGCTGCCGCGCGAGCTGCCGCGTCGGTGCCGGGGGCGACGACGGCCCAGCGCTCGGTGCCGACGAGGACGTGGACGCCACTGCGCCCGGCCGCGACGAGCGGGTCGGGGTCGTCGAGCCCGAGGTGGAGCGTCACACGGTCGTGGTGCGGCACGGTTCGACGCTGCGGGATCCGACCGATCAGGTCGTGGAGGAACGGGCCGGAGTCGAGCGCGCCGTGGATCGCGACGGGCAGCGTGTCGGCGAGTTCGGCGACCGAGTCGGACGCGTCCAGCCGAAGCGAGACGACGGGAGCGGCGAGCAGGGGCTCCAACAGGGCGACACGTTCGCGATTCGCGGGATCGGTCACCGTCAGGAAGGGTGCCCCGTCGACCTGATCGGCCCAGAGCGCCACGGCGGTCGCGAGGTCGGCAGGCGCCACATCGAGCGGACGTGTCGCCGGTTCGCCGTGCGGCGACGCGAGCGCGGGGGTGTCATCGTCGCCGACCGAGGTCAGGACGGTGGTCCAGCCCGGTTCGTGCCGCGCCAACTCGCGATCGGAGTCGGTGAGGGCACGTTCGAGATCGGCGACGTCGGGGACCGTTCCGCCGTCCTCGAGTCCGAGCCGGTCGAGTGCCTCGCGGGCGGTGAGCGTCCTGCCGTCCGGCGTCTCGGTGGTGGGGGTCACCGTGCCGTCGGAGACCGTGATCTCGAGATCACCATCGATGATCCGGAGCGCCCCCGGGTCGCCCGCCGGGCGACCACCTGCCCGGAGTGTGCGGACGACGACGAACCCGGCCGGCCCGACGAGTCGCACGGCGCCCAGGCCGTTCACGATCCGGTTTCCGAGATCGAGGGCGCGTGTCGCGCGTTCGAGCTGCTCGACGCGTGCGGTCCTGTCGATGAACACGACCGGCCTGTCGAGTCGTCGGTACTCGCGTCGGACGCCGTCGGGCTGGGACTGCGCCGGCACCTCGCCGGCACGGATCGCGTCGACGACGTCGTGGAACGACTCGAGTGCTGCCTCGAAGCAGCGCGCGTTCAGCGAGAACGCGGTCTCGTCGGCTGCGACCTCGAACGTTCGACTCGTGACCAGGTCACCGGTGTCGACCCCGGACGTCATGTGGTGCCAGGACACCCCGTGCTGCTGCTCACCGTTCAGGATCGCCCAGGTCGTGACGTTGAGGCCTGCGTAGGCGGGCAACGGGCCGTCGTGGAAGTTGATCGCCGTCGTCACCGCAGCGAGCGCGTCGGGTGGAACGAGTCGGAGGTGAGCGATGCTGAGCAGGACGTCGGCGCGTCGTTCGATGAGCGCGTCGGCCAGCGGCACGCGGGAGTCGACCACCGGGATCCCGTGTTCGACGGCGATCCGCTCCGTGTCGGCGTCGGTCGTGGCGACCAGGACGACCTCGAGCCCGGACCGTACTGCGACCTCGACGCATTGGCCGGTGAGCGCTGCGTCACCGATGATTGCTGTCCGACCGACACTCTGCTGACTCATCGTCCCTCCGCGGCGCCGTCGGCGCCGACCTCTGTTTGCTCCGTGCGTGAGCGTCGGCGACGTTAGCGGTCACCGGCGCACCGCACCTCGACTACATCGGCCGATCCAGTCGGTGACATGAGCACCGGCCGCCGCCGTCACGCGTAGGCGGGCGGCGGCACGAAGCCGTTCCAGGCCTCGAGCAGGGCGGCGAACCGCATCGGCGTGCGATCCTCGAGGTACGGGCCGATCGCCTGCAATCCGAGCGGCAACCCGCGCGGATCGAGACCGCCCGGGAACGCCGTGGCCGGCTGGCCGGCGAAGATCGCCCACATCGGGTACACCACCATGTGGTGATACGGCACGGTCTCGCCGTCGATCTCGAGCGTCCGTTCCTCGAATCGGCCGTCGGTGTGCGGGAAGGCCGCATCGATCGCGGTCGGGCAGACGAGCACGTCCCAGTGCTCGAAGAACTCGCCCCACGCCCGACGCGCCGCCTCGCGACGGTCGAGCAACCGCAGGAACTCCGTCGCCGACAGCATCATGCCGCGTGCTCGCGCCGCGTCGGTCGGATCGCCCGTCGCCTGCATCCGCTCGGCAGCCCGACGCCGCTGCTCCTCGCTCAGACCCTGTGTCGTGATCAGCATCAGCGTCGCCAGGTAGTCGTGGAAGTACTGCTCCGCGTCGAACGGTGGCATCGCCTCGCCGACGACGGCGCCGGCGTCCGAGACGAAGTCGGCCAGGTCGGCGACCGCTGCCCGCATCGCCCGCGATGGCGACGCGAACGGGATGTCGGGCATCACCGCGACCCGGAACCCGTCGAGCGACTCGTGTCGCGCCGGCGGCACCTCCAAACGCCACGCCCGGTCCTCGAGCCGGACCGGCCCGGCGACGACGTCGAACATCAGCTCCAAGTCGGCTGCCGACCTCGCGAGCGGACCCTGCACGCCCATGATCGCCGCCGGATTGTCGAGGTCGTGCGGGGGCATCGACGCCGATCGCGGGATCGCGGTCTCCGTGGGGCGGTGGCCGTACACCCCGCAGAAGGCGGCCGGAACGCGGATCGACCCCCCGATGTCACTGCCGATCTCGAGCGGGGTCATGCCGGCGGCGAGCGCGGCGCCACCGCCGCCGGTGCTGCCGCCCGGGCTCCGGCTGGTGTCCCACGGGTTGAGCGTGCGGCCGTACACCGCGCTGTCGGCCTGCCAATCGCTGAGCGCGAACGGGATGTTCGTCGTGCCCAGCAGGCAGCCGCCCGCCGCGAACACGCGCCCGGCGACGATCCCGTCGGTGTCGGGCACGTGACCGGCGGACTCGGGGATACCGGCGGACTGCGGCAGGCCGGCGACCCGCGTCGACTCCTTCAACGTGAGGGGGAGCCCGAGCAGAGGAGCGGTGTCACCGTCGGCGCGTCGCCGGTCGGCGGCCCGTGCGGCGTCGCGCGCCCGCTCCGGCGTCCGGACAGGAATGGCGTTCAGTTCGCCGTCGACCTGTTCGATCCGTTCCAGGTGCATCTCGACCAGCTCCACGCTCGTCGTGTCGCCGCGTGCGAGCGCATCCAACATCTCCGTCGCCGTGCTGTAGACCCCGATGTTGCGCACTGTTCCCCCTCGGTCGGATGAGGTCAGACCCCAACCGAACAGGTCGAGGCGACCCTTACATTCTGCTCTGTCGGATGGGGTCTGACCTCAACCGACCTGCTCTGTCGGATGGGGTCTGACCTCAACCGACCAGACATCAACCGACCAGGAGGGTGGTGAGGTTGGTGCGCCAGGCGCGGCAGATGTCGTCCGGATCGAGGCCTTGTTCGTGCATCAGGTCCCACGACTCGAACGACGTCAGTGCGGCGAGCACGGCGATTCGGTCGCGCCGCGCGGTCGACGGGAGCTCGGCGAGTTCGGGAGCGAAGTGCTGGGCGATCTGGTCGGCGAGTGTGGCCCGGACCCGAGCGAGAGTGGTGCGCATCTGCTCGACGTCGAACGCCTGGCGTCGCGACATGCGCGCCATCGGTTCGGTGGCCCGATAGAACTCGAGCCGACTCACCACGAACGCGTCGACTCGACGGGGGAGTGGCCCGTCGCCGATCTCGTCGATCGAGATCAGGTGGTCGATCCGTTCGAAGTACCGCTGCACGCCGACACGCCGCAACTCGTCGAGCGACTCGAAGTACCGGTACACCGACGCCTCCGACACGCCTGCGCGAGCGGCGATCTGCTCGGCCGTCGGCGGTCCGTGTCCGTCGAGGATCAGGTCGATCACGGCGTCGACGACCGCGAGGCGGCCCTGTTCGCGCCGGCGGCGGCGGCCGTCCGTCTCGCCGGCCACACCGTTCGAACTTTCGCGAGTTCCCATGTCAGAAGATATTGACAGTTCGACTCGCAGAATGCAAGATGGCGTGGACGGCACACGAGGGGATCCGCCGAACATGACACTCCGCATCGGTCGCACACTGGCCGACTCCACACCATCGTTCACTGAACCGCCGCATCCGGGCGGCTCGGCACCGAACGTCGTCATCATCCTGCTCGACGACACGGGCTTCGCCCAGCTCGGTTGCTACGGCTCCGACATCGACACGCCCCATCTCGACGCATTGGCCGACGGCGGCCTGCAGTTCACGAACTTCCATGTCACCCCCCTGTGTTCGCCCACTCGGGCCTCGTTGCTGACCGGCCGGTCGCAGCACGCCGCGGGCATGCGCGGCGTCTCGAACTGGAGCACCGGCTTCCCCCACCAGCTCGGTCACATCTCGCCTCACGCCGCCACCGTCGCCGAAGTCCTCGGCGACGCCGGCTACGGCACGTTCTGCGCCGGCAAGTGGCACCTGGCGCCGATGGAGCAGTGCTCGGCGGCCGGACCCTTCGATCACTGGCCGCTCGCCCGCGGCTTCGACCGGTTCTACGGCTTCCTGGAGGGCGAGACCGACCAGTTCCACCCCGATCTCGTCAGTGACAACCACCCGGTCGATCCGCCGGGTGCGCCCGACGACGGCTACCACCTCAGCGAGGACCTCGTCGACCAGCTGTTGCGCATGATCCGCGACTCGAAGGGCGTCCGGCCCGATCGCCCGTTCTTCGCCTACCTGCCGTTCGGCGCCACCCACGCGCCGCACCAGGCGCCGACCACCTACCTCGAGAAGTACCGCGGCCGCTACGACGAGGGTTGGGACGTCGTCCGCGAGCGTTGGTACCGCCGACAGCTCGAACTCGGTCTCATCCCACCCGACACCGAACTCGCGCCCCGCAACCCCGGCGTCGAGGCGTGGGACGACCTCCCCGAGAACCAACGCCGCCTCGCGGCACGACTCCAGGAGGCGTTCGCCGCCTTCCTCGACCATACCGACGACCAGATCGGCCGCCTCGTCGACGGTCTCCGCGCGATGGACGAGCTCGACAACACCATCGTCGTCGCGATGGCGGACAACGGCGCGTCGCAGGAGGGCGGCCCGTACGGGGTCATGCACGAGATGAAGTTCTTCAACCTCATCCTGGAAACCCCGGACGAGGCGATCGACCGCATCGACGACATCGGCGGACCGCACAGCCACACGAACTATCCGTGGGGCTGGGCGCAGTGCGGCAACACCCCGTTCCGCTGGTACAAGCAGAACACCCACGAGGGCGGCGTCCACGTGCCGATGATCCTCCACTGGCCGAACGGCATCGACCCCGACCAGCGCGGCACCCTCCGCCACCAGTTCGCGAACGTGGCCGACATCGTCCCGACCCTCTACGAGCTGATCGGCGTCACCCCGCCCGTGGTCCGCCGTGGGGTCGAGCAACTACCGGTCACCGGCCACTCGTTCGCACACCTCCTCGCCGACGCCGACGCTCCGGCCGCCAACACCCTCCAGTACTTCGAGATGATGGGCAGCCGCGCTCTCATCACCCGTCTCGACGACGACTGGTGGAAGGCGGTCTGCCGTCACGAGTCGGGCGCCGACTTCGACACCGAACCGTGGGAGCTGTACCGACTCGACACCGATTGGTCGGAGTGTCACGACCTCGCGGCCGAGTTCCCCGAACTGTTGGCCCAACTGGTCGGGCTGTGGTGGGACGAGGCGGAACGGCACGGCGTGCTCCCGCTCGACGACCGTGGCATCGAGCTGTTCGGCGCCCGCTTCCGCGACCGATCCCCGCACCCGACCGATCGCCGGTACGTCTACCGTCCGCCCATGTCGCCGATCCCGGCGCAGGCGTCGGCGTCGATCGGGGGTCGCTCGTTCGACCTCACGGCGACCGTCACCCGGTCGATGGGTGACGGTGGCGTGCTCTACGCCACCGGCACCGAGAACTCCGGCATTTCCGTCTTCGTGCAGGACGATCGGCTCGTCGTCGACTACAACGCGTTCGACGACCACACCATCCTCGAGTCCGACCGCGAGGTGCCGGCCGGTGCGTCGACCCTGACGACCCGGTTCCGCCGCACCGGTCCCCAAACGGGGTCGATCGAGTTGTTGATCGACGGTGCCCCTGCCGGCGCGGCCGAGATTCCCTTCTTCATGCGGATGATCTCGTCGGTGGGGGCATCGGTCGGTTTCGACCACGGGTCGCCGGTCTCCGCTCGCTACGACGCCCCGTTCCCGTTCGCCGGCACCCTCCACGCCGTCGAGATCCAACTCGTCTCGCGCGAGGCGGCAGGTACCGACGTCGCACGCGCCCAGCAGCAGATGGCAGAACAGTGATCGTCACGCTGCTCGGCACCGGCAGCCCGATTCCGGCACCCGACCGGGCCGGCCCGGCCACCCTCGTCACGGTCACCGCTGCCGACGCGACTCGCCATCTGCTCGTCGACGCCGGTCGGGGTGTCTTGATGCGCATGGCTGCAGCGGGCGTCGGCGCCGGCGATCTGGCCGCCGTCCTGATCACCCACCTCCACAGCGACCACATCACCGATCTCAACGACGTGATCACGACCCGGTGGGTCACGTCGTTCGCCCCGAATCCGCTCACCATCGTCGGACCCGTCGGCACACGCGACGTCGTCGACCACCTCCTGGCGGCGCTCGCGCCCGACATCGCGTACCGCATCGCCCACCACGACGACCTCACCGAACCGCCGCCTGTGACCGTCGTCGAGGTCGAGGAGGGTCCGATCGATGTGGGCGTCGGCGTCGCCGTCACGTGTGCGCCCACCGACCACAAGCCGGTCGAACCGTCACTCGGCTACCGGATCGAGCACGAGGGGACCGCGGTCGTCGTCGCCGGCGACACCGTGCCCTGCGCGGGCCTCGATCGGCTCTGTGACGGCGCCGACGCCCTGGTGCACACCGTGATTCGCAAGGACCTGATCGAGAACGTGCCGCTCCAGCGCATGCAGGACACCCTCGACTACCACTCGTCACCCGAGGAGGCCGGCGCGACCGCTGCCCGTGCGGGCGTCGGCACACTCGTCCTCACCCACTACGTCCCCGCCCTGACGCCCGACACCGCCGAGGAGTGGCGACGCCGAGCATCCCTCCACTTCGATGGGGTCGTCGAACTCGGCGACGACCTCCATCGCATCGAGATCCCGCCGGCATCCGGACGCCACGACCTGAACACCACGATCTGAACGCCACGACCCGAACACCACGACCCGAACACCACGACGAACGCGACCTGACAGGAGCACGAACATGCACGTCCTGCGTACCCCCGACGAACAATTCGCCGATCTGCCCGACTACCCGTTCGCGCCGCACTACGCCGAGATACCCGACGGCGACGGCGGCACCTTGCGTGTGCACTACCTCGACGAGGGGCCATCGGGCGCGGCACCGGTGCTGCTGCTCCACGGCGAGCCCTCGTGGAGCTACCTGTACCGCTTCATGATCCCGCCCCTCGTCGAGGCCGGACACCGTGTGATCGTCCCTGACCAGGTCGGGTTCGGCCGGAGCGACAAGCCGGCGGAGCAGTCGGACTACACCTACGCGCGGCATGTCGCATGGATGTCGGCGCTGGTGTTCGACCATCTCGACCTGACCGACGTCACCTTCTTCGGGCAGGACTGGGGCGGTTTGATCGGACTCCGCCTCGTCGCCGCCGCGCCCGACCGCTTCGCCCGCGTGGCGGTCGGCAACACCGGGCTCCCGACCGGCGACCAGCGGCCGAGTGAGGCGTTCCTGCGCTGGCAGCAGTTCTCCCAGACGACTCCGGTCTTCGACGTCGGGTTCCTCGTCAACGCCGCGAGCGTCCGCGACCTCGACCCGGCCGAGGTCGCAGCGTACGACGCTCCGTTCCCCGACGACTCGTACAAGGCCGGGGCCCGTATCTGGCCCGCCTTGGTCGTCACCTCGCCCGACGACCCCGAAGCGGCCGCCAACAAGGAGGCGTGGGAGATCTTGCGGACGTACGAGCGACCCTTCCTCTGTTGCTTCAGCGATCAGGACCCCGTGACCCGAGGCGGCGACAAACCCTTCCGGACCTTCATCCCGGGCGCACAGGGACAACCGCACCGCACGATCGAAGGCGGCGGTCACTTCTTCCAGGAGGACAACGGGCCCGAGCTGGCCCGACTCCTGAACGAGTTCATCGCCGGCTCGCTGTGACCGACCGGCGATACTTCTCGGCGGGGCGGATGTGGCTGCCCGCCGGCCGCCCTCACCCACGGAGGAAACCATGACGACCCTCACCCGTACCCGCGCCGTCGCCGCACCGCCCGCCACGGTGTGGGCGGTCCTGGCCGACTTCGACGCGCTGGTCCTGTGGGCCGACGACATCGACCACTCGAGCCTCACCACCGAGCGCCGTGACGGCGTCGGGACCGCCCGCCGTGTCCAGACGGGCCAGATCACCCTCATCGAACGGGTCACCACCTGGGAGCCCGACCACTGCCTGGCCTACGACATCGAGGGGCTGATCCCCGTCGTGCAACACGCGTCCAACACCTGGATGCTCACCCCGACCGCCGACGGCACCCGCGTCTCGCTGACGACCCGTGTCGACGCCGGCCGACGACCCGACAAGGCGTTGATCGGCGCCGCCGTCGCCCGCAAGATGGCCGAGGCGAGCGACATGATGCTCGACGGCCTTGTCGCCCGCCTGGAGGACCTCTCGTGAACCGTCCCGACGTCATCGTGCTCATGACCGACGAGGAGCGTGCGGCTCCGCCCTACGAGACGGACGAACTCCGCGCCTGGCGACGCGAGGCGCTCACGGGTGCCGGCTGGTTCGACGACCACGGTGTTTCGTTCGACCGTCACTACACGGGCTCGCTCGCCTGCGTCCCCAGCCGACCGACGCTGTTCACCGGTCAGTATCCCGATCTGCACGGCGTCACCCAGACCGACGGACTCGGCAAGATGGCCGACGACTCACGCATGCGCTGGCTGCCGCCGCACGAGGTCCCCACGCTCGGCAATTGGTTCCGCGCCGCCGGCTACGACACCCACTACGACGGCAAATGGCACATCTCCCACGCCGACCTGCACGGCGACGACGGTCAGCCCCTCCCCACGAACACCGCCACCGGTGACGTGATCGAGGACAACGTCCGGCGCTACCTCGACGAGAATCCGCTCGACCCGTACGGCTTCTCGGGTTGGGTCGGCCCCGAACCCCACGGCGGACTGTTCGCCAACTCCGGCCTCGCCCGTGACGCCCTCATCGCGGAGCGGGTCGTCGCCTGGCTCGACGACCGCTACGCCCGTCGGAGGGCGGGCGACGCCGACGCGCAACGCCCCTTCCTCCTCGTCGCCAGCTTCGTGAACCCGCACGACATCGTGCTGTTCCCACTCTGGATGCGGCGCGGGATGCCGGAGGAGTTGGCGGCGATCGAAGTGCCGTCGGTGCCGCCCGCGCCGAGCGCCTCCGAAGATCTGCGCAGCAAGCCGGCCGCCCATGTCGCCTACCGCGCGGCGTACCCCTCCTGCTACGGCCCGCCCGCCGCGGTCGCCGGGCTCTACCGGAACCACGCCCAGGAGTACCGAGACCTCTACTACCGGCTCCACGCCGCCGTCGACCGGCCGCTCGACCGGGTGCGGCGAGCGGTCACCGAGCACACGACGGGTGATGCCGTGCTCGTGCGCACCTCGGATCACGGCGAACTACTCGGCGCTCACGGCGGACTCCACCAGAAGTGGTTCCAGCTCTACGACGAGGCGACCCGGATCCCGTTCTCCATCGCCCGCGTCGGATCGACGACCACCGAGCCGCGACGCGTGACGGGGCCCACCTCGCACGTCGACCTCGTTCCCACGCTGCTCGCCGCGGCCGGGATCGACGAAGCCACCACCGCCGACCGGCTACGGGCCGACTTCAGCGAGGTGCATCCGCTGCCCGGACGCAACCTGCTGCCCGTCGTCGACGGGGCGGCACCCGACGACGATCGCATCGTGTACGTGATGACCCGCGACAACATGCCCGAAGGTGACACCGGCGCGAACGCCATCGCTCGCGCGTTCGGCCGCGCCGACGACGCGCCCGGTCCGCTCCGGATCCAGGTCGCAGCACACGTCGCCACCAACTTCGAGGGGGTCGTCGGGCGGGTGCCGACCGACGTCGGCGGCGCCGGTGACGAGGCCCATCTGTGGAAGCTCGTACGCACCTTCGACGATCCGGCGACCTGGACCGAGCCCGGTGTGCGACAGCTCGCCAGCGACGGCATCGGCGGGCCGCGATACCGCACCGACGTGCTACCCGACCAGTGGGAGCTGTACGACCTGTCCGACGACGGTGACGAGATGGTCAACCGTGCCGACGACCCCGCCGCGGCCGAGGTGTTCGCGTGGCTGGTCGACCGGATGAAGGAAGAGCGGCACCGTTCGATCCCCGAACGGAACCAGCCGTGGCCGTACGTGACGAGCCGGATCACCCGGATCGGCAAGGTGCCGCTCCTGCCGCCGCGTGGCGTGATCGAGATGCAGATCCAGCAGCGGCGAGCAGCGCGTGCGAACCAGCCTCGGCCGCCCCAGCTGGTGGTGCGGCGCCTGCTACAACGGCTCGGGCTCCACCCCGACGACCCCGACGCCGAGCCGTTCGACCTGGCCGGCACGCGGGCGCTCGTGATCGCCACCAACCACGGCCGGCTCGATCTCGGCAAGCCGACCGGTGTGTTCGCGAGCGAGCTGACCGTTCCGTACTACCTGTTCCGCGATGCGGGCATGACGGTCGACGTCGCCAGCCCGAACGGTGGCGACATCCCGGTCGACCCGCAGTCGCTGAAGCCGGTCATCCGCACCTCGGCCGACGACCGCCTGCTCGGTGACGCCGTCCTGCGCGAGCAGCTGGCCGACTCGCTGGCGGTCGGCGAACTCGACATGTCGGTGTACGACATCGTGTTCCTGGCCGGGGGATGGGGAGCGGCGTTCGACCTCGGCACGTCCGCGGCGGTCGGCCGCCAGATCAGTGCGGCGAACGAGCTGGGGCGGGCGATCGGCGGCGTCTGCCACGGCCCGCTCGGCCTCCTGCGGGCGACCACGCCCGAGGGCACGCCGCTCGTGGCGGGTCGGCGGGTCAGCGCCGTCACCGACAAGCAGGTGCGCGAACTCGGTATCGAGAGCACCCCGCAGCACCCCGAGACCGAACTGCGGGCGGCCGGCGCCCTGTTCGAGTGTGCGCACGCCTTCCGCGACCCGTTCGCGAACCACTGGGTCGTCGACGGCAACCTCGTCACCGGCCAGAACCAGAACGCCGCCCCCATGGTCGCCCGAGAACTCATGCGCCTGATCCAGTGACCTGGCACAAACGGTGTCGGATCCCTTCCGTGCGCCCGCCAGAGGGTGATCAGCACCTGAGGGCACGGAAGGGATCCGACACCGTCTGTGCAATGAGGGCACGGAAGGGATCCGACACCATCTGTGTCAGAGGAGGTGGACGGTGCGGGAGCCGGACTGGCCTCGGACGAGGGCGCCGATGTGCCAGGTGGGTTCGTCGATGGTGGCCTGCACGGCGTCCGCGTCGTCGGGTGAGCACACGACGACCATGCCGATCCCCATGTTGAGCATGCGGTGCAACTCGTGGTCGTCGACGCCGGTCGCGAGCTCGCGGATCAGCTCGAACAGCGGACCCCTCGGCCACGACCCGAGCCGGATCTCGGCGTCGACGCCGTCGGGCAGCACCCGCGGCAGGTTCTCGGGCAGTCCGCCGCCGGTGATGTGGGCGAGCGCCTTCACCTTGCCCGACGCGAGGGCGCCGTCGAGCACCCCGAGGTACGACCGGTGCGGCGCGAGCAGTGCATCGCCCAGCTCACGATCGAACCCCGGTGGGGTCGCCTCCATCGGAACCCAGTCGAACAGCTTGCGGAGGAACGAGAACCCGTTGGTGTGCGGACCGCTCGACGCGACCCCGATCAGCACGTCGCCGGCCGAGACGTCGTCGCGAGGGAGCAGCTCGCCCCGTTCGGCGATGCCGACGAGGGTGCCGGCCACGTCGAACGCCCCCGGTGCGTACACGCCGGGCATTTCGGCCGTCTCGCCGCCGAGCAGCACGCAACCCGCCGCCTCACACGCCTCGGCCATGCCGGTGACGACCTCGGCGACGAGGTCGGCGTCGAGCACGCTGGCGGCGATGTAGTCGAGGAAGAAGAACGGTCGGGCCGACTGGACGAGCACGTCGTCGATGCAATGGTTCACGATGTCGTGACCGACGCCGCGCACCTTGCCGAGACGGGCCGCGAGCTCGACCTTCGTGCCGACGCCGTCGGTCGATGCCACGAGGACCGGGTCAGCACACTCCAGGATCCGCTTCGCTGACAGGACCCCGCCGAACGAACCGAGCCCCCGCAGGACGTCGCCGCCGAGCGTGCGCTCGACCGCACCCCGCATCCGTTCGACGGCGCGGTTGCCCTCGTCGATGTCGACGCCTGTCGAGGCGTAGGAGGTGAGCAGCGCACCGGGAGCTCGCCAGCCGATGTCGCGGCGGACGATCTTGTTCGGGAACGACACACCGTCCATCCCCCGGTATGCGGCAGCGCGAGCGGCCGCCAGATCGTCGCCGAGACCGGTCACGGCCAGGACACGACCCCCGGCGGTGCGGCCATCGGACACCCCGGCGGGGAACAGGATCGCGTTCGGGTCGTCGCTCGACCGGTTGGCCCAATCGGTCGTCGAGAACCCGCTGAGGGTGATCGTCGCCCCCGTGTTCGGCGTCGCGGGATAGCCGGGTGCGGCGGCGACGACGGTGCAAGACGCACGATCGCTGACGACGACCGGCACCGACGCCACGTCGTGGCGCGTGCACGCCAGTGCCAGCGCGGCGAGATCGGTCTCGAGCAGCGGCAACACCGCCTGGGTCTCCGGATCGCCGAACCGGCAGTTGTATTCGATCAGGCGTGGCCCGTCGGCCGTGAGCATCAACCCGGCGTAGAGCACGCCGACGTACGGGGTGCCGGCCGACGCGTAGTAGTCGACGATCGGCTGGACGAACGTGGCGAGCAGCTCGGCCGACTCGAATCCGATCGGGGCCGGTGCGTACGCGCCCATGCCGCCGGTGTTCGGACCGGTGTCGCCCTCGCCGATCCGCTTGTGATCCTGGGCCAGCGGGAGGGCGACCGCCGTGGTGCCGTCGCACAGGGCGAGCAGCGAGCATTCCGGGCCCGAGATGCGCTCCTCCAACACGAACGGGCCGAGCTTCGCCGTCGAGCGGATCGCCGCCTCGGTCGCCGCGTCGTCGGCCGGCACGGTGACGCCCTTCCCGGCGGCGAGGCCGTCGAGCTTCACCACGACCGGACGTCCGAACTCGCGCCACCAGGCGATCGCCGCGTCGGCGTCGAGTTCCTCGAAACGCTCGTAGGCGGGTCCGGGGACCCCCAGCGAATGGGCGAGATGTCGCGAGAACCCCTTCGACGACTCGATGCGGGCCTGCTTCGAGGTCGGGCCGAAGCACGGGATCTTGCGGAACGAGCACTCGTCGGCGACCCCGTCGACCAGCGCCGCCTCCGGACCGGGAATGACGAGATCGACGTCGGCCGCCGTGAGTTCGCCGAGGTCGTCGGCGAGGCTCACGGTGTGCCCGTGTTCCTCGCATGCCCACGCGATGGCGTGCTCACGTCCGCCGCGTCCGATCACCACGACCCGCATCAGAAGATCGCCCCCTCGAACGACAGCTTCGCCTGTGCCTCGTGGACGGCGATCGGGTACTCGCCGGTGAAGCACGCGTTGCAGTAGCCCGACTCCGCACCGACCGCCCGCATCATCCCGTCGAGCGAGAGGAAGGCGAGCGAGTCGGCACCGATCAGTTCCTCCATCTCGGCCACGCTCAGCCGGGACGCCATCAGATCGCCGTCGTGGCCCATGTCGACGCCGAAGTGGCACGCATGCGTGATCGGCGGACAGGTGATGCGCAGGTGCACCTCTGTCGCGCCGGCGTCTCGCACCAGTTTGACCAGTGGGCCCGCGGTCGTGCCACGGACGAGCGAGTCGTCGATCATCACCACCCGCTTGCCCGCGAGGTTCTCCCGCAAGGCGTTGAACTTCAGGGCGACGCCACGCTCGCGGAGATCCTGGGTCGGTTCGATGAAGGTACGACCGATGTAGCGGTTCTTGATCAGCCCGTCGTTGTGCGGGATGCCCGACTCGGCGGAGTATCCGATGGCGGCGGGGATCGACGAGTCGGGTACGGGGATGACGACGTCGGCGTCGACGGCGGACTCGCGTGCCAGCTCGCGACCCAGGCGCTGACGGACGTGGTGCACGTTCTGGCCGTCCCAGAACGAGTCGGGGCGGGAGAAGTACACGAACTCGAAGGTGCAGCGTGCGGCACGGGTCGCCGGCGCGAGCGCCTGATGTCGTTCGACCTCCGACCCGCGCAGGGTGACGATCTCACCGGGCCGCACCTCGTCGATGTCGGTGCACCCGAGCGTGGCGAGTGCGCACGTCTCGGAGGCGACCGACCAGCCGCCCTGGGGGAGTCGCCCGATCGACAGCGGTCGGAAGCCCCACGGGTCGCGGACGGCGATGACCTCCTCGGCGGCGAGCAGCACCAGCGAGAACGCTCCCTTCCATGCGGGCAGCGTCCGTTCGAGGCGTTCCTGCCAGGTGCGTCCGCCGGCCGCCGCGAGCATGAGCGCGATCACCTCGGTGTCGCTCGTTGCGGTGAGCCCGAACCCGCGGTGCAGCAGCTCCTCGCGCAGCGCCGACGCGTTCACGATGTTGCCGTTGTGCGCCACGGCCAGCGGACCGTGCATCGTCTCGATCACGAACGGTTGGATGTTGCGTTGTGCGTTGGAGCCGGTGGTCGAGTAGCGGGTGTGGCCGATCGAGTGATACCCGGCGAGCGGGGCGAGCACCTCCGGGGTGAAGATGTTCGACACCAGACCTTCGTCCTTGTGCAGTCGCACCCGCGAGCCGTCGCTGACGGCGATCCCGGATGCCTCCTGGCCCCGGTGCTGCAGCGCGAACAACCCGAAGAACGACAGCTCCGCGATGCCGTCACCGTGAGGCGTCGAGATGCCCAGGACACCGCACTCCTCTTTTGGACGGTCGTCACTGGGCTCCGCTCCGCTTCGCCCGCTGACGACCTGTGGCCGTGCTCCCTGGCGGTCGCTGTCGGCCACGTTCGTGTGGACAGGGATCTTCTTCACAGCAGGCCAGCTTTCGTCAGGTTGGCGGTGAGTCGCTCGGGGACCGGATAGGAACCGGGTTCGAACGGGGAGCCGGTCAGGCGTTCGTACGCCACGATGTAGCGGGCGGTGGTCGCCGACCACACCTCGTCGGGCACGCTCGGTGCGGGCCCGTCGCCCTTGTAGCCGAGGTCGGCGTAGGCGCGTCGCACGACCTCCTTGTCGAGGCTCTCGGGCTCGTCGTCGGCGGCGAGCCGACGCTCGTAGCTGTCGGCCATCCAGAACCGTGACGAGTCCGGTGTGTGCATCTCGTCGATCAGCAACAGGTCGCCGTCGTGGGTGATCCCGAACTCGTACTTGGTGTCGGCCAGGATCAGACCGGCGTCGTCCGCCACATCGACCCCACGTTCGAACAGCGCGAGGGCGACGCTCATGATCCGGTCCCACAGGTCGGCGTCGAGCAGACCCCGTTCGACGACTTCGGTGCAGGTGAGGGGGACGTCATGGCCGCCGGACTGCGCCTTGGTCGTCGGCGTGACGATCGGCTGCGGAAGGGGCGTGTTCTTCCGGAGTCCGTCCGGGAAGTCGTACCCGTAGATCGTGCGGAGCCCGTCGGCGTACATCCCCCAGATCGACGTGTCGGTGACGCCGGTGATGTGTCCGCGCACCACGACTTCGACGGGGAGCGGCACGGCGGCGCGTGCGAGCAGGGCGTTCGGATCGGGGACCGAGACCACGTGGTTCGGGACGATGTCGGCGGTCCGGTCGAACCACCACGCGGCGAGCTGGTTCAGGACCTGCCCCTTGTACGGCACACCCGCCAGCACCCGGTCGAACGCGGACAGACGGTCGGTGGTCACGATGAGCCGGCGATCGTGTCCGATCGCCCACGAGGCCCGCACCTTGCCGTCGCGTCGATCCGGGAGCGGGAGATCGATCTCGGTGAACGGCTCGAACAGGCTGGTCCGCATCGTCGCCCCTACATGTCCGCCGCTGCGGCGACGCCGTTCCGGAACAGCTGGAGACCGAGGTGGTCGAGCCCGCCGCCGCTTCGGAAGTGTGGGTGTTGTCGGCCGACCACGAAGTTCTCGGGGTGCGGCATGAGTCCGAGCACGTTGCCGGCGACGTTGCACACGCCGGCGACGTCGGCGACCGAACCGTTGGGGTTGGTGCTGCGGTAGGTCAACGCGATCTGGCCGGCTTCGGCGAGGGCGTCGGGATCGGGGTGGACGTAGCGGCCCTCACCGTGGGCGATCGGACAGTGGATCGGTTGCTCGATGCCTTTGGTCCACACACAACGCGACGACCGCCTCGGCTCGAGAACGACCCATCGACACTCGAACCGGCCGTGTGCGTTGTGGCCCAACGCACCCGGGAGCAGCTTGGTGCGGGTCAGCACCTGGAAGCCGTTGCAGATGCCGATGACGGGCCGACCGGTCGCTACGAACTCGCGAAGACGCTCACCCAGGCCCACGTTGAGGTCGAGCGCCAGCATGCGCCCGGCGCCGAGCGCGTCGCCGTACGAGAAGCCGCCGGCGATCGCAACGAGCCGGGCATCGTTCAGCATGTCGGAGTGGTCGATGAGCTCGGATGCGAGGACGGTCGTCGGGTCGGCCCCGGCCAGTTCGAGCGCGAGCGACAGGTCTCGGTCGCGGTTCGTGCCGGGGCCGGCGATCACGAGTGCGGGAACGGCGCTCATTCGGCCTCCTCGAGACGGGTGAATGCGTCGGCGAGGTCCTCGACGTCGATCGGGTCGAGTCCGGGAAGGACGAGATCGGTCAGCTCGGTCACGGTGCCGATCACGACGACCGGCTCGTGCATCACACCGCGGAACTCGTCGAGGTCGCCCGGTGCGACCTCCACGATCAGGCGGCTCTGCGACTCGGCGAACAACGCGGTCGCGAGGTCGTCGTGGGGGAGGTCGGTGATCTCGGCGCCGAGGCGGCCGGCGATGCACAGTTCGGCGAGCGCCACCGCGAGTCCGCCTTCGCTCAGGTCGTGACACGACCAGACGAGTCCTTCGGCCATCGCCCGGTGGAGATGTCGGTAGCGCGTCGGCGCATCGGGGTCGGGAGAAGGGACGGAGCCGACGACGTCGGGCTCCCCGAGCACGAGGTCGAGGTGACTCCCGGCGAACTCGGGGGCGGTCGAACCGAGCAGGACGAGCTTGTTCCCCGGTTGCCGCAGGACCGGTGTGACGCATCGGTCGGGGTCCGGCACATGAGCGACCGCGGTGACGACCAGCGTCGGGGGCACAGCGTGACGCTTCCCGTCGGCGCCGGTGTACTCGTTGTTCAGCGAGTCCTTGCCCGACACGAACGGTGCCCGGTAGGCCATCGCCGCTGCACACGCTCCGTCGACGGCGGCGACCAGCTCGCCGAGCGTCGACTCCCGGCGGGGATCGCCCCACGAGAAGTTGTCGAGCAGGGCGGTCCGGTCGGGGTCGGCGCCGACGGCGACCACGTTCCGCATCGCCTCGTCGACTGCGCCGTACGCCATCGCCTCCGGATCGTGGAGCCCCCACCAGGGGTTGACACCGATCCCGATCGCGATGCCGGCGTCGTCGGTCGGTTCGGCCAGGACGACGCCGTCGGCGGGGCCGTCGCTCAGGCGGCCGACCTGCGGGCGGACGACCGTCGCGCCGAGAATCTCGTGGTCGTAGCGGTGGATCGTGTCCGCCTTCGACGCGATGTTGCGATGCGAGAGCAGCGCCAGCAGGGTGCCGCGTGGGTCGTCGATCTGGCGACCGACCTCCTCGCCGCGAGCCGGCCGCGGCACCTTGGCGGTGAGCTCGCGCTGCGGGCGTCCGTCGTGCAGGAACTCGGTGCTCATGTCGAGCACCGCGGTCCCGCCGGAGCGGACGATCAGCCGACCGTCGCCGGTGAACTCACCGATGTCGGCCATCTCGACGCCGTAGTAGCCGCACCGGTTCTCGATCTCGGCCACGTTGGCGGGCGGGACGGCGATCACCATCCGCTCCTGCGCCTCCGACAGCCAGATCTCCCACGGTTCGAGACCGGCGTACTTGAGCGGCACCCGATCGAGTTCGACGTCGGCGCCGACACCCTCGGCCATCTCACCGACCGCGGACGACAGGCCGCCGGCGCCACAATCGGTGATGGCGCTGAAGAGGTGCTCGGCGCCCACCAACACGTCGATCAGGAGCTTCTCGACGATCGGGTCGCCGATCTGCACGCTGGCGCCGGCGACCTCGCCCGTCGTGGCGTCCATCGTCGCCGAGGAGAACGTGGCGCCGCGGATGCCGTCGCGTCCTGTCCGACCACCCAGGACGATCACGCGGTCACCCGGGAACGGTCCCTCGGGCATCGTCCAGCCCTCGGCGACCCCGATGCATCCGGCGAAGACGAGCGGATTCGTGGTGAAACCGGGGTCGTACAGCACCGCCCCGGCGATCGTCGGCAGACCGATCTTGTTGCCGTAGTCGGCGACACCGTCGATCACGCCGTCGCGGATGCGGAGCGGGTGCAGCGCACCTTCCGGGACGTCGGACAACGGTGTGTCGGGCGGCCCGAAACACAACACGTCGGTGACGGCGATCGGCCGGTGGGCGATACCGAGCACGTCGCGGATCACGCCACCGACGCCGGTGTTGGCACCGCCGAACGGCTCGATCGCCGACGGATGGTTGTGCGTTTCGGCCTTGAGCGCGATCGTCACGTCGTCGCGGAACCCGACGATTCCGGCGTTGCCGACGAAGGCCGACTTCACGAATGGGGCGTCGATCGACTCCGTGCAGTTGCGCAACATGTCGATGAGGGACGGGCGGTCCTCACCGTCGTCGGTGGTGATCGCGGCCCGGAACGTCTTGTGGGCGCAGTGCTCGCTCCATGTTTGGGCGAGGGTCTCGAGTTCGACGTCGGTGGGTTCGCGGCCGAGCTCGGTGTAGTGGGCCTGCACCGTCCGCAGCTCTTGTGGGTCGAGCGCGAGACCACGTTCGACGCCGATCGTGAGCAACTCGTCCATCGTCTTGCCGATGATGTCGACCGTGTCGGCGACGCCGGACGCGACGCTCTCGGCGTGGAACGTCGGCTCGATCGTGCCGGCTGTCCATCGCTCGATCACCGGGTTGGCCACGACGCGACGGACGATGCGGTCGATCGTGTCGCTGTCGACGTCACCGCCGATCTCGACACGACGACCGGTCGCCGCTCCGGTCACGGGCACACCCAGACGCTCGGCGGCGTGCAGCAGGCTCGCTGCCGCGGTATCGGTCACCCCGGGCAGGTACGTCACCTCGACGCCATGGCTGTTCGGTTCGCCCCACCATCCCTGCTGGAGCAGCGGATCGACCAGGAAGCCGTGCAGCTTGTTGAGCGCCTCCTGCCCCAGGTCGCCTTCCAGGAACACGATGTCGGCGACGTTCACGGTGAGCTCGTCGGCGACCAGGCCCAGCTGCCGCGCGGCGGTCGCAATGGCGCTCGCCCGAGGATCGGGGTCGATGGAACGGATCGTCAAGCGGTGCCGGGGGACCACTGGCGCGAACCTAGGAGATCGAACGGGCACTCGTTCGCATTTGGACGAATAATTCAGGGCCGGTGACGGACGACCATTTCCCCTGTGGGTGCGGTGGTGCCTCCGACTCGCACCCGGCGTCACGACGAGCCGGTGCGGTACCGTGCCGACATGGCCAAGTGGTTGCTGAAGAGTGAGCCCGACGTGTTCGGCTACGACGACCTGGTCGCGGCCAAGCGCGAGGGCTGGGACGGCGTCCGGAACTACCAGGCGCGCAACTTCATGCGTGAGATGAAGCGCGGCGATCGTGCGATCTTCTATCACTCGAACGCCAAGCCGCCCGGCGTGGCCGGCATCGCCAAGATCGTCAAGGGTGCCGAACCAGACCCGACCCAGTTCGACCCCGACTCGAACTACTACGACCCCGACTCCGACCGTGACGATCCCCGGTGGGACTGGGTGACGGTCGCGCCCGACCGGCCCCTGCCGTTCGTGTCGCTCGACGAGCTGAAGGCGATACCGGAGCTGACCGAATGCCGACTGCTCGCTCGCGGGAACCGGCTCTCGGTCATCCCACTCACCGATGACGAGTTCGACGCGATCGTCGCCGCCGCCGAGGCCAAGCGGGGAAACGGGTGAGCGACGAGCATCGCCCGACCCGCATCGTGCTGGTTCGCCACGGCGAGTCGAAGGTGACGGTCGACCGGGTCGTCGGCGGGCCCCGTACCTGTAGCGGGCTCTCCGAGCTCGGCGTCCGCCAGGCGGAGCGCCTCCGGGACCGTCTCGAACGGACGGGTGAGATCACGGCGACCGCCCTCGTCAGCTCCGCCTATCCGCGGGCGCGGGAAACGGCGGAGATCATCGCACCCGTTCTCGGACGCGACGTGCAGGTGATCGACGGGTTCGGCGAGCACGACCCGGGCCCCGACTGCGACGGGCTCACGTTCCAGGAGTTCATCGACCGTCACGGCATGCCCGACTGGGAGGCCGATCCGTATGCCGTCACCTTCCCGGGCGGTGAGACCGTCGCCGCCTTCCACCACCGTGTCGGCGTGGCGCTCACCGAACTGGTCGCACGTCACGAGGGCGGCACGATCGTCGTCGTCTGCCACGGCGGTGTCGTCGACGCGGTGCTTCGACGGGCCCTGCGGTCACCCATGACGGGCGACTTCGACGTCCACACGCTCAACACGTCGTTGACCGAGCTCGTCCTCGGGCGCCCCGGGCGTTGGCGCCTCGTGCGCTACAACGACGCGGCGCACCTCGAGGGGCTGCCGGCCGAGACGCCTCGGATGAGCGACGGCTGACGCGATGGCGCGTTGGGTCGTCGTCGGCGGCGGGGCGGCCGGGTGCGTCGTCGCCGCCCGACTCGCCGCTCGACCCGAGACGGAGGTGCTGCTGATCGAGTCCGGCCACCGGTTCGACGCCGAGCCGCCGGCTCCCGGCACCGATCTCGGCCCGTACCTCACCGACCCGACCCGAATTCTCCCGACCGAAGTCGTCAGGAGGCCGGGTCGACCTCCGGAGCCATATCTGCAGGGACACGGACTGGGCGGATCGTCATTGGTGAACGGCTCGATCGTCACGGGCGTCGACCCCGGCGGCCACGCATTGCCCCTCGAAGAACCGTGGGCGCACGGACCACTGTCGACCGCATTGCTCGCGGCCGATCCCCTCGCCCGGCCCGTGCGTCTCGTCCGGCGGAATCGCCGTCGGGTCACGGTGTCCGATGCCTATCTCGACGATGCACCACCGTCGTTGACGGTGGTGGTCGACGAGCCGGTGCGGCGCATCCGGATGCACGGTCGGCGAGCGGTCGGGGTCGAGTTCGCGGGCGGCACCTGCGACGCCGACGCCGTCGTCGTGTGCGCCGGGGCGCTGCGGACACCGGCGCTGCTGCTGCAGAGCGGGATCTCCGTGCCAGGATTGGGTGAACACCTCCAGGACCACCCGGCGTTCACGCTCACCGTCCGGCTCGCCGACGGCGTCGCCGAACCGACGGTCCCGACGATCTCCGCGGCGGCGACGCACGACGGGTACCAGGTGCTGCCGGTCGAACACCTGACCGCGCCCGGCTACGGCGCCGTGATGGTCGGCCTGACCAGGGTGTTCAGCCAGGGACGGGTGACGGTCGACGCCGCGGGCACGCCGGTCGTCGAGCTGGGACAGCTTGCCGACGAACGCGACCGTGTTGCGCTCGCAGTCGGGGTCGAGGCGGCGATCGCGCTGCTGTCGTCGTCGCCGTTCGCCGCGACCGTCGAGCGAGTGTTCGTCGACGCGGCGGGGACGGGTGTGGAACACCTCGTGGGGCGCCCGGAACGGTTGCGCGACTGGGTCGTCGAACGTGCCGGCGGTCACTACCACGTGGCGGGTTCGTGCCGCGACGGTGTCGTGACCGACGCCGGACGGGTGCGCGGGTACGAGGGGCTGTTCGTCGCCGACGCGTCGGTGCTGCCCGGCGTGCCGCCCGTCGACCCCTACCTGGAGGTGGTGCGCCAGGCCGAACGCCTGGTGACCGACTTCTCGGTGATCTGAGTTGCGGATCCTGCGACTGGATCCGCCGAGATCTTGGGTGCCGGTGGTGGTGGTGCGGTTCTCGGTGAGTTGAGTTGCGGTATCCGCACCTGGAACCGCCGAGATCGTGGTTGCTGATGATGGCGTGGTATCCCAAGGGGATGGGGAATCGTGCGACTCGACTCGACGAGGTGGCCGACGGATGCCTCGCCTACCTGCAAGGTGACGGTGGTTGGGGCTGGAGCAACGCCGGGTTGATCGTCGGCGACGGCGTCTCGCTGTTGGTCGACACCCTGTTCGACTCGAAGCTGACCCGCTCGATGCTCGACACGATGTCCGACCACGTGCGGTCGGCGCCGATCGGCACGGTCGTCAACACCCACGCCAACGGTGACCACTGCTACGGCAACTCGATGGTCGACGGAGCGACGATCGTCGCCTCGTCCGCCGCGGCACGTGAGATGGAGGACGTGCCGCCCGCCCTCCTTGCAGCCCTCAACAACGATCCCGGCGCCGCCGGCGACCTGTTCCGATCGTTCTTCGGCGAGTTCGAGTTCGACGGCATCGAGATGCGCCTGCCCGATCGAACCTTCGAGGGGCGTCTCGAACTCGACGTCGGCGGTCGCATGGTCGAGCTGATCGAGGTCGGCCCGGCACACACCGCGGGCGACACGATCGTCGTCGTGCCCGATGCCCGCACCGTCTACACCGGCGACATCTTGTTCATCGGCGGCACGCCGATCGTGTGGGCCGGACCGCTGTCGAACTGGATCGCCGCCTGCGACCTGATGCTCGGGATGGACATCGAGACGGTCGTTCCCGGACACGGACCCGTGACCGACGAGGCCGGCATCACGGCGGTGCGTGACTACCTCGCGTTCGTCGAGCGCGAGGCGGGCCAGCGCCACGCAGCCGGCATGGACGCGTTCGACGCCGCCCGTGACCTCGCCGCTGCGATCGGCAGCTCCGAGGACTTCTCGTCGCTCGGTGAGTTCGGGCGGATCGCCGTCAACGTCGAGGCGGTCTACCGCGAGCTCGACCCGACCCACTCGACGCCCGACGTCGTCGAGCAGTTTCGTCGCATGGCGGCGATCGAAGCGGCCGGTCAGACCGCGTGATCGACCGGCGTCCCGGCCTGGGTCGGCGACGCCTCGTTCCGGCGGCTCCGAACCGAGTGTCGGACGGCGAGCACCCAGCCGACGGCGACGGCAACGGCGAAGATGAACCACTGGAACGCGTACGACAGGTGATTGCCCTCCGAGAGGGTGGGCGGCGCCACCGGGAACGGGGGACCGTCGGGCTCGGCCGGGGACGACTCGATCAGATCGAGGTACATCGGGACGACCTCGCCCGGGAGCTGGGTCTCCAGGCGGGGCAGGTCGATGCGCTGCACCTCGGTGAGTTCGCCATCGGAGGGATCGCTGAGCTGACCCGTCCGGCGCACCTCTGATTCGCGCAGCCGTCCGATCACCTCGACGTCGCCGCTCGGGGCGGCGGGGGCCTCGTCGGAGCCGAAGGGGACGAACCCGCGGTTCACGACGACGATGCGTCCGTCGTCGAGCCGCAGCGGCACCGCGACGTTGGCGCCGGCACGCCCGTTCTGCGACCGGTTGACGACGGTGAGCGAGCCGTCGGACAGGTACGTGCCCGAGAGGGTGACCTGGCGCCACTCGACCTCGTCGGGGTCGGTGGTCGGCGTCAGGACCTCGTCGAGCGGTTCCGGTGGCACGTCGTAGCGTGCCTCCACCGTGGCGTTGAACTGCTGCCGCTCGTCGAGCCGACGCAACTGCCAGAACCCGAGATTCACCATCAGTAGGATCCCCGCCACCACGAGGAGGTGGAAGGCGATCCACTTCGGTCGGAACAAGAAGCGGTACATGGCCCCGCTGACGCTATCGACCTCGTCCCGACGCGGCTCGGGAGGATGCTCGGCCGTGGATAGGTTGATCGGAGAGAACCATGGAACTGCCTGACTTCCACATCCCGCACGCCGAGAAGATCGAGTGGATGATCGAGACCGAGGGGTGGGCGCTCGAGCCGGTCGCGCCGTCGGCCGAGACCGACCCGCCGACCCCGGCGTACGCCTACACGATCGGGTTGCCGGCCCTGCTCGACTTTCCCGAGATCGCAGTGTTCGGCCTCACGCCGGTGGCGAGCCGTGGTCTGCTCGGCCTCGTCGTCGACGCCGTCCGCGGCGGAACCGAGATCCCGTTCGGCGTCGAGCTGGTCGGCCTGCTCGCCAATGAGTTGCGCTGCGTGTTCGGCCCGGTCGACACCAGC
>NZZV01000172.1 GCA_002698945.1 Acidimicrobiaceae bacterium
CGATGCCGCCGCAGCTCAGGCCGGCGACCACGCGAACCCGCCGTCGATCTTGATGATCGAACCCGTCGTGTAGCTCGATGCCCGGCTGGCGAGGTACAAGGCGGCACCGACGATCTCGTTGGGTTCACCGCCGCGGCCGAGGGGAATCCGGGTGCGTGCCGTTTCGGCGAACTCGTCGAGGTCCCAGGCGTTGGTGATGTCGGTCATGAACGGCCCGGGCATGATGCCGTTGACCCGCACCGCCGGGCCGTACATGTGGGCGAGCGCGACGGTGAGCGCGTTCAGGCCGGCCTTCGCCAATCCGTACGGCACTTCGTTCTTGCTGGGTTCGACCGCAGCGATGCTGCTGACGTTGATGATCGAGCCGCCGCCCTGAGCGACCATGTGGTCCGCGGCGAGCGCCGACAGTCGAAACGGCCCTTTCAGGTTCACGCCGATCACCTTGTCGAACAACTCTTCGGAGACCGCTGGGAGCGATTCGTAGAGCGGCGACATGCCGGCGTTGTTGACCAGCACATCGATGCGACCACAACGATCGACGACGGCCTCGATCAGCCGGTCGCAATCGTCCCACCGGCCCACGTGGCAGGCGACCGCGTGTGCCTCGACACCACACGACTCACGAATCTCGGCAGCGGTCGACTCGCAGGCCTCGAGCTTTCGACTGGAGACGACCACGGTGGCACCGAACCGGGCGAATGCGAACGCGATCTCGCGGCCGAGACCACGGCTCCCCCCGGTGATGACCGCAACGGTATCGGTGAGATCGAACAGCTGTGTGGCGTCTGGCGGTGTACTCATGGTGTCTCCGTGTGGGATCGGACGGGGTTGGGTGAACGAGGGGGCGCGGCCAGGGTGACGAGGTTCAGTGCTGTGCGACGTCGTGCTCGAGCAGGTGGGAAAGGCGCCGCTCGACCTCGGCGCGACGCGTCGGCAGGTGATAGCTCGGGAAAAGTTCGGCGGACGGCTGATAGTCCTTCAACACCTGACGTGCCAGCGTCACCTGGTGCACCTCGACCGGGCCGTCAGCAAGCGCGAGCATGTCGGCGACCTGGCGCATGCGCGTGAACGGCATCTCGTTCGAGACGCCGATCGAGCCGTGGAGATGCATTGCGCGTCCGACGACCGCATGCGCCACGCGGGCCATCGCGACCTTCACGCCCGAGATGTCGCCGCGTACCTGCCGATAGTCCTGGTGCTTGTCGATGAGCCATGCGGTTCTCAGCACGAGGAGGCGAAACTGTTCGATCTCGATCCAGCTGTCAGCGATCTTCTCCTGGGTCATCTGCAGCGAACCGAGTGTGCCGTGGCGGGTCTGGCGTGAGATGGCGCGCTCACACATCATGTCGAACGCCTGCTTGACCATCGCAATGGTGCGCATCGCGTGGTGGATTCGCCCGCCGCCCAACCGCGTCTGCGCGATCGCGAACGCCTGACCCTCACCGCCGAGGAGATGATCGGCGGGAACGCGAACATCGCGGTACCGCACATATCCGTGCGTCGCTGATTCCTCGCTCTCGGTCCCGAGCCCGACGTTGCGGACGATCTCGACGCCCGGTGTCTCCGCAGGGACGACGAACATCGACATCCCGTTGTAAGCCGACACGTCCGGGTTCGTGACCGCCATGACGATGAAGAAGCTGGCGTAGCGCGCGTTGGACGAGAACCACTTCTCCCCGTTGATGATCCACTCGTGACCGTCACGTTCGGCTCGTGTGACGAAGAGCGTGGGATCCGCACCGGCATGAGGCTTCGTCATCGAGTAGCACGAGGAGATCTCACCGTCGAGCAACGGTTGGAGATAGCGCCGCTTCTGCTCCCCCGTACCGTAGTGCGCGAGGATCTCGGCGTTCCCCGAGTCCGGCGCCTGGCAGCCGAAGACCGAGGGCGCCCAATCCGAACGGCCGAGGATCTCGTTGAGCAGCGCGAGCTTGACCTGCCCGTACCCAGGGCCACCCAACTCGGGGCCGAGATCGCATGCCCACAAGCCGTGCCGGCGAACCTCTTCTTGCAGCGGCCGGACGATCGCCATGGCATGGTCGTCCGACTTGTCGTACGGATCTCGCAGGATCATGTCGAGCGGCTCGACGTGCTCGCGCACGAACTCGTCCGCCCAGTCGAGTTGTCCTTGGTAGTCCGGATCGGTCTCGAAGTCCCACATTCCCCCATGCATCTGCATTAGATAATGCAAGTGTATTAGATTCATCGTGTCCCCGGCCGGGAATCGCCTCGGCAGGCCGACGGCCCGCCGACTCGCACCAGGCCTAGCCGGCGGTCACCGGCGGGATGCCCCCAGCCCGACTCCGCCGTCGCTCGAAGCCCCGCCCCGCGAGCATCACGGCGATCGCGGCCAGAACCGCCACCCCGGCGAGCACGGTCCAGGCCACGCCGAACGACCATCGTTCTGCGATCACACCGAACATGGTCGGGCCGAGAAAGCCCCCGATGTTGCCGAACGTCAACAGCGTCCCGGAAACACCGCCCGCATGGTCGGGGTGCTCAGCAGTCGCAACATAATGGAGCAGACCCGCCCATCCCGTTCCTGCGCCGAAACCGATGCCGGTTCCGACGACGAGCCCGATGGTTCCGCCGGTGCCGATCAGGACGAACCCGATGGCGCCGGCGAGCAGGAGCACGGCAATGACGTGGTATCCGTGCCCGAACCGGTCGACGGCCACGCCCGACGCGATTCGCATGACGAGCGAGATGGCGCTGCCGAGCATCAGCAACAACCCGCCCGCACTCTCGGAGAAGCCGCCTTCCACCGCAGTCGTGACGAGGAACGCACTCGACGTGTTGACGACGATCGCTCCGCCGGCACTCAGCACCAGAATGAACGCGAGGGGCATGCTCATTGGCGGGCGGGTGCGCCCCACCGTCGTGGTGGGTCCGCCCGATGGGCTGTCGCGAAGTACCCGGAGGAGCAGCAGGACGGTCACCGGCACGATGACGGCGAGCATGAAGACCGGCCGCCACCCGACACGCACCGCGACGAGTGGAACGGAGAGCCCGCCCAGCAGCACCGACAGCGGGATCGCCGCCTGACGGATGCCGAACGCCATGCCGCGTCGCGAGACGGGAAGGCCACGGAGGATCGCAAGATTTCCGGCTGGCATGCCCATGGAGTGGGCGAAACCTCCCACGAGCAGGGCAATCGCGAACGGGAGCCATGCGTGCACGACAAATGCGATCATCAGCATCACCACGGCCACGACGCGTGCCACGAACCGGAGCGAACGCCACCATCCCAAGCGATCGGCGAGACCGCCCAGTGGAATTCCTCCGATGGCGACGCCCCCGAAGAAGCAGCCCACGAGCAGTCCCTGGGCAGACGGACCGAAATCGAGGTCCGCTCGGATCTGTACCGCCAAGGCACCGACCAAGAACACCGGGAGCGTGCCCGCGACCGCGCACGCGGTCGCCACCAGCATCAGCAGTCGGCCGGAGGAGACGCGGAGACTGGCGAGCATCCATGCGAATGATAACCCGTGATCGGTGTTGGCGACGCACCGTCGTGCGTTCCGAGTCAATACCAGTCGACGCGCTCGTCGAGCATCCCGGGGTGCCGATCTTCGGCGAACCTGCCGAACTCGTCCATGTGCTCGCGCATCATGGCTTCGGCGCGGGCGCCGTTGCCGGCGAGGATCTCCTGAGCGATCTCGACGTGCTCGTCGAGCACGCGCTGCCGCTCGGCATCGGGGAACGTCAGGTCCTGTTGACGCTCGCCGTAGATGTGGCGCACCGCCTGCGCGAAGAGTTGCAACACCGGGTTGCGAGGGATCCCGGCCACCAGTCCATGGAACTCGGTGGCCGCGCTCGCATGCATCGATGGCAACAGTGTGGGGTCCGGCTGCGGGCTGTCCACGAAGACCTCGAGCGCGGCCAGTCCCCCCTCGCTCGCCTGCTCAGCAGCGAGCCGCGCGATGACCGGTTCGATCACCATGCGAGCCTCCAACACGTCGCCGAAGGTCGCCCCGCGAAGGTGGAGGTGTGCAGTCAAGGACTTGCCGACGTGACGTGTGTCGACACCGATCCAGCGCGGACCACCCCCGGGGCCGGGCCGCAGCACGATCAATCCGAGGAATTCGAGGATTCGCAACGCCTCTCGTACCGATGCACGCCCGACCCCGTATCTCTCGACCATCTCGGCTTCGGACAACAGCATGCCGCCCGGCGCGATTCCCTCATCGACGAGGTCACGAGCAATCTGCCACGCGATCCGCTCGGGGAGCTTTTGGGACCCGGTGATCTTCCGGCCGCTTCGATCGACGTTCACTGCTCCGTCGCCCATACCTCCGCCCATGCCTCGATCATCGCGCAGCGCGCCGCTCGGCCCCCGGCATTGCGAGCGAGTCGATGATCACATCGGCAGCCTCACTCGTGCTGGTACCAGACCGCGTCGTCACGCCGGCCACGGCGCCGGACGCGAGGCTTTCGTCGATCGCTGCTTCGAGACGCGACGCGGCGCGCGGCTCGCCGATGTTGTCGAGCAACATCGCCAGAGCTCGGAAGGTCGCGACGGGTGAGACCACGTTCATGCCGGTGTACTTGGGTGCGGAGCCGTGTGCAGGTTCGAACATCCCGAACCCGGTCTCGGTGTTCACCCTGCTCGAACCGATGAGTCCCATCCCTCCGACCACGCCTGCGATCAGATCGGTCAGCACACCTCCGAACAACAGGTTCGTCACGATCACATCGAACGTCTTCGGCTCGGTCACGCACTTCATGGCCGCGTGATCGGGGTAGAGCGCCTCCACGTCGATGTCGGGCTGTTCGGCCGCGACGTCACGGAGCACGTCCTCCCACAACTGGTGGGGGACGAGGACATTGGACTGAGCAACGAGTGAGACCCGACCACGGCGCGTGCGTGCGACGTCGAAGGCGTACCGAATCGATCGTTCGACGCCGTGGCGCGTATGGAGCAACACCGACGCTGCCGCCTCGTACGGCGTCCCTTGATGCATGCGGCCGCCCGGAAGCGGCAGCTCACCTTCGGTGGTGTCACGCACGATCACGAGATCGATGTCGCCTCGTCCGGTCGACTTGAGCGGTGTGAACCGTTCGTCGTACAAGTAGGCAGCCCGCACGCCCACGTGCAGGTCGAGGAACCGCGACACGTCCAGGATGAGGGCCCGCTCGACGAAGCCCGGCGGGAGCTCAGGATCGCCGGCCGCGCCGAACAGGAGCGACTCGCAGGATCGGAGCGCGTCGAGCGTGTCATCGTCGAGCAACACGCCTGTCGACCGGTAGTGCGCGCCCGAGTTGGGAAGGTCGATGAGCTCGACCTCGAAGCCATCGAGCTCGCCGAGGCGAAGGAGCGCTCGGGTCGCGTGTCGCACGAGATCCGGGCCGATGCCATCGCCTCCCATGGTCGCGATCCGATGACTTCGACGTGCTTCCTGCGTACTCACTGCAGATCCTCCCAACCAAGTGCGCGCGCCGGGTTGACCCGCGTCATGCGCGAAATCGCGCTCTCCGAGATGCCCTCGCCCAACAGCCCGTCGACGAACGCAACGAGCCCCTCGGCGGGCGAAGGGTTACCGACCTGACCCAGGTCGGTCGACAACACGAATGCATCGGCGCCGATGCGGTCGATCAGCGCCGCCTCTGTCTCGTAGCTGCGCCAGACCTCGCTGGGGAGCTGCGGAGACTGACAACAGAAGATGACGACGAGTTCGAGCAGGGCGCCGGAAGCCGCCCAGCGCGCCATCAGATCGTCGTCGGCGCGGGTGAAGACCGGCGCGTGAGTCACCACGACCCGAGCCCCGCGGGACGCGCACTCCTCGACCACCGCGGTCACCTCGTCGGCGCCGAGGTGACCGGTGCACACCAGAACCCCCGCCGCTGCGCACAGGTCGATGACCTGCCCGACCTCCGGAACCAGCCCACCTGCTGCATCGAGTGTCGAGATCCGAGCCGTGTGCCGGCGCGCCCGATGCTCACCGACGACCGCAGCCTTGCTGGCGGGGTCGGACAGCACGCCGCTCCAGAACTCACCGTCGTTGAATGCGCTATCGGTCGGGAAGAAGATCGCGTCGGCTCCCATTTCGATCGCTGCTTCGGCTGCGGCGGGGTTGAGACCACCCGACGGCGCGTTCAGACACACGGCGCCGCCAGCGCGCACGTCGACGTCGAGCGCGTTGGCGTGCCAGGCATCCGGCACGGTCGAGCGGTCGTGGTCTTTCAACAGCATGCCCCGCATGCCGAGCGCCGCTGCCTCCTCGACGAGTTGCCGGCTGTCGGCACGCCGCGGGCGAACCGAAGGGCGCACGTGCACGTGCAGGTCAACAGCGCCTCCGACGAGCGAGCGTGCCGTTCTGTTCGTCATGGATGTCCTCTCTGGGAGATCAGGGAGCTGGTGCCGCAGCCAACGTCGCAGCCCGTCCGAGTAGATGTTCGATGGTTGGCGGCAGACGCTCCTGGAACGGGTCGACGTGGCGACCACTGCGATGACGGGCGAGATTGTGCGCCATCACCACACCCATCTTGAACGCCCCGAGCGCGAGGAACCACCGCAGCTCTTCGACGGCGCGGCCCGCGTGAGCCTCGTAGGCACCGACCACATCGACGGGCGACGGCAATCGCCGCTGCAGGTAGCCGATGCTCGGGAAGTTCGATGGATCGCAGAAGGTCAAGTACCAGCCCAGGTCGACCCTCGGGTCTCCGACTGACCAGATCTCCCAGTCGATCACTGCGACCGCGTTCGGCCCATCGAACAAGATGTTGCCCAGTCGATAGTCACCGTGGACGAGCACCGGCCCGCACGCTCGGGGCACATGTCCCGCGAGCGCGTCGAACGCCTCGCGCCCAGCACGACTGAACCCGTCGTCGATGGCTCCGAGCGTCCGCTCCCACTTGCCGAGTTCGTCCGCCGGCGCAACGATCGCCTCACCGTCGCTCAGCGGGCCGACCGGTACTTCATGCAGTCGCGCGAGCATCTCAGTAGCGACTCGGAAGCGCGCAGTCACGAGGGCGGTGTCGTCGCCGCTCGGCGCGTCGTCGTGCGCGGGCTCAGCCGCCTCCCCGACCTCGAACGACATCACGAACCACGCCGGGTCGTCGGATGACGCGAGCAAGCGAGGAACTGGGACTCCGGTCGCCGCAACGCGCATCGCCCGCGCCTGACGGAGCACATCGTGACGCCCGACCGCCGTCCGACCTGGAGGGGTCGCTTTGATCACGATCTGTTCGCGGTCATCACAACGTTCCGCCGTGAGCGTCAAGCCAGAATGACCCCCGGGCAGAGGGCGGGCATCGCGCAGTCGGGTTCCGAGACGCATCTCGACACTGCGAATGATGTCGATCACCTCGGGGTCGCTCACACCATTCGGACGCTGTTCGGCCACCGGCCCCCCTGGACGTCTTTGCTGATGAACATCCGAATGATAGTCCTGAGGTGGGTGAGGGATCAAGCAGACGTGCTCCCCAGCGCGGCGCGAATCGGGTGCACCACGTGCCGCCCGAGGTCTTCCACGTAGGCGTGCACGTCCGCTGCCGTCATGCCCGGCCACTGCACCCTCGTGATCACGGGTCCGACCGGCAGCTCCGCCGCCATGCGGAGCACCTCGTCCACGACCTGATCGGGAGTGCCGACGATGGCGGGTTCGCTGTTCTCGTCTCCCCCGGCGATCGACCCGCGCTCGCGAGCTGCGTACGCCTCGTAGCGTTCGGCGGTCATGTCGTGGAAGCGAGCACGAGCCGCATCTCGGTCGGCGCCGATCACGATCTCGCGCCGAATGGGGTGCCGCGCTGCAGGTCGTCCCGACGTCGCGCGCGCGTCGTCGAACGCCGCCAACAGCTCCCGGATCCGGTCGAGTGACAGACGTGGACCGATCGGCCAGGCGTCACCGATGCGAGCTGCCCGACGGACGCCTGCTTCGCTGCTGGCGCCGATCCAGATCGGTGGTGACGGACGCTGCACCGGATGGATGTGCGGCTCGGCGTTCGACAGTTGCCAGTGCCGACCGTCGAACGTGACTCGTTCCTCACTCCACATCGCGCGCAACACCGCGACCGTCTCCTCCAGGAGTGACGTTCGATCGGCGAAGGGGACCCCGAGCTGCTCGAACTCCTCCCGCCGGTAGCCGACGCCAAGTCCGACATCGAGACGTCCACCCGTGACGATGTCGAGCGTGGCCAGCTCCTCGGCGAGCATCACCGGGTGATGGAGCGGTTCGATGAGAACCGTCGTGGCCACTCGGACCACAGGATCGAGCTCTGCTGCCAGCCGAGCGAGGGTCGGAACTGGCTGGAGCCACCGCACGTCGCCGTAGAGCACGTGCTGCCCCAGCGCGATCAACGTGAAACCACTCCGCTGCGCGACGTCCACCTGTCGAAGCAGGTCGTCGAACTGCTCCAGCGGAGGCATCGAGCGTGGCACGTCGCCCAGGAGAATGCCGAACTCGACCCCGAGCGGCCTCGGTCGGCTGGTGGTCGTGCCGTCTCGGACGACGCGATGTCACCCATCGACACGCGGGAACACTTCGGTGGCGAAGCGACGCAGCACGGCGGTCGGGTCGGGTCCGAGCGCCGGCACCAGCAGGTTGCGAAGACCCGCATCACGAATCGCCCGGAGCCGCTCGACACAGTCATCCGGTGTGCCGACCAGTCCGAAACGGTCTGCCAGGTAGTCGGTGATGCCGAGCTCGTCGGAGATCGTCGCGTTGGCTCCGTCCCAGACCTCGTGGACACGGGTGTCGTACCGCTCGACGAGTTCGAGCACCGCCGCTTGCAGGTGCTCGGGGACGTACTTCCCCTCCAACCCGAAGCGAAACGCGTGATGGGCGCTGCCTGCAAGGCCCATTCGAATCGCGGCAACGGCTGCTTCTCGAGTGTCGGCGACGCTGCCCTTCAACATCGCCCAGATCTCGATCGACTCCGGATCTCGCCCAGCGCGCCCGGCGCCTCGATGCACGTGGGCGATGCTGTCGGCGATGATCTCGGGCGTCGTACCCGTGTGCATCATCACGCCGTCCGCGAGCTCGCCGGCGAGCTCGAGCGTTTTCGGCCCCTCGGCCGTGATGAAGATCGGGACCGGACGCTGCACCCAGCTCGTATGGATCGGCTTGCCGTGCCAATCGACGGTCTCCCCTCGAAGCAAGCCGTGGAGCGCCTCGACGTAGGCACGCAGGTCGGCCAGGGTTGCCGCTCGCTCACCCAGGTTGCGGATCGCACTGTCGCCCGTGCCGATGCCGAGGATGGCACGACCTCCCGACAGGTCGTCGATGGTCGCGATAGCACTCGCCGTCACGGCCGGATGCCGCGTGATCGGATTCGTCACCATCGGACCCAACCGCGCACGATCGGTGTTCATGGCGGCCACGGCGAGGCCCACGTACACCTCTCGATACACCGATTGAGAGTCGCCGCCGCAGATCATGTCGTACCCCAGCGAGTCGGCGAGCGCGACTTCGGCGACGTACGCATCCACATCGCCCCTCCACAGACACACCG
>NZZV01000173.1 GCA_002698945.1 Acidimicrobiaceae bacterium
CGCGCGGTGCGTACATGATGACTGCGACGCCGATGAGACAGATCGCAGCGCCGATCAGGTCGTAGCGGTCGGGTCGGAATCCGTCGGCGAGTACTCCCCAGAGCAGTGAGCCGGCGACGAACACGCCCCCGTATGCGGCGAGGACCCGACCGAAGCTCGGGTCCGGTTGGAACGTGGCGACGAAGCCGCAGCCGGCGAGAGCCACGATCCCGACACCGACCCAGGCGATCCCGCGGTGCTCGCGTAGGCCTTGCCAGATCAGCCAGGCGCCGCCGATCTCCAACACCGCGGCGGCGAGGAACAACAAGATCGAACGCAACGTGTCGGGCATGACCTCGGACCGTACTGTCCTCGAACAACCCCTTGACCTTGTAGTTGACTTGAAGGTTTACAGTCGAGCCCATGACCGCATTGCTCCGCATCGCTGAGGTCGCCGACCGGGTCGGCATCTCGACCGCGACCGTCCGCTACTACGAGAACATCGGAGTCCTTCCCGAACCTGAACGCGCCGGCAACGGCTACCGCGTCTATGACCAGCGCACCGTCGAGCAACTCGAGTTCATCGCCCGCGCCAAGCAGCTCGGCTGCAGCCTCGACGAGATCACCGACCTCGTCACGGCCTGGAGCGGCGGTGAATGCGGGCCCGTCCAGGACCGGCTCCGCACCCTTGTCGCCGACAAACTCACCGCTGCTCGAACCGAGATCGTCGAACTCGAAACCCTCACCCAACAGCTGCAACGCGCCGCGACCGCCCTCGAGCAGCACCGCCCGGTCGGGCCGTGCGATGACAGGTGCGGATGCGTCACCACCACGACCGTCGGGCCCGACGCGAGCGTGGCTCCTGCGGCGATTCCGATCGCGCTCACCAACCCACCGAACCTCACAGCCGACGTCGGAGACGTCCCGATCGCGTGCACCCTCACACCCGACCAGATTCCCGACCGGCTCAACGACTGGGCCGACCTCCTCCACGGCGCGACCCGTCTGCCGATCGACGGTGGCGTCCGGGTCGAACTCGACGACGCCACCGATATCGCTCAGGTCGCCCGTCTCGCAGCCGCCGAACAAGGCTGCTGTCGGTTCTTCTCATTCCGGCTCACCATCGACGCACGCGGCGCCGCCCTCGAAGTGACCGCCCCTACAGACGCGCTCGACATCGTCCACACCGCATTCGGAGCACCCCAATGAGCCGCGCCCGCACCCTCGTCGGCGCCGCCGGACTCGCCTGTGTCGCCTGCTGCATCGGACCGATCATCGCCGTGCTCGGCGCGATCGGCGCCGCCACCGTCGTCGGCGTCGCCGCCTTCGGCGTCATCGGCGCGCTCGTCGCAGTCCTCGCCATCCCGACGCTGCCCCGCGGTCGCCGCAATCGGTGCGGGGCGACATCGCCAGCCGAACCGGTCTCGGTCGCAGCGCCGACCGCCCGACTCCCATCCGAACGACGCCCATAGCCACGCATCGAGACCCCCACGAGCAGAACCGGCCTCGGCAGGTTCGACGGTCGCGGGCCCGGATCCCTCGCTGGCAAGTACAGGGCCGGCAACACACGGGCTGACCACGATGCGGCTCACCGAGACCGCCGAGTTCCCTGACGACATCGCCACATCCTCGGTCTGTTCACGCTGCCACGCTGGGACCGTCCGATCGGGTCGTTGTGCCCTGTACATCGAGCACCTCGGGTACGCACGATGACTCCATGATCGAGACGCAAGAGCCCACGGTTGCGCCGGTGACACGTCGTCGCCGCTGGATCTTGCCGCTCGTGGTCGTCGCCGTGGCGCTCGCCGGCATCGGCGTCGGGATCGCGCTCGCCAACCAAGACGACACGTCTGGGTCCACTGCATCCGCGAGCGGACAACTCGCTGACATCAGCCAGGCCTGCGCCACGTGGATGAACGACGCTGGTTCGGGCCCGACCTCAGCAGGATGGTGCCAGGACATGACCGGCTGGATGAGCCGGCACATGGGAAGCGGCTCGATGATGGGCCCCATGATGTGGGGAGACCCCGAGCAGATGCTGTCGGCCTGCCGTACGTGGATGAACGACAACCCCTCCACCGAACGCCCAGCCGAGTGGTGCGAGAACATGATGCGCGGCATACGACCCCAGATGAACGGCGACTGGGACCAATGGGACGACTGGATGAACGGCCCGATGATGGGCGGCTGACGCCCCCATCGCCGCTCCGCCGACGACACACCGCACCCGCGCGCATCCCGTCGTTGAGATAGCTGCGGCGCGGCGACTCCTGGACGTATCTGCGACCACCGATACATCGCTGGTCGTCGATATATTGTCGAGCGATGCGCACCGCTCCCCGTCAACTCGACGACACCGCCGTCGCCGCCAAGCTGTTCTGCGGGCTGGGTGACCAGACCCGACTTGGGATCTTGCGACTGCTGACCGCCGGCGAGCACCGCGTGAGCGACATCGTTGCCGCGCTCGACCGGTCGCAAGGAACAATCTCCGGGCACCTGCGATGCCTGAAGGACTGCGGGCTCGTGATCGACCGACCCGCCGGCCGAGAGGTCCACTACCGACTCGCCCACCCCGAACTCGTCGACCTTCTCCACGCCGCCGAACGGGTCCTCGCCGTCACCGGCGAGACCGTCGAGCTGTGCCCCAACTACACGCCGACCACCAGCGACTAAGCCCCCGATGACGATCAGCCGCTTCCACATCGCCGACATGGACTGCGCCGCAGAAGAACAACTCGTGCGGATGCGACTCGACGAACTCGACGGCGTCAACCGCATCGTCGTCGACCTCGACACCCGCCACGTCACCATCGACCACAACCACCCCACCGACGAGATCACCGCTGCACTCGACACACTCCACCTCGGCGCCCAACACATCACCGACAACGCCAGCATCGCCGAACCCCCCGACACCGAACGCGAACGATCTGCACTGATCTTTGCGTTCGTCGTCAACGCCGCATTCTTCGTCGGCGAACTCACCATCGGTGTCATCAGCGCATCCATGGGCCTCATCGCAGACGCGCTCGACATGGGCGCCGATGCCAGCGTGTACGCGCTCAGCCTGCTCGCAGTCGGCACCACCGCAACCCGCAAGAAGCAACTCGCACGCCGCAGCGGATACCTCCAAGCAGCCCTCGCCACGATCGGCCTCGCCGAAGTGCTCCGCCGCACATTCATCGACAGCGAAACCCCAGACCCCGCCTCGATGATCGTGATCTCACTGCTCGCCCTCGCGGGCAACCTCGCCGTGCTCGTCGTGCTCCAACGTGTCCGCTCCGGCGAAGCCCACCTGCAAGCCAGCTGGATCTTCACCGCCAACGACATCAAGGTCAACCTCCTCGTCATCGCCGCTGCGATCGGCGTCGCCCTCACCGACTCCGCGATCCCCGACCTCATCGCCGGTGCCGTCATCTTCGCCGTCGTCGCCAACAGCGCCCGCAGAATCCTCAACCTCAGCCGATGACCACGCCGCACATCGCGCGACCGAGCGCTGCGATCGCCGCGCTGGTCGTCGTCGACCTCACCACCAAGTGGTGGGCCACACGAACCCTCGACTACGGATCCATCGCGATTCCCGGGCCGATCGATCTCCAGCTCAGCTACAACACCGGCACAGCATTCGGACTCCTCGCCGACGTCCCAGCCGCGATCACTTCGCTGCTCACCGGAGCCGTCCTGATTGTGCTTGCCGTCGGTTGGCGCCGGCGCCACGCACCGACCGCGCCGATCGTTCTCATCCTCGCCGGCGGCACCGCCAACCTCATCGACCGAGTCCACGGAACCGGGGTCGTCGACATGTTGCACAGCGGCTGGTGGCCGACCTTCAACGTCGCCGACATCTACATCACCGTCGGCATCGCACTCGGGATTATCTACCACCTCCGCGCCCCCCGAACCCCCACCAACACCGGCGAAGGATCCCGCAATCGTCAACCCCGACGAGCATCGGCGACGGCTCGTCAACCCCAGGCCGAAACACCCGACCAAACCAACAAGTCCCCCGGAGTTCGCGCCCGCCGCTGACACCTGCTACGACGCTGTGTAGGTTTCGGGACCCGAGCGCCAGGCGGAACGACGCACACGTTCCGCGACGAATCTCCCCCTCGGAGGCAGCCAACACGACGAGGTGGTGCGGTCACTGATGCCGCGATCGCTGACCGTTCTGGCGCTTCCGAAGGTGCGTGTCGTCGTCGTGGCATCCCGGCGAGCAGCGGTAAGAGAGGCTGCGGTGCTGGCGACAGATCTGGCCGTGGGCGCCGGCGGTCATTGGGACGAGAGCGCGTCAGCGAGATCGGGTGGGACAGGGCCGTGTTCGGTGAGTCCCATCGTGGTTCGACCGGTGTTGCCGGGAGGGTAGCGGTTGGTGAGTGACCCGGGACCGGCGACGACGAGTCGGATGAGCTGTCCGAGGACTTCGTGGTGGTCACCTTGGCGCCAAGCGGTTGCGAGCATGATGGCGTGGACGCGGGTGTGCGGCCACGCCCATGGCTGGGAGGCGACATGAGCACGTTCGAGACTGGGCCACGGGTCATCGGCGCTGCGAGCGTCCGCGAGCGCAATCTCGATGATCTGAGCGATCGCTGGCGGGGTGCGCCTCCGGGATGCACGATTCATGAGAGGGCCTTCCCTGATTCTGTTGGGCGGTCGGGGAGCTGGTGCGACTTGGTTGGTCGGGTCGGGCTGAGTTGAGTCCGTGCCACTCTGTCGGTGACAGTCGGGAGAGCAGAACCAGACCTGTCGGGTGTCGAGGACGGCCGTGGGGGTAGTGGGCCCCGGGGAGATCCGCATTCCGCAGATTGGATCGGTGACACAGCCATCAGGTTCGCAGAGCCTTGCCCGGTGGACGTTGACCGGCCGGCGAAGGCCACGCACGGACTTGGGGCCGAGAAACTCGACGGACCAGCCGGCGGCGGATGCGGCGCGGGCTGGCGCCTCGGTCATCCAGAGTTCACCAGTCGTGGCGAGTCCGGCGAGACGGGACGCCAGATTGACGGTGGCGCCGAGCACGTCGCCGTCTCGTTCGACGACCGGACCTGTGCTCGCGCCGCCGGTGAGCTCAGGGGTGCGGTCGTGCTCATGGAGGTGAGCGTTCACAGCCTGCGCGACCTGGACGGCTGCCGCAGGGTCGCGAATCTGGAGCAGGACGCCGTCCCCAAGTGTCTTCACGATCCGGCCGTGACCGGCGATGGCGCGCTCGACGGCGACGACGAAGAGGTCGACGACGGCGACTGCTGTGTCGTCGCCGTGCGTGTCGTTCAGCGCTGTGAACGCCGTGAGATCGAGGAACATGATCGTCGTTTCGTTGCGACCGCTGTCCTGGCTGACTTCGCGATGTTCGTCATGCATGGACGACCTCGCGTGTCGGGATCTGGTGCTCGGCGAAGGTGGTGTCGTGGTGAAGGCGGCGACGGGCGCGGAGGCCGTTGGCGATAACGAAGATCTCGGCGAGTTCGTGGGTGGCGACGACGGCGCCGAGGCCGAGCCATCCGAGCCCGGCGATGGGGATGAGCACGGCGATGATTAGGCCGGACAAGATCAGGTTCTGGATCATGATCCGCCGGGTGCGTACGGCGTGGTCGATGACGTCGGGGAGGTGGGTGAGCTGGTCGCCCATGATCGCGATGTCGGCTGCCTCGATCGCGACGTCGGTACCTGCTGCTCCCATGGCGATACCGACCTGGGCGGTGGCGAGGGCGGGGGCGTCGTTGATCCCGTCGCCGACCATCGCTACCGGGCCGTGCGCCGAGAGTTCTTTGACGGCGGCGGTCTTGTCGGCGGGCAGCAGTTCGGCTCTGACGTCGTCGATGCCTGCCTGGGCGGCGAGTGCAGTCGCGGTCGCGGTGTTGTCACCGGTGAGCATCGCGACACGTAGCCCGCGCTGATGCAGTCGGTCGATCACGGCGCCGGCTTCGGGGCGCAGCTCGTCGCGCACCGCGATCGCGGCGACGGTGACGTCGTCGATCGCCACTACGACCAGGGTCGAGCCGTCGTGTTGCAGTCGGGTGACGTCGGCGGTGAGACCTGCGGGGTCGACGAAGCCCGGCTTGCCGACCCTGACGGACCGTCCGTCGACGGTTCCGGTGATGCCGTGTCCGGCGATGGCGTGCACCTCCGACGCCGGCAATCGCGTGGGTGCTGCGTCCAGGATCGCCCGGGCGAGGGGGTGGTCGCTCGACGACTCGACCGCTGCCGCGACGGCCAGCGCGTGGCCCGGGTCGATGCCGGGGGCCGTGACGACATCGATGACTGCCGGCAGGTTGCGGGTCAACGTGCCGGTCTTGTCGAGCGCGACGACTCCAACGGTGCCGAGGGCCTCGAGTGCTGCGCCGCCCTTGATGACCAGCCCGGCCTGCGTCGCTGCGCCGATCGACGCGAACACCGTGACCGGTACCGAGATCGCGAACGCGCACGGTGACGCGGCGACGAGCACGACCAGCGCCCGCTCGACCCACAAGCTCGGGTCGCCGGCGAGCGAGCCGACGATCGCGATTGCTGCGGCGACGATGAGGATCGCCGGCACCATCGGCCGGGCGATCCGATCCGCCAGCCGCTGCGCGCGGCCTTTGCGGTCCTGGGCTTCCTCCACGGCGCGCACGATCCGCGCCAGGGTGCTGTCACCGACCGGGGCCGTCGCTTCGATCTCGAGCACCCCGCCACCGTTGATGCTGCCCGCCAGCACCCGGCTATCGACGTCGACGTCGACGGGCATCGACTCGCCGGTCACCGCCGACACGTCCAGGCTCGACCGGCCCTCGACGACCACACCATCGGTAGCGACCCGCTCTCCGGCCCACACCAGAATCCGATCCCCGACCAGCACGTCCGCCGTCGGCACCGCCACGTGGGCGGTCCCGCAACGCAGCCGGGTGGTGTCGGGAACCAGCGACAGCACCGCCCGCAAACCCTGCCGCGACCGGGTGACCGCCCACTCCTCCAAGGCTTCGGAGATCGAGAACAAGAACGCCAGCGACGCCGCCTCACCCCACTGCCCCAACACCACCGCACCGACGAGCGCGATCGACATCAACAACCCGACCCCCAACCGGCGACGCCCCAACGCGCGCACTGCGTCGGGAACGAAGGTCGCACCGCCGGCCACGATCGCCACCACGAACGCCGCCCGCCCCAACCCTCCCCAGTCGGCGAACTCGAGGCAGACACCGATCAGCCACGCCGCCGCCGACACCGACGCCGCCCACACCCGCCAACGCCCCTCCGCGTGCGCAGCTTCGGTCGACGCGTCGCTCGCGGCCGGTGCAGTCCCACAGCAGACGTCACCCATGACAACCGTCCTCACGAGGCGCTCCCATCAGCGGGTTCGTGCACAACCGGACGTCGTGGCCGGCCTCGGCCAACAGACGTTCCGACGCCACCAACACGTCGCGCAGCTCAGGCCGGGCGATCGAATAGAACACCTGCCGCCTCTCGGCCGGACGATCGACCACCAGCCCGCACTCGCGCAGACACGCCAGATGGTTCGACACATTCGGCTGCGACGTCCCCACCGCCGACACCAGATCAGTCACCCGCTGCTCACCATCGAGCAATCCCAACAAGATCCGCAACCGCGTCGGATCACTCAATCCGTGGAACAGCCGGGCCGCGACCCCGACATCAACCTCACTCGTCACACTCATGACGTTAGTATCAGCATACGCTGATGACATTTGCAGCGTTGATGTGATTGGGTTCGCCTGTCGTCAAACGCCGCTCGCCGCCGCCGTGCGGATCGGCTGGAGTGTCCGACTACGATTCGAACACGACGTCGGGGTCGCGCTCCAGGAGCGGGAAGGGATCGGCAGGGACGTTCCCCGGCCGGTACTCGAAGTGCAGGTGGTGATTCGTCCCGGTCGGGACGCCTGATGTGCCAGTGTTGCCCACGAAGCCGATCGTCTGGCCAAAGCTGACTCGGTTGCCGACCTCGAGACCATCTGCGTGGCGGTCCATGTGGAAGAACTTCCACACCACACCGGAGTCGTCCCGAAGTGTCCAACCGTGTCCGGCTCCCCAGGTCTCGCCGCTGTCCACGTACTGATGCGTGAGCTCACCGGATGCCGGCGCCCGAATCGTCAGCCCGCGGTCGGCGAGGATGTCAACACCTGCATGTGATCGACTGCACGACGTCCCACGACAGTCCCCGAACCCGTCGATGACATAGCAGTAGTCGTCCGGGCCGACCTCGATGGGAAACAGAATCTCGCCCTCGGCGGGAGGATCCGGTGGCACATCGACCGGACCGATGCGCTGGGCCGGGCTCAGCGCGGTCGCAGGTCCGCTGATAGCGGTCAGAACCGTGCCGGCCTGAGCGTCGACGGCGCGAGCTATCACCGTCGTCACCCCGACCCCAACCGCAGCGGCGAGCAGATGACGCCGTGTCGTTGCTTGTTCAGACCTCCGCCCAGCGGAAGCAGTCGTGTTTGGATCCACGGGTTCCTCTCTAGGTGGCACCAAGGGATGAACGGTCACCACGCTCTCTGATGGACGGGTGACGCGACGACGTCGGAGAGTTCCGAGGACGTCCATCGACGTCGGGCTGGCGCCGAGACCCGCTAGGTGTACAGGTAGGCCGCACGGTGCTCCGAGCGCCGTGTTCGGCATCGCTTACCCGGGGCGGCCGACCCCGGTGACGTTATTCCAGTTGACGGTGGACACCTTGACGGTGTCGCCACTGTTGGGTGAATGCACGAGTTGGCCGTTGCCGAGATAGATGCCGACGTGGCTGATCGGGGAGTAGTAGAACAGCAGGTCTCCTCGTTGGGCGTTCGCGATAGGGATCTGGGGCAGGGCGGCGAACTGGGCTCGGGACTGGTGAGGCAGTGCGATGCCAGCCCGGCCCCACGCCCAAGAGGTCAGCCCGGAGCAGTCGAACCCGACACCGGGTTTGGCTGTGGCGAAGATCCAGGGTACGCCGAGTTGCGAAAGTGCCGCCTCGATCGCGACCTCAGCAAGCCCTGATGGGCTCGGCGGGACCGGCGTGGCAGGCGCCGGGTCGGGTGCAGGAGCGGGGTCCGGTGTGGGCGCCGGTTCCTGCGCAGGCGGTGGGTCTGTTGTCGGACCTGGTGCCGGTGTCGTGCCCGTGGTCGGAGTGGCCGTCGATGGTGTCGAGCCACCGTCAGCGCCCTGATCCTCGGTGCTCGGTGACGCGTCACCGCTCGCCGTTGGTTGGACGCCCACCACGTCCTCATAGGACTCGCGGGCGCGTCGTTCTTGTTCCTCGCGGAGCAACTGGCCGAGTTCGGCCTCGGCGAGAGCGCGAGCTCGTTCGTACTCGGTCTGCTTCTGCCGGTTCGCGTCGCGTGCTGCCTCGATCTCGCCGGCGAGGTCCTCGGCGCGGTCGAGACGTGCGTCAAGTTCGGATCTGGTTGCGTCGAGCTCGGCCAGCGCGACGTCGAGATCATCAGTGGTCACGTTTCCGGTGTCGGTCGCGACGCCGGCGAGCACGGCGCGTTGTTGGTCGACGGTGTGAGCGTCGTAGCTCGCGAGCAGGAACGGCAGGCTCCTGGCGCCGGACCCGGTGAAACTGTTGACGGCGATTTGGGAGAGTTGTCCTTTGAGGTCGTTGAGCGCCACCTGTTGGTCGTTCAACTGGGTTTCGAGTTCGGTGATCTCGCTCTCGAGCTGCGTCTGCTCCGCGAGCACGTCGATGTGGTCCTCGGCGAGCACGGCGGCCTCGCGTTCCAGGCGTTCGAGTTCGTCGACGATGGTGTCGATTCGTTCCTGCTGTTGCTCGACGGGTGACGCAAGCGCTGCGCGAGGTTCGATAGGACTGACACCCAACCCAGCCACCGCAGCGACCACGACGAGAAGTCGGGCTCGTCGCGACCGAGGTGCCCGCCACTTCAGGCTGGATGGAGCCCGGTGTCGGCACGCTGAGCCGATGAGTCGCTGGCGGTCAGGAGCCCGCGATGTTGGCGCAGCCATCAGCGACCGCACCTCGTGGTGGGCGCGTAGGGATCTCGGGGGTTCATGACCCACAAGTGAACGATCTGACCCTGATAGTTCCGTCGGCGGGTGCACAGGCGCGTCGGACGGCCACGCACCGTCATGCTTCGTCGATCGCCGCGGCGTAGCGTTCTAGGTGTCAGTCGCTGACGTGACGGCGCTCTGGACGAAGTGCGTCCGCGAGGATGTCGCGACCGCGTGCGACACGCGACCGGATCGTGCCGATCGGACAACCCGCAATCTCGGCCGCCTCGGCGTACGGCAATCCGATCAGCTGGGTGAGCAGGATTGCTTCACGCTGATCGAGAGACAGTTCTGCGAGGAGTCGGTAAACGTCGACGAGTCCGGTGTGATCCGCGACCGGCGGGGTTGTCGGGTCCGCAACCGGGTCCGTGCGGTGACGGTAACGGCGTCGTAGGTGCTCGTAGCACACGTTCCGGGTGACCCCGAGCGCCCAGGTCTTGACCGGACCGCGCTCCCAGCGATGCAGGTTGGCCACGATCCGAAGCAGCGCCTCCTGCGCGAGATCGTCCGCGTCGTCGACTCGGGTCAGGTGTGCGCAGAATCGCCACACGTCAGCTTGAATCGCGACGACGAACTCCTGCAGCGCCTCCCGATCGCCGTCGGTGGCCTCGCGGGCGAGTCGGCTGAGGTCTCGCATGACAGCACAGTCTGGCGGGCCCGACCACCGAATGGAACTCGGCGGGAGGTTCGGGTCACTCCTACACCATGGACTGCCGTGTTGCACGAGAGTTGCTGTCGGCGACGCTCGACCAGGAGGCGACCCTGGAGGAGCGCCGCCTGGCCAACGACCATCTCGGCACGTGCGTCGCCTGCCGGGCCTGGTGGGCCGAGATCGGCAATGTGAATCGCTTCTTGCGGGTACGTCCTGCCGAGACGGTGCCGGACCTGTCGACCAAGGTGTTGGCGCGCGTCTCGCCGCCCAAACCTGGACGTGGTGAGTGGATTCGCTACGCGTTGGCCGCGGTCGCCGCGAGCGAGTTCGTGCTGGCGTTGCCAGGTGTCCTGTTCGGACAGGGCGCGGCCTCGATCCATGACGGGCGCCACATCGGAACGTTCGGCGCCGCCGTCGCGATCGGGCTGCTGTACGTGGCGTGGCGACCCGGGCGTGCGCTCGGGATCCTTCCGATCGTCGCCGCGCTCGCGGTCATGATGGCCGTGACCGCCACGATCGACGTCGCGGCGGGGCGCGTCAGCGTGCTCGGTGAAGCGCACCACGTTCTCGAAGCGACGGGGTTGGCGCTGGTGTGGATGCTCGCGGGTCGACCGCTGCCCCGTCCTCCGCGGCACCGGCGCTGGCCCACAGACGCCGCCACGCCGCCCAAGGTCCCGGGAGGCCTGCCAGCGGCATAGGCGGATCCGACTGTCGGCAACCGTGTGCGCTTCGGCCGCTGCCGGTATCGCCACAAGTTCGGTCCAGCGTTGCTTCGTACCGCTGCCCAAGATCACCGAGAGGAACCGACTGTGAACAACGAGATGACCTCCACACTCCAACTGCTGACCCGCAATCACGCGTGCTGCGACGCCGAACCATTGAGCGGCAGCGCCCCGAATGTGCGGCGGTGCTGGTCGTGACCAAGAACGTTCGCGTGACGTTGGGGCTGGTCGTCCTGGCCGGGGTAGCGCTCTTGGTCGCGGCATCGTTCGGCGGCGACAGCGCCACCGCCCCGAGCGATGACACCGACGATCTTCTCGTCAGGACTGACAGCCAGCGCCTGTCGGTCGCAGACGATGATCAGGTCACGTTCGTCGAGTTCCTGGACTTCGAGTGCGAGGCTTGCCGTGCCGCGTATCCGGCGGTCGAGGAACTCCGGCAGATGTACGACGGCCGCGTGACGTTCGTGGTTCGGTACTTCCCGCTGCACCGGAACTCGGAGGCCGCGTCGCGTGCGGCCGAAGCCGCTGCGGCACAGGACCGGTTCGAGGACATGTACCACAAGCTGTTCGAAACCCAACCGAACTGGGGAGAGCAGAGCACGTCGCAAGAAGACGTGTTCTTCGGATTCGCGGAAGAACTCGGTCTGGACATGGAAGAGTTCCGCGCCGTCTACGACGATGAGGCCACGATCGACAAGATCGAGCGTGACCAGGCAGACGGTGAGGCGCTCGGCGTGACCGGAACCCCGACGTTCTTCCTGAATGGCGACAAGGTCGAGGTTGGCAGCTTCCAGGAGCTGATCGACCTCATCGAGACTGCGCTCGACCAGTGACCCACGCCGGCACCCTCCCAAGCCCACACGCCGCCTCCGACGACATGGCGTCGCGCCGGTCGAGTGCCCGCAGCGCGCCACGGCCGGTGCGGTGACTGCAGCGACGTCTCACATGCGCCCGCGAACGGACCATCGATGTCCGGACCGTTCCGACGCCCCAGGCTCGGCGTACCACCCGCCACATGGTGGCACGCCCGCCTCGCTGTCGCGGCGAGTGAGCACCGTCTACTTGGTGGCAGGCGGAATCGGACTTGTCGCCGCGTTCGTGCTGCTGCTCGAGCGGATCGAACTCCTCAAGGACCCGAACTACGTCCCGAGTTGCAGCATCAACCCGATTCTGAGCTGCGGATCGGTGATGCAGACCAGCCAGGCCGAAGCGTTCGGATTCCCGAACCCGATCATCGGGATTGTCGGATTCACGATCGTCGTGACGGTCGGGGCGACCCTCGCTGCCGGTGCAGAGTTGGCGAGGTGGTTCTGGTGGTCACTGTGGGCAGGCACTGCCGCGGCGGTCGCGTTCATCCACTGGCTGATCTTCGAGAGCCTGTATCGAATCGGAGCGCTCTGCCCATACTGCATGGTCGTGTGGGTGGTCACGATCCCGCTCTTCTGGTACACGACACTTCACGTCGTCCGACACCACGCGTTCGGCGAGGGCACCGCCCGACTCGTGCGCCACGCAAGCGACTATCACACCGTCGTCCTCACCGTGTGGTACCTCAGCCTTGCCGCGCTCATCGCGAAGCGATTCTGGGACTACTGGATCACGGTGCTCCCATGACCAACCCGCGCCACACCTTCGCCCGGCACGCCCATCCGCCACTGCGCCGACCCGACTCGTGTCGCCGCCACGGCCCGATGTCAGCGGTCACGTCGCCGGGGCGCCCGCACGTGTCGCGGGACCGCGACGCGCGAAGCTCGCCGGCACAGGACGATCCGCCGTCGATGTGGACACACGGTGCAACCCACGCGCCGGGCGAAGTTCAGTGAGTCCGCCGCGATGGACCTCCGCCCGCTTCCACGATCCAGCGACACCACCGACATGTCGGCCGCCGACGGCGCCGCGACCAGTTGGCGTCGAGTCCGAAGGACCGTCGCCGTCGTCTCGCTCGCCGGGCTGCTCGTCGCGCTCGTGTGGAGCTTGACCGCAGCGTCGCCCTCGACCCGGGTGAGCGACGATCTGCGAGCGCAGCTACGGCAGAGCGACCCCGCAGAGTCCGCGCAGTTCACCCACATCACCGGCGGAACCCGCGTGATGGAGTGCGCCATGCGCAACCTCCGCTACGGCGGAATCACCGACCCCGACGCCGGACGGCTCCTCGTCTGGCTCGGCGAACGGCCCGCACCAGACGACGCAGTCGCGATCGCTGACCGCGGCTCGGTCCTGCTCCACCGCACGCTGCTCGACGACCCACCATTCGACAGCGACTGGGTTTCGTTTTCTCGGCCGCTCAGCGACGCAGACCGTACGACGATCATCGAGATCACCGGCCAGCCACTCGGCGCCGATCTCGTCGCACCAGCACCCCCGCCGGTCGCATCGGTCCTGGTCGCCGAAGCGCTCGAGGTCGCTGCGAGCGTCGAGCGCGTCCACGTCGACGAGACCACTGGGCGTGGTCTCGTCCGCTACCGCATCGAGATCGACGCTGACCGACTCGACGCGCTCGACCGGTCCGGCACCGTAACCGACAGCCCACAAATCGTACCGCGGCTCGACGTCTGGTTGACCGACGACGGTTCGGTCGCCCGGATCGAGGTGCGATCGCAGCACGCCGACGGAACACTCGGCGACGCCGAGGACGGATGGCTGGTCGAATACGAGCCGACCAATGTCGAGATCCGCGCGCCCAAGCCGGCCGACGTTCACGACGTCTCCGGGGTCGACCGTTCGCAGCTTCGACCCACCGGGTTGGAATGCGCCGTGGAGATGTGACGATCGACGCGGACCGGAACACATGCGGACGAACGTAACGAGGACAGCTGGTGAGTCGCCCGGCGGCACCGCGGTCACGAGCGGTTCGATGATCGGCCGTCGACGGGTCGCGCCGGTCGTGGTCGGGTTGGTCGCGCTCGTCGTCGCAGCGCTGCTGGTCGTGCTGATGAACGCTGATCCGTCACGCGACGCGTCCGCCGGGTCACCGCTGCTCGGCAACCTCGCACCGGACGTTGCGGCCGAGCGCGACGACGGCTCGACCTTCACGCTGTCGCACCGCAAGGGCAGTTGGGTCGTGCTCAACTTCTTCACCCACGACTGCGTGCCCTGCATCCGTGAGCACCCCGAACTCGTCGAGTTCGTCGACCAACAAGAGGCGCTCGGGTCACAAGGCGCTGAGCTGTATTCGATCGTACGGGATTCGACGCGTGAACAGGTCGAGACGTTCTTCGCCGAGCGCGGAGGGGACTGGCCGGTCGTGTACGACACCGACTACGAGTTCGTCAACGGCTTCGGGGTGACCCTGGTCCCAGAAACGTGGATCCTCGACCCGAATGGCTTCGTGCGACGCCGCTACATCGGCCAGGTCACCGCTGAGGAGCTGAGCTCCACCCTTCAGGCGTTGCGAGACGGGCATCCATGACCGCTGCGGGCCTGGCGCCGCTGATCACACGCCGGTCCAGTCCCGGGCGAGGTTCGCGTAGAAGATCTTGCCGTTGGCGTTGAGGTGAATGCCGTCGCCGGCGAAGCAGTTGTCGGAGCACTCCGCAGCGCGTTGGGCCCAGTCGATCAGGACGATGTTGTCACCGGGCCGGTCACGGGCCCGCAGGAGCGCATTGTTCGTCGCCGTCCATGATCGGTCGGCCCGGATCGTGTACAGCAACACGTTCGGAACGATCGACAACGGCGCCAGCAAGGCGTCGAGCGTCTCGGCGCTGAACGTACCGTTGGTACCGAGGTGCACGATCACCGCCGCAGTGTCAGACGTGATCACGCCACCGTCGACCAGGGACTGCACCATCGGTACGGCGTCGACCATCTGGAGACCCTGTTCGGCGACCACGGTCCAGCCGCGCGGTTCGAGGACGTCGGCAGCCCCCTGCATGACCGAGTCGCCGATCCCGAGCACCCGGACCGGCTCGCGAGGAGGCGGAGCGGTGGTCGGGGTGGCCGTCGGGGTGGTGCTGGTGGTGGCCGTCGTGTCGCCGACCACCGCGCCGCCGACCGACCCGTCGACGACGGTAGAGGTCGTGGTGGTGGTGGCCCGGGTTGTGTTCGGTTCCGTGGTGTCCGGGTCGAGCAGGTCGTCGAGGTCGGTCGTGAAGCCCTCCCCGTCCTCGAGCGTCTGGGCGATGTCGGCCGGGATCAGTTCGGCGGTGGTGAGGCGATACACCCCGAACGCGCCGAGCAGCAGCGCCACCACGGCTGCGACGGCGGCGATCTGGCGCAGCGCCGGGTCGCTGTCGCGCAGCGATGCCCAGCGCCTCGCGACCTGGCCGCGTCGGATCGGGGTCTCGACATAGGTGTAGGACAGTTCGGTGATGGCGACCGTGATCGCGGTTCCGAACGCGAACTGGGGTAGCGTCAGCTTGGCTCCGGCGGTGTCGCGGATGATCTGGTAGATCGGCCAGTGGAACAGGTACAGCCCGTACGAGCGGGTGCCGACGTAGCGCAGCACCGGGTTGCCGAGCAGCTTGTCGGCCATGCTGTAGCGGTGGGTTACGGCGGCCACGACCACCAGCGTGGCCACCCCGGTCAGGAACAGCCCACCGCGGAACAGCCAGGCGTTGAACGCTACGTCGATCGACTTCCCGAACGGCTCCGACAGCGGCACGAACCACATCAACGCCCCGAGCCCGGCGAGCCCGACCAGGCACCCCAGATCGAGGCTCCGACCGGCGTCGCGCAACGGGCCACGCATGATCGAAACCGGCCGCCAGATCATCGCGAACGCAGCGCCGAGCATGAGCCCGCCCGAGCGCGAGATCGTCGACAGGTACAGCGTGTCGTTGCTCGAGATGCAGCGCTCGCCGACCGTCCAGTAGGCGTCGGGCGTGATGCCACACGTCGGCGAGACGCGCCCGCCGTAGTACAGCACCGCGACCATCACGTTGATCGCGACCGCAGCGCCGAACAGGATCGCGGCGGTGTTGGCCAGCTGACGCGTGCCGGCCCGCAGCACGATCGCCATCACCACCGGCCACACCAGGTAGTACTGCTCTTCGACCGCCAGACTCCACAAGTGCCGCAGCGGAGCAAACTCGCCCGGCGCCGTGTAACCCTGGCCCACCCACAGCTGATACCAATTCGACACGTAGGCGAGTGCGGCCAGCAAGTCGCCACGCAGCATGCCGAGCGTGTCGGCCCGGAAGAACACCGTGTACACCAGCAGCCCGACCAGCATCACGTACAGCGCCGGCATCAGGCGGCGGGCTCGCCGCAACCAGAAGCCCGTCAGGCTCACCCGTCCGGTCCGCTCGCGCTCGGCCATCAGCAACAGCGTGATCAGGTAGCCCGAGATCACGAAGAACACCTCGACGCCGAGGTAGCCACCAGGCATCCACGACGAGTTGGCGTGATAGAGCATCACCCCCGCCACAGCGAGCGCGCGCATGCCGTCGAGGCCCGGCATGTACGGCACCGTGCTCAGGTACCGCTGAGGTTGCGCCCCGGTGACCGGGTTGTCTACCACTAGTCCCTTCTCCGTTCGACCACCGCAGCGGCCCGGGAGCACCGCCGGTGACACCAAACGGCCAAACAGCGCCCGATGCCGTACGTAGGGGTCGCGAACGTCTGAAGGTTCAACGTTCCCGTGGTCACTGCTGGTTGACGGGAACCATGCACGGTCGCTGAGTCGGCCTGGTCACCCTTGACGGTCGTCGAGCAACAGCCGCAGGTCGCGTTCGATGTCGTCACTGGTCATGTCGGCGGTCCACGTCACGATCACGTCGCCGTTGTCGTCGACGAGGTAGGTCTGGTCGGTATGGCCGACGTCGGTCGTGTCCCCTTCGTGGTCTTGTTCGGTGCCGTAGGTGGCACCGAACGCAGTCGCGAGTTGGCGAAGCATGGCCGCGTCGTCAGTGCGGAGGCCGATGCCACGGTCGATGAAACCTTGGACGAAGTTGGTGAGCGCCTCGGGGGTGTCACGGTTCGGGTCGACGGTGATCATCGCGACGTCGATCGGGTCCGCGTCGCTACCGATCCGGTCGATCGCTTGGCCGACTTCGGCGAGAGCGGTCGGGCACACGTCGGGGCAGTTCGTGAATCCGAGGAACACGATCAGCAGGCCGCCAGGCGCGGCGCGCACCGTGAACGGTTCGCCGGTAGCCGTGTTGTCGACCGTGAACGTCCCCACGTGCGGGACCGGGTCCACCTGGTATCCGACCAGCGATTCGTCGCCACCACCGCACGCGGCGACGATGATGATGACGGCCATCGCGGACAGGACGTCGCGCAGGCGACGGGTGCGATCGGTGATTCGAGCGAAAGTCGTAGGCATGGTCCGAGACGTTGGGTTGATCACCAGGCGACGTCGTGACAGCCATCGTGGGTCTCGGGTTCGACCTGGAATGTGGCGTGGGCGATGTGGTAGCGGTCGTCGAGCAGGTGTCGTGCTTGGTCGAGTACCCCGTGGAACTCGACGCCGCCGCGGACCATCAAGTGCGCCGAGGCGGCGTCCATTTCCGACGTGAGAGTCCACACGTGAAGATCGTGCACGTCGACGACCCCATCGATCGCGCCGAGATCGCCGGCGAGGGCGTCGAGATCGACATGATCGGGAGCGGCCTGGAGCAGGATCCGCACGGCCCGCGAGCCGAGCCGCCAGGTTCGCGGCAGGATCCACACCCCGATCGCCGCGCCGATGACCGGGTCCACCCACGACCAGCCGAACACTTCGAGCAGGATCGCGGCAACGATCACGCCGACCGATCCGATCGTGTCGGCCAGCACCTCGAGATAGGCACCCTCAACATTGAGGGACTCCTTCGAGCCTTCGCGCAGCAGCGCGAACGCGACCAGGTTGGCGACGAGCCCCAAGATCGCGACGACGAGCATCGGCACACCGAGCACCTCGGGTTCACCGGTGAGCCGCCGGGCAGCCTCGATCAGCACCCAGATCGCGACGCCGAACAGCAACAACGCGTTCACGAACGCGGCGAGGATCTCGAGCCGGTACAGCCCGAACGTGTGCCGGGATCGGGATCCGTTCTGGCGTTGCTCGAATCGCGACGCGAGCTGGATCGCTGCGAGCGCCATCCCGATGCCGATCACGTCGGTGAGCATGTGGCCGGCATCGGACAACAGGGCGAGCGAGTTCGTGACGAACCCAGCGATCGCCTCCACAACGAAGAACGTGAAGATGATCGCAAATGCGATCAGCAAGCGGCCGCGGTGTCGCTCACCGGCTCGGGCCAGGCCGGCGCCGTGGTCGTGGTCGCCGCCCATCAGCGGTCGTCCCCGGCGTGGGCGAGATGGTCGCGTGACACGTCGAGCAGCATGCGAATGTGGCTGTCATCGAGCCGGTAGAAGACGTTGCGTCCGTCGCGACGGTTGCGCACGACCCCCGCCGCGCGCAGCAGGCGCATCGCCTGGGACACCTTGGTCTCGTTCGTGTCCACCACCGCAGCGATGTCACACACGCACAACTCCCCGGCTTCCAAGAGCGCGTACAGAATGCGCACCCGGGTCGGGTCGCCGAGCAGCCGGAACATCTCCGCGAGATGCACGGCCTCTTCGAGGCCAACCACGCGTTCCGAAGTCGCCGCGACCCGACCCGGATCGACCCCAGGTACGACGCACCGATCCAACGCGGTCACTCTCGACGACTGCATAGATTCGAAGATATCGCTATATCGTCATGCTGCCACCGGGAAGCACCGATGCTGCGCGAATCGGCTAACTACACCCACCTCGATGCGTGGGAGGCACCAGCCGAAGCGAGCGAGCTGGCGAGGTGATCGGGTACGTGGGTCAGAGCGGGAACGCCGTCGGCGGCCACCTCCACTTCGAGACGCGAGCGGACAGGTTGTCGAGAATCCGTACCCGTTGGTTGAGGAAGCGTGCGGATCGCCGACAACTTCTCGATCGGCGCCGCTCACCGGCCGGCCACTGCTCCGCTGAACGTTCCGAGCCCGGCGACTTCAGTCAACGGTGGGGCCCGTCAGCACATCTGTGCCGTTGATCGCTCTGGGCGCGTCGCCGCTCAGGGTGGTGGCTGTGCTCACTGCGGCGTGGGGAACGTCGTCGGACCCTCGACTGCCCTCCCTGTGGCTAGGCGACGGGTGGCGTGCCGTCGCCGCTGATGGCTCAGTACGAGAACGGCTGCAGCGCAGCGTCGTTTCGAACCGCAAGAACCGTCTGCAAGGCCCACGTGGTCTCGTCGCCGCCCATGCCGGGAGAGTCGCCCGGCATACCGGGTACGGCGAGGCCGACCACGACGGGGCGGTCGGCGAGCAAGCGTTCGATGGCCTGGATCGGAACGTGCCCCTCGAGAACGTAGCCGTCGACGATGGCGGTGTGGCACGACGCCGCCTCGTCGGGAATGCCGAGTTCGATACGACGTCGCCGTCGCTCGGGGTCGTCCTCAAGATTTACGGCGATGCCGCGGTCTGCCAGGTACCCGACCCAGCTCGTGCAGCACCCTCAACCAGGATCGCGCCACACGTCGACCCGGACGCCGTCGAGCACGGTGGACGCAGTGTCACCGGACGATCGGCCGGCCGACGGCCGATCCGACCCACCTGCGCAGGCCGTCAGCGCCAGCCCGGTCAGCGCCACGAATCCGTGGACGAGCAGCGAACGCCGGGTCAACTCCTCAACGTGTACTCGAATCTGCCGGTTGGGCACGACCCCGAGTGTACGAGCCGTGTCGGAATGCTGACGCCGACGTGTCGCGCCTGCCGGTCGGTGAAGGCCGCCTGCCGAGCAACCCTGATCCCCGCCGCCTCTCAGACGCCCGACCGAGACGGCTGGAAATCCCCCTAGTGTGACGAGGAGGTCTGAAGCCCTCGACGACTCGGAGCCACGCAAGATGACCAGCAACACGATGACGGCGACAGGCGAGCAGACCTCCGACAGAGACGCCAGTGACCAATCCGATGCAGGGTCGACGACCCGGGACCTGTCGGATGCGACGTTCGAGCGGCTGCTCCGGTTCGTACTCTTCGGCCTCTCGGCGGTAGTGATCGTCAGCTTGCTCGCGGCTGGAGCAGTGTGGGTGCTGGCGGACGACACGGCTCCGCAACCGATGAACGCTGTCGACGTCGGGTTCCTTCGCGACATGCTCGATCACCACGAGCAGGCGCTCTTGATCTCAGAGATCTACCTCGACGAGCGACCCGACAGCGGCGTCGCTCCGTACGCTCGCGAGGTGGTCCTCTACCAGCAACGCGACATCGACTGGATGGAAGCGTGGCTCGCCGAAGAGGGGTATCCGCGTGGTGCGCCCGACCGGATGGCGATGGAGTGGATGGGCATGGCCGTGCCGGTTGCCGACATGGCAGGCATGCAGACCGAGGAGCTGCTCCAGCGCCTCGACAACGCGACGGGCGAAGACGCCGACCTGTTGTTCCTCACGATGATGAGCGACCACCATCGCGGTGGCATCCACATGGCGGACTACGCCGCCGCGAACGGCGCCAACGAGGAGATCACAGACTTCGCGGCCGGCGTCGCCCGGAACCAGAGCATCGAGATCAGCGAATACGTCCTGGCCGCAAAGCGTCTCGGTCTCATTCCCGAACGCTGAGTGAGTCCACCATGCCGCCCTGAACCTATCAGGGCCTCGAAGTCCGCAGGAGACAGCCTCGGCGACGACACGTGGGGTGCGTGCTGAACTTGTCGACATCACACACGCCCACCTGACACTCGTTCGACGCGGGGACGTCTCGGGCCCCGTCGGGCAATTGACGAGCACACCTACCGCACCCGGTCAACTCCAACGAACGACGAAAACCCGGGACCGGTGCAGTGTCTGGCCGATGCGAATGGCGTTCGCCTCCGCAACCGTTGCGATGCGTCTACCTGATCGGCGCAGCGGGACGTCGGGACGACTGCCTGACGTGACGGACCGGCCGAGGTCCTCCGACGCGTCAGTGAGGCGGGACCGTGCTCAGCCAGGTCGACCGGCGATTCGTTCCGGGGGTTTCCTCGTCGTCACGACCGTTGCCGTCTTGGGATATCTCGGACACGGCCGTTGATTCGTCAACGTTCGTCCTGGCGGTGCGCTCTTCGATGACCAGGTGCTGCCGGAATCTACCTCTTCGCAGTCGCAGCGGCGCTCGTCGCTCCGAGATCGCCGTCGATCGCCGCGCAGGCTCGGTGATCCAGAGTCTCAGCGGCAGGACCGATGAGCGTCGTCGAGTTCGACCTGACCGATACGGGGACTCGATTGCCGCGGCCGACCGACGTAGGCAAGGTCACGTCGAAACGGCAACGTGGCCAGGTGATCTTGGTGCGACGCGGCTACCAGATCGCGAGCGCAAGGCCCGCCGCGTTGAAGCCGATGTGGATGGCGATCGGGAGGCCGAGCCGCCGGGTACGCATTGCTGCAGCGCCGACGATCAGCGCGAAGACGGCGAGACCCGGATACTCGACGGGCCGGAAGTGAACGATGGTGAACACGGCCGCGGTCATGAGCCATCCCGCGATGTTGGTCGTGACGGCGGTGACCGAGCGTTGCAGCAAGCCCCGGTAGACGACTTCTTCGACGAGCGGCGCTCCGACGACGACGAGGAGCGCCAGCACGACGATAGAGAATCCGCCGGCGCGTTCGACCAGGTCGGTTGCGTTTCGTTGCAGGCTGGAGTCGTCGAACGCCGCCGGCCAGAGCGCCCTCAACGGGACGTATGTGAGGGGTACGGCGACGAGTTGGATCGCGACGCCGGTGGGGACACCGATCAGATCGCTCGTACGGAATCTGGCGCCGAGATCGCGACGGATGTCACCGGTGCCGAGTCGACGCGATGCCGCCCAGACCGCGATCGCGTAGACACTCCACGATCCGACCATCCCGACCGCGAGGATCGAGATCGGAAGCGGATCGCTGTGGCCGCTCGTGGCGATCACCACGGCGGCGACGATCTGGGCGGCCGCCCAGGCGGTCAGCCACGCAAGGACACCGAGGCGTCCCTCGGTCGGGAAGCCGGGCTGCAGTCTCGTCGCCGACACCGGGCTCGAGAGCAGTTGGTCACCTCGAGATGCGCGTGCGTTCAACGTGTGCGCGGTTGCCCGGCCGATCCCGACGACCGCCGGCGTCACGATCGCTGCCAGCAGGGCAACTGCCAACACGTCTCCTGCGTGCAAGCTCATCGGAGTCGTTCGCTCAGCGGCGCGGGCGGCATGCCGGTCGGGGCGTCGGGCTCATGGTTGACGAGCGAGATACCGAATACGACCGCTGCGATGACGACCAGGACGAGCACAGCCCATGTCAGGACCTGCTGTGCAGGGTCAGCGCGCGGAGCTGATCGACAAGGTTCGGCCTCCGGCGTCGTGTCGACCGGATCGCTACTGCTGGTGTCGTTGTCGTCTGAGGAGGGGGTGTCAGGCATTTCGGGATGGGGTTTGGTTCGCGGGCGGTGTCAGCATGCTCCGCGAGCGTATGGGTACGGGTTGACCGCGAGGCCGCCACCGGGGTGGACCTGGAGATGGAGGTGGTTCACGGTCGTGTTGCCAGTCTTGCCGACGTAGCCGATCACTTCGCCGCGCGTCACCGGACGACTCGAGCCTTCCCACGCGCTCAGGTGGGCGTAGTAGTAGCGCGTTCCGCTCGCGCCCTGCAACGACACGGTGTTGCCACCGAGCCCGTTCGTTCGGAAGCTCGCTGTCCCTGCTTCCATGGCCACCAACGGAGTGCCGCCGGCGGCGATCATGTCGACCCCCTCGTGGCTGCGCCCCCCTGAGCGCGCAGCACCCCACGTGTCGGAGAAACCGACCGCACCCGCAACCGGACAAGCTAACCCGGCAGACACCACCGGCGCGGACGGCGAGCCAGGTCCCGGGCCCCCGGAACCGTTCGCTGCGCCGCTACCACCACCGCTGTTCGCTTCACGCTCGGCCTGCTCGCGAGCCTCGCGCTCGGCCTGTTCTCGCGCCTCGCGTTCGGCCTGTTCGCGAGCGCGCTGTTCGGCTCGCTGACGTTCGAGCGCGTGCTGCACCTCGGCGTCGCGGACACGTTCAGCCTCGACTTGTTGGAGCCGCACGATCTCCGCTTCGGCGTCGGACCGGAGCCGCTCGAAGTCGTCGCGGGCAGCAACCTCGTCGGCACGACGCTGCTCCAGCTCGGCTCTCGCGTCGTCGAGCTCGTCGATGCGTTCATCGAACTCATCGACATCGACAACCATCCCGCCCGTGGCGACACTCGTCAAGACGGCCGCCGCCGCGTCGGCATTCGCGTCACTGATCGATCCCAGCAACGGATTCGCCGACACACCCCCTGCGGTGTAGCGACGCACCGCCATCTCACTCAGACTGCCCCGCATCGCCACGACCTCCGCTTCGAGTTCACCGACGCGCCGCGTCGCATCGGTGATCTCGGCGTCGAGCGTCTCCAACCGCAACTCGGCATCGAACAGAGCCTGCGCCGCTGCATCTGCACGATCGCGGGCCTCTTGAATCTCGCGAGCCGCCTGCTGAGCAGCCGGGCCGTCGTGGTCGGCGTGCGCCACGTCGTGCGCCGCCAACACTGCCGCGAGCGCGACAAGCGCAGCAATCCACCGGAGGCGACGTGGTCGGGGCACGAGCGGCAACGTTACAGAACGATGACGAAAATCGGACGGCAGCGTGGCGGACGCGGACTCGTCGAACGCCGTCACTGCACTCTCACGATCGCGGACCGGGCGCACCGAGCGTTTCGGCGCACGTATCGAGATACCAACGGAACTTTGGGCCGTCATCCAGCGACTTGTAGGGGGCGTGCCGTGTTGCCGGCCCGCAACGACGAGCAACCATTTTCGTGAGCACTCGACCCGCAAGATCGACCACCGTGACCGACCCACATGCCGCGCCCGGCTCCGCGGCGGCTGCGGGACTGGCAGGCCCGACGCTGGTCGTCTCGTGGGCCGTTGGCGCAACGCTGGTGCTGCTCAGCTGCGGCGGGTCGGCGCCGCGGGACCTGGACGGCGCTGCCGCACGAGGAGCGACATTGACCCGCGAGCTGGGTTGTGCGGCGTGTCACGGTGGTGCCGACCAAGACGCCGAGATCGGCCCGTCATGGGTCGGGTCGTGGAACGACGAGATCGTGATGTCCGACGGCGAGAGGGTCCGCTTCGACGCGTCGTACGTTGTTTCGTCGGTACGTCAGCCGGATCTGCAACGCCGAGGCGGTGACTGGCGTCGCATGCCGGCTTACGACATTGATCAGCTGACCGACGACGAGTTGAACGACATCGTCGACTACCTGGAAGCGCTCGGATGACCGAGACCGACACGCACACCGATGGTGCAGCGCCGGTCACCTCGACGCCACCCGGCCCGGCCGAGGTCGAGTCGCCGCGCCGACAGGTGATCGCGATCGCCATCGTCGCCTTCATCGTGCTCGGCGTCGGGTTGGTCGTCGGCTACACCCGCGCGTCGTCGCAATCCTCGGCGGCGTGGGTCGAACTCGCACAACCGGTTGAGATGCCCGACGTCGTGTTGACCGACACCGACGGCCAACCCTACGACCTACGGGACCGGACCTCCGGTCGGGTGACACTGCTGTACTTCGGATACCTCAACTGCCCTGATGCGTGTCCGATCCACATGGCGGTGCTCGGTGCGACATTCGACCAACTCGACCCAGACGTGCGCGCACAACTCGACGTCGTGTTCGTTACCACCGATCCCGATCGCGACGGCCCCGACGAGCTTCGCGAGTTCCTCGATCGGTTCGACCCCGACTTCGTCGGCCTCACCGGGTCCCAGACCGAGCTCCGCGACGCACAAATCGCCGCCGGTGTACCCGTCGCAGTGGCCGATCCGCCCGACACGAACGGGGACTACCTCGTCGGCCACGCCACCCAGGTGCTCGTGTTCGACACCGACAGTGTCGCTCGCCGCGTCTACCCCTTCGGCGTCCGCCAGTCAGACTGGGTCGCAGATCTCTCCGACTTGGTGGACACGTGAAGCCCGCTCGCCGCCTCACGCTCATCGCAGCAGGAGCGGTCTTGGCGGGCTGCGCGCAAACAGCCAACGCACCAAGCACCTTGACCGTCGACCGCGCCCGTGTCGGCGCCACACCCGCCGGCGCCGACGCCGCGGCGTACTTCGACATCCGTGCCGGTGGCGACGACCGGCTGACCGGAGCCGTCACCGACGCCGCCGCGCGTGCCTCGCTCCACGAGATGCGCGATGCGGACGGCGGCGGCATCATGACGCAAGTCGACGCGGTGGACCTGCCCGCCGGCATCGAGGTGAGATTCGAGCCGTTCGGCGATCACGTCATGCTGGAAGACCTCGAACGTGACCTGCGGCCCGGTGACAATGTCACGATCACACTGTCGTTCGCCGACCACGCGTCGATCGACGTCGAAGCGACCGTGGTCGCCCTCGTCGATCTCGCCGAGGAGAACCGATGAGCCCCACCCCCGAAGCAGCCAGCACCGGCATCCGACGACTCCGAGGCCTGTGTCGATGAGGTGGTGGTGTTCCCAACTGTACGAGCCCTGGTCGTGGACTCCGCGGCCGTACCTGGGCGTCTGGGTCATCATCGCCGTAGTGGTGATCGTCCGCGCTCGCACGCTGCGTCGTCGACGTCACGAGACGGAATCGAACGCTGTGACGTCGCACCAACGGGTTGCGTTCTGGTTCGGACTCTTCGGCTTCTGGCTGGCCTCGGATTGGCCGATCGGCACGCTCGGAGCCGGCTACCTGGCGTCGCTCCACATGACCCAATACATGCTGTACACGTTCATGGCCGCTCCCTTGCTACTGCTCTCGGCCCCGGAATGGTGGGTCCGCCGGCTCCTCGCTCGCAGCCGCAACTATCAACTCATCAGCTGGGTGGCACGGCCCGTCCACGCGGCGGTCATCGCCAACGCCATCCTGATCGCCACCCACGCACCGTGGACCGTCGACAACCTCCGCGTCACGCAGGTCGGATCCTTCCTCCTCGACGTGGTCTGGCTCGTCGGCGGGTTCGTCGTGTGGTACCCGGTGATCGCCCCACTCCCCGAGCATCGAGTCGCATCCCCGCCGCTGCGCTGCGCCTACCTCTTCGTCGCCGCCGGCATCTCCTCGCTGATCCCGGCCGGCTTCCTGACGTTCGCCAACAACCCGCTGTACCGCAGCTACGAGATCGCCCCTCGGCTCGGCCTCGACCCCCTCGATGACCAGCAACTCGCCGGCGCTATCATGAAAGTCGGCGCATTGCCGGTCATCTGGATCACGATGGCCGTCATCTGGATTCGCTGGGCAACTGCAGAGCGAAACGACCCCGGCGCCTACCGCCAGCAGCACCAACCCGCCGGCGAGTCGAACCGACCCGATTGCTGGCAAGCACCAATCACCCTGGAGACAAAATGCAGCGAGACCAACCACCCCCCTCCTTGTGCCGGCACGGGCCGGCCAACACCCCAGTCGCTCCCAACCCCGCTCATCTGAACGACGACACGTCACACCGGACGGTGCGACACACCTGCCAACACGATCGACCAAGCGCGCTCGCATGAGCATCGAGCGGGTAGCGGGAGAAACCGCGCGCCACCTGACTGCCGCCGTATCTGCGAGCGGCAACGGCTACAACGCAACCGGTACATGGGCCTTCGCAGGATCCGTCATCGCGATCGTGACAATCGGGGTAATCGTCATCTGGCAGGTTCGACGTCAGCGTCGCTGACGCGGAAGTGACAGCAGCTCGACCAGTCATCGACACTGCGTGCGGCCGGGCGCCTTCCAGCGCGATGCCGGTCTCGGGCCGGGCGCAGCGCCAGACGGCGACCGAGTGCAGCCAATGTCAACGACCCCGGATCGTCGCGAGCCGATCAATGGTCCGCACTGGGGTACGCTCCGATGCCGAGCTCGACCGGCAGGTTGTGCGGCGGCGGGCCCGCACATGACGACCATCGGCGCGCGACGCTCTGCTGCCGATCTCATCGCAAGGTTGTGCTCCGTCAGGGAGCAGTATCGGCGTTCATGAATGCGGCCCATTCCCAGTGCCAGGGTTCGAGGTAGCAGCATGAGTCGCCGATGTGGCCGCCAATGCCGGTACCGCCAAGGATGACCGGTTTGGCCCAGTCGGGGTTCAAGAATCCGTAGAGGGGCGCGTTGTTGGTGAGCCAGGTGTAGGCGTCGGACGTGAACGCCGCGGCGACCGCGTCGTCGTTGGTGCCAACGGCGAGGGCGTTGATGTCGATGGCAAGACCCCAGCCGTGGTTGGAGGTGCCAGCGGTGGCGCCACCGGCTGCGGCCGGCCGGTAGCCGCTGCCGCGAAAGTCGAAGCCGTCGGCGAGGGCGGCGGCATGGAGTTCGTCGAAGGCTTGTGAGGCTTGGGGGTGCAGGTAGCCCGAGTTCGAGCTGTACCGCATGGCGTCGAGTGGGATCTCGCCGTTGGTGTAGCCGCCCCACGAGATCTGCGAGCCGACGAGCCGGACGAGGCCGTCGGGGATCCGGTAGTCGCCCACCCCGACGACACCGGAACAGGTTGGGCTTGCGACGGCGGGGAGGTCGCCGGCGGCGCCGTCGGTGGGGATGTTGTACGTGGTGAGCCAGCGGGTCTGGTACTGGCGTGGGGTGAGGACGTTGCCGGCATCGGGGTACGGGACGGTGTCCCATTCGGCCGAGCCGGCGGGTGGGAGGTGGCCGATGTACCACACGACGGGGACGGCGGCGACGTCACCGCCGTGGGCCTCGAGGATCGTGGTGGCGTATTCGGCGGCTTTGGCGTCTTGGATGTCCGGGGGTGCCTGCCAGGCTTCGGGGTAGCCGCCGTAGTTGCCCCAGGTCGCGTTGATGAACTGGTACGCCCCCGATGCGGTCGCGCCGGCGGCTTGGGCCTGGAAGTCGCCGCGAGATTCGAGGGTGCGGATCGTGGCGAGGACGCGGTCGAGTTCGCCGTCGAAGACGACCACGTTGCTGCTGGCGCAGCTCGGGTGGGGCGAGTCGCTGCTGAACAGCGCAGCGAGCATCATGACCACCCCGAGCGCGGCAGCGGGGATGAGGACGCCGGCGCGTCGTGCGAACTTGTGGGGGTCGGTGGCCTCGTCGACGACGCGCGCAGCGCGTTGCACCGTGCGGTTCGATGAGGTGTGCTTCGCGACCTTCGCGGCGGCGCGCGCGGCAGCGAGTTGGACGGCCATCAGCCGACCGCCGCGACGTCGAGCGCGGTGACGGTGCCGTCGACGACGGTGACGGTGGCGACTCGACGCGTGACGGTTTCGGCGGCGGCCGCGCCGACGAGGTGCTGGTCGAACGTGACCGTGGCGATCTCGGTCGCGCTGTCGCTGCCGGCCGCTTTGTCGACCTGACGGATGATCACCCACGACACCTCTGCACCAGCGGCTCGGGCCGCGAGGACATCGCCGTTGGGGGCGAGCTCGTCGACGAGGCCCGGATCGCCGAGTGCCGTGAGGAGGTCGCGGTGGCGGTCCGGCTCGTCGTCGAAGCGCCACGACCACAAGCTGACCACCAGCGCCGCCGCGATTGCAGCAACGTCAGCCTCACCGCTCCCCCGCTGGTGGTGTTCGTGGTGGTCGTCGAACGTCGAGGTTGGCAGTGTCGGGCGGGCGGCGGCGACCAGCTCGGCGAGCGACACGGTCGCTGGCTCGACGGTCGACGACCGTGGCACCGCATTGTCGGGCTCAAGCGTCGAGATCGTCGTGGGCACGTGTGTGGCCGGTGTGGCGGGGACCGCTGGTGGCACCGCCGGTTCGGAGGGTGAGTCCACGTGCGCCGGCACGACCGCGGTTGCCTGGCCGGGTGCGGCGCCGTCGCCGACCAGTGCCCGCCCGGCGATCGCTCCCGCGACCACGACGACGACAGCGGCGGTGAGGACGCGTCGGTCGACCATCATTGTTACAAGGCGGCGCGGCGTCGCTGGTGATAGCCGCGCCGAGAGCGGGCGCCGCGGCTGCGGTAGCGCATGTTCTGATAGCGGTGCATACGGCCCTTGTGGGACAGCTCGTAGGCGCGGGTGCCGGGCACGTCCATGACGGCGTCGCGGGCGCGTTGGCCGACCCCGAACCCGGTCAGGCCGGCCACTCCGCCAGCGGTCGCCGACCCGGTGAGCCCGCCCATGCCGCGTCCGGCGAGGCCCGGCCGCCACGCGCCGAGCTCGGCACGGATGCGTTCGAACAGGTGGTGTACGCCGGCGATGACCTGTTTGCGGTACATGAACATCGAGATCGCGACGATCAGCATCAGCGAGAACCGGTGCCCGAGGCTGAGATCCGGTGCCGTCAGGAACGCGGACATGAGCATCATCAGGTACGAGATGACGAACGACATCGTGGCGACGACAGCGGCGTTGCGACACAGCCCGACCAGCCACGCCCACGACAGTTCGCGGGCCGCGCCGGGGAGTTGGAATCCGAGCAGCGCGAACGGCAGCCACGCGAACCGCAAGATGAAGAATAGCGACCCGACCAGGAACGTGACGCTCGCGATCAGCAGGAACGCGAGCACGACGAGCGATACCCAGAACGCCATCCAGGCACCGGCCATCCGATCGGCGGTAGGGACGTGGTTGAAGTCGTATTCGTCGTCGCAGCCGGCGTCACGCATCCGGTTGCGGGGCTCGTCGTCGGCACCCCACGGTCCCTCGGCCAGGATGCCGTCGAGGAGCTCGGCGCACGCGCCGGTAAGGGGGCGGCCCCAGTTGATGACTTCGTAGGGTTGTTCGAGCAGGACGTCGTGGAGTTCGGCGCGCATCGGATCGACAATGGATGCGGCCTGACTCGGGTCGCCCGTCGGTGCCTCACCACGCGAGACGGCCATGGTGGCGCCGGAGATCTGCTCGAGGGTTCTTTGTGCGCCGTCGACGTAGCCGGCCGGGTTCGCCGAGATCGTCAACGCGACGGCGAGAGCGAGCATCGACATGGTGAGTTCGCCGAGGGCGTTCACGGCGCGGCCTCGCCACACCTGGAACGCGACGTAGGACATGACGATGAACCAGACGACGTCGGAGAGGCCGAGTGGGCCGATTAGGTTCGTCGACCAGGCGTTGCCGATCGTGAGGATCGGCCCTTTGATCGGGCCGATGATGTCGTAGGCGAACGCCCAGCCGGTGAACCACAACACGATCGACACGACGGCGCGGTTCGCGGTCCAACCGAGAGCGGTGACGTTGCCGTAGAACTTGCGGTCCCAGTGGTTCCAGGCACCAGAGTCGTAGCCGATGTCGTAGTTCCCCGATGGGTGGGAGCCGACGCCGGCGTCGGGGATCATCGAGTCCCCGTCGGGCAACGGACCACCGTCGTCGTCGAGGGCCGGCAAGGTCGGGACCGGGACCGTCGTCGCCACCGTGTCGTCGCCGGGCCTGCCCGCGTCGTCCGGGACCGTCGTGGGGGTGGTGGTGGGCGGTGTGGGTTCGGTTGCGGCGTCGACCGTGTGGCTCGTCGTGCAGGCGAGCACCACCGTCGCGAGCATGGCGGAGGCCACGACGACGAGCGCGGCGGCCAGTGGTCGTGAGTGTGATGTCATGACGGCACGATCGACAGCGGACGCTCCCGGCGAGCCGGTGTTGGGGTGGTGGTCGGGTTGGTGTCGGATGCTGCGCGCAGCAGGGGATGGAATGACTGGTGGATCTGCACGAGCGCGACCCGATTGTCGAGGTCCCGATAGAGGCAGGTTCCGGATGCGAAGCCGCCCTCGTGCAGGTTCGAACTCGTCAGCCGTTCGACCATGTCGTCGTCGACGACATCCAAGAACTCGAGCGCGGCCCTGGCGGCGCCGGGGGTGCGCTGGCGGAACACCATCCGGGTGCCGAGGAACGAGCGGACCTCGTCGTCGAAGTCGTCGGCGTGTTGGGAGAACAGCCCGACCGCCGCGAAGTGCTTGCGGGAGTCGCGTAACCACTCGCGGATCAGCGACCGCCCATACGGCGACGAGCCGATCCCCCACCACTCATCCAACAACGCGACCGAGAACCGGGAGCGGTCCGCGAACGTCGCCCGTCGGCAGAACGCGGCGACCAGATACAACAAGGCCTGGGCGGCGACTTGGGAGTCGAGCATCCGCTTCGAGAGATGCTCGTTCTCGAGCGTTTCTCGCGATGGCAGGTCGAGGCCGGCGACGGAGAACACGACGAAGCCGGCGTCCATCTGCAACGGGTCGCCGTCGCCGAACACCGAATGGCCGAGCTCCCCCAACCGCGCGAACCGGCCGAGCTTGCGCGCCAAGATCCCCGCCTCGGGGGTGCCACCCGCGGCCTGGTCGGCGAGCTCGGCGGCGACATCGATCAGCCGCCCATTGCGTTCGGACACGGCGTCGACCGCCTCGGCGAGCGCCATGGCTTCGATGCTGCCCGTTTCGACCGAGCAGAGCTGGGCGAGGAACCCGACAGTGACCGTGACCCGTTCGGCCCGGTCGAAGACGCGCATCGGATCGACCGTGGTGCCGGTGTCGGCGCCGATCTCGACGACCTGCGTCGAGACACCCAACTGCTGGAGGGCGTGTGCGTAGCGGGCGTACTCGCGTTGTTCGGTGCGATCGATCGTGACGACCTGGCCGCCATCAGCGCAGACCAGCTCGATCTGTCGCTTGCCGGTCGACGACTTGCCCGCACCGGGCTCGCCGACACCGGCGAAGTTGCCCGGCATCTGACGCCGCGGGCCAGCGGAGAGACGTTGCAGCACCGGCTGCGCGACACCGGAGTCCAGGTTCACCCCAAGCAGGCCGCCGGTCGGATCGCCGACGGCGGAGCCGTTGAACGGCAGCATCGAAGCGAGGTCGCGGGCCAACAGGTGCTGGCGGTAGTCGCGCACCGGCGGCGTCGCGGGCGAGCCGGGCCACATCATCGCCAACAGCCGCGACTGGTCACCGATCGGGCGCACCAGCCCGTAGTTCGCCGGCTCGTACTGGGACTGCAGCGACTCGGCGTGCCGCTCCAGGCGTTCCAGGCTCGCGTCGGCGAGATGCACGATCACGGTCACCTCGAGTTCGGGTTCGGCCCGGTTCGCCTCGAGCGCAGTCTCCAAGTCGTGGAGCGACGCCGCAGCGGAGTCGAGCGAGCCGGGGGTGCCGGTCGCCGAGCCGGCGTACTCACCGCGCTGGTGCACGAGCGAGGTCCGCTTGCCTTTGGTGCGCTTGCGGGCCTTGGCGTTGTCGATCCGACGGATCCGGATCGAAATGTCGGCTTCGATCACCTCACCCGCGTCGGACTCCTCGGCCGCGGATTCGAGCTCAGCGAGGATCTCGCCGTCGCCGGGGAACGTCCAGTTCGCCGGCATGTCCGACAACACCAGCGTCGTGTGGAACGCCGAGCCGAAACCGGTGTCGATGCGCACGTAGCGGCCGAGCCGGCCCCGTCCCTCATCGGACGGCTGGCCGCCTTCGGCGAAGCGGACCTCGCGGAACGGGCCGGTCAGCGACGTCGTCGCGGTGCCGGTGCGCGGCTCCCACGATTCGTGGTCGAACAGCACGTCGTCGACCCCGCGCGACAACAACCGCGCCGACAGCCACCGGACACGCCCCGCCGTGACCGGTTCGAGGCGCAGCGATCCGAGCCGCGACACCATCTCCGCGGCGCGGGCACGGCACCGCTCCACCGTCGCGGGTGACGGCATCGAGGTGGCGCCGAGAGCTTCGGTGACCGCGGTCATGCCGGCATCCAGCTGGGCGCGCCACGGCGACCGGCCGACATTGTCGAGCATCAACGCCACGAAGTGAGAGCGCTTCACGCTGCGGTGTGAGCACAGGTAGCCCTCGTAGCGCTCCTGGAGGTCCTGGCCGAGCGATGCCAGCACCCCGTTGTCCGGCAGGGTCGCGGTGAGTGTCGTGAACGGGTCGACGGTCTCGCCGATCGACAACAGGTGCGACTCGGCCGGCAGCCGCATGAACGCGGCGCGCAACTTCCCGAAGGTCTTCAGTCGTTGCGCATGCGACTGGTGCATCGCGCCGACCGGATCGACCTCATACACCCCCCACACCTGACCGGCCCGGTTCCACACGAGATGCCCGACGACGGCTTGGATCGGCGGCCTCACCACTCGCCCCCGCACACGTACCCGCGGCCCACCATCCGCCGCCTCCGCGGCCGCGGCGACGACCGACCGGCGACGACACCGTGGCGGGGTCGCACGAGGTAGCGAGCGAACGCGAACCCGCCGACGATTGGGTTCCGGCCGTCGACACGCAGATACTGCGATGCGATGCCGGCCGCGACCGGTACCCCGACGCACAACACGGCGTTCAGCCAGGTCGGAAACAGCCACGTCCACAACCCGCCGTTGGCCCAACCGAATACCATCACGGCGCCGACCACGAAGAACGACATCAACGCCGGCGCTGTGACCTGGAACGGCAACGTGGTCGCGCCCAACGACCCGAGCACCTCCGGGTGACGCCGACCGGCGGTGTAGCACGCACAGTCGACGAACTCGAGCGGTTCGCTACTGGCGTTCATGGCCCGACGGTCGCTCCGGCTGCGGGTGCCTCGATGCTGGCGGGGGCACCGCTGATGTCCTCGCCGGTCTTGTCGCGCAACCAGTCCGAGTTGTTCATCCCCCACAACAGCAACGCTCCGAACAACAACGTGCCGAACGCCGCCAACAGCGACCGCTTCATCACCCCCACCGCGATCGTCGCGACCAGCAGCGCGACACCAGCGAACGCCAACACCAACGTGCGCGCATCGCTCAACCATTCGGTCAACTCTGTGAACATGGTCAATCTCCTTCAATGGATTCTGTGACTGCCCCGTTGGCGGCCACATCCGCCGGCACGTCCGGCGTGTCGGACGCGACCGGCTCAGGGCCCATCGCGGCGATCTCCCAGCGGCCATCGCGCTGCTCCACAGCCAGGTCGTAGGTCAACCACAACACCGACCCAGCCGACACCGCCTCCACCCAGGCCCGCACCCACACCCGCCCGTCGACCCGCCGCGTCGCCAACCGATCCAAGGCGACCGACTCGAACGTCGCCGGTGCCGCCCGCAACCCCGACCCCGGCGCCGCATACCGGCCCAGCTCGCCGTTGCCCGTCAACAACGCCGACACGAACCGCTCGACCGTGTCCGCCACCGGATCACCCGCCGTCGGCGCCTCGGCCTGCCCCCACCCATCGTCGACCGAGTCGGCGACCGGCGGGCCAGGCACCATCCACGGCAACGACGTCGCCACCAGTCCGCCGTCGACCGCCGCGATCTCCACGTCGAAGAACCGCACACCCAACGACACGAACCCATCCACATCGACGTCGCGGCGCAACAACTCGACCGCGACGGTCACCCGCCACCGGTCCTCGCCCGTGAGCGCCACTGCGGTTGTCGTCGACGACGACGCGAACCACGCCCCCGTCACCGCACCGCGCAACGACCCCGGAGTCGCGCCGCCCAGGTAAGGCGTCAATGACTCCTCGTCACCATCGCCCACCTCCACATACCCGACGACGAACAGCTCGGCGAACCCCGCCACGTCCCAACGCGCCCCCTCCCCCACCACCACCGGCGCCGGAGCAGCAGACGACGACGGCCGAGCGAACGCCAGCCCCGCCAACACCACCGCCGCAACCACCAACGACCACAGCGCCACAGCGACCGCCCGCGACACCCACCACCGACCCAGCGGCAACGTTCCATCACTCAACGCACCGGCGGCGGTGTCAGATGGCGACTGGTCTCGACCGGCAGACTCGGAGCGCACCCGACGCAGCTTCATGACCGCCTAAGACCCGGCCAACTGGCCAGATGTCGGGCCGACTCGGTTCAGGCGGTGACTTCGCGCTCGAACCCATCGCAGCGCTCGGCGCAACTCCCGGACGGGCGCCGTGCGCAAACATGCCGGTGCTCAGTTGCCGATAACCAATCACCCGGTGCGATGGCGGCGGGTCGCGACACCTGCGGCGACCGTCCCCTTCCGGTATCCATGCCACCCCGGGGCCTGTCCGATCGGTTGTGTAAGTGAGCGTGGCCTGATGATCCGCGGGAAATCGGACAGGCCCCAAGCGACGCAGCGGTAGTGGTCTGAGGTAGTCGGTGACGAGCGCAGTCGAGCACCCCGCCCCTTCGGCAGCGAACAAGGCGCGCGGTGCCGCCCGTCAGGCGAGCACCGGCCGACACGCGTGCGGGGTGCGCTCGACGGTCGCCAACCGCCAGCCGCTGAGACGCAGACCCCTCGTGAGGGTGTTGATGGATCCACGTGGCCGGCGCTCGGTGGCGGCACCGTTGCGGTCAACAGCCGGGGAAGACCCTCAGCTGGTAGTGCTGGTAGGTGAGGTCCCGTCAACCTTGTTCGTGGGCGACGATCATGGCGTAGTTGACGCCGAGGATCGCGGCGAGTTCGCGTCGGGTGAGCTGGGCGTTGTGGCGGGCTCTGGCAAGGAGCCCGGCGACGACGGCGGTGAGGTGGGCGTGTTCGTCGAGTTCGATCACGGTGTTCACAAGTCGACGTCCAAGTCGTCGTGGTCGAACCCGATCTCTGCGCGGGTGGTGATGTCGCTGTCGAGGTCCGTCGCGCCCGGTGGGTCGTGCTGGTGGCCGTCGTCGAGGTCGAGTCGGCCGGGTTGGTCGGTGTCGGTGAGGTCTTGTGATTCGAGTCCTCGGTGGTGGTCTTCGTAGTCGAGGGCGTCGGTGCCGCGCAGCAGGCTGGTGGTGAGGTCGGTGGGGAGGGGTTGCTGGTTGTCGGAGACGACGATCGCGTCGCCGAGGATCGGCCAGCCGGTCCCGTACAGCTGGGTGGCGGTCGGGTTGACGGGGAGGTGTTTGTCGTAGCCTCGGTCGTCAACCCACATCACGATCCGGTCGCCGTTGGAGCCGGCGATGGTGCGGGCGACGTCGAGTTCGTCGCCGAGGCGGCCACGGACACGGTCGAGGCTTGGCGGTTCATGCCACACCTGTCGGCTGCCGTCGGCGGCGACGACGACGCCGTAGATCGGCGGAGCGCTCGCACCGGGAGCGGTGTCGACGTCAGTGTTGGGTGCGGTGCGGGCGAGGTCGCTGGTGTGGCGGCGTAGCCAGTCGAGGCTGCCGGGCTGCATGGATCGTGCTCCCCAGTCGGGGATCGCCGCGGTGACGGCTTCGGGGCTGTCGAATCGGCCGAGCACCTCGACTTGGTCGCCGGATTGGGTGCGTGCGTAGAGCTCGCCGGTTCCGGTGTTGTAGGTGAGTGCCCATTCGGCAAGGTCGCCTTCGGCGGTCCAGCGCATCCCGTAGTCGTATTCGGCCGCGATGCGGGCGGGGTTCTCGTCGACCCAATCGTCGATGGTGGGCATCGGTCATTTCCTCCCGACGTAGTCGGCCGCCCGACGCGCCGGGGCCGCTCGGAGTGTCGGTGGTGTTGGGTCTTGCAGCGGATTGAGCGGCCCGGTACCGGTGGGGGTGTGGCGGGCTTTGGCGGTGAGGGTGCGGTTGCGGAACCAGGGGCGCAGCTCGAGTTGTGCGCCGCGGGCGTTGCCGTAGATGAGGGTGCCGTGGCCTTCGCGTTGTTGACGGAGCAGGTCGGCGGGTGCGAGCGGGGTTTCTCGGACCGAGTCGGTGCGGGTGCGCCGGCCCCACCCGGTCGCGTCGCGGCTATAGGAGGCATTGGTTTGTTCGACGTTGCCGAGCAGCTTGGACACCGTCTCGAGCGTGGTGGTGTCTTTCACGCCGGTCAGCAGCAGCAGGGCGCGGTGGTTGTTGACGATCGTGTTGGCGTCGTTGGGGCCGTAGCGGGTGTGGAGCTGGGAGAGGTCCTGGACGACCGAGACGAGCTGCATGCCTTGTGACGCGACGGTCGAGGCGATGCCGCCGAGGTTGTTGATCGGGGCGATGTTGGCGAGTTCGTCGAGGATCAGCAGCACCTTGCGGTCGAGGGGCCGGCCGTGTTCGAGCACCCAGGCGTAGGCGGCGTCGACGAACTGCTTGATGACCATGTTGAACACGACCCGGAGCCGTTCCTGGTTCGCCGGTGGGGCGACGAGATAGAGCGTGTTGGGGCGGCCGTCAAAGAACGCCGCGGGCGCGAAGTCGGTTGACTCCGCGGCTGCGGCGACGTTGGGGTCGAGGTAGGCGGCGATGATCAGCCGGGCGGTGGAGAAGATGTTCGACAGCGTCTTGCGGTCGTCGGCGAAGATGCCCCGGAAGTGCTGGACCGCTTCGAGCGACGGCAGATCGGCGAGGATGTCGTCGACGTCGTCGTTCACTTTGCGGGCGACCCACGACACGACGGTCCGCATCGACGCGCCTCGCTGGTTCGCCGCCGCGTAGAGGTAGCAGGCGAGCAGGCTCTCGGCGGATTCGTAGAAGAACTTGTTGTCGCCATCCGCGCCGCCGTCGGCTGACGACCCGGCGCGTGTCAGGTCGAACGCGGTCGACAGCGCGCCCTGCCAGGTGGCGCAGTTCGCGAGCGGCGACCATGAGGCGCGCACGATCCGGCTGCGGAGGCGGGCGTGGCGGAGGTCGTCGCCATCAAGGTGGTCGAGGTCGGAGTCCGGGGTGGCGGCGAGGACGTTGGTCGGGTCGAACACCCAGCACTGCCCGTCGAGCTGGGAGCGCCAGCCGATCGTGTCGGCGACCAGGTCGTCTTTCACCGACACCGCGATGACGGCCTTGTCGTCGGCTTCCAAGATGGCGGGCACGGCGAGGCCGGTCGTCTTGTGGGTTTGGGTGGCTCCGACGACCATCACGGAGTGTCGGGGTTCGACCGCGACGAGGGCGGCGCGGTGGGTTCCGAGCACCACTCCCCCGTGTTCAGCGGCGTCGCGCAACGCTGCGGTGTCGCTGCGGTGCGCCCACCCTCCCGGCCGGCGCCGCCGATCGAGGATCTTCACGGCGATGAACGTCACGAGCCCGGCGACGACGACGGCGACGGCGGCGACGGAGCCCCACCACAGGCGGGCCGATGGTGCTCGGTCGGCGTAGTCGGCCGGATACGACCGCGTCGGGTCCCAGTCGTTGAACGGCAGCCGACCCCACGCCTCGAGATGGACGTCGACCGGTAGCCAGGTCCGTGAGGCGACCGCGGTCGCAACGATCGGTGCTGCGACCGCGACGGTGCCGGCGACGCCGACCAGCGCCAAGATGACGCCGATCCAGAGCGTTTCGAGGTCCATCCCGGCGGTGCCGGCCCCGCGCGGTTTGGCCGTCTCGGCGGCGCGGTCGGTCTCCATGACCCACGAAGACCCCGCCAGCCGCGCCGTGTTGGGAACCCGCTACTTCACAAGCTTCGCTGTGGTCTGTGCTGCCGGGAGGCCGGCGCATGGCGGCGCCTCCCGGGAGCTACCGGCTCCTTCGGCGACGCCGGGAGCGGTGGCAACCGGACCTTGCGACAACATTGCCCGCTGAGCGAAGCGGCGACAGCCAGGCGGGCAGTGTTTCGCGAGCAGACGGTTGCCACCCCGAGCGCACGGCGACGCCACACCCACTCGACGTTGGATGCCGATCTCGTGCCACACCCACGAACGACGTCGCATCCGGCGCCGACGCCAACGAGGTTCGTGCCTTTCGACAACGAGTCCGAGACTTCGTGGTGGGCGACGACGGCTGCAACTGACGATGCAGTGATCGGTCCGCCGACACCTGGTTTGGTCACGCGTCGGGGTCATCGAGTTCGATGTCGAGTCCGCGGACGTAGTCGCGCAGATACGGCAATGCGAAGTCGACGTGACCGCGCGAGGGTGCGTCGACGAGCTCGCTGGCGAGGAGTCGGCGACGGTACTGGCCGGCGTAGTTCTTGTCGACACCCATCCGGTGCGCGATGTCTGCCATTCGTGACGGGCCGTCGTCGAGTGCCATCGCGGCGAGGAAGTCGCGGTCGCGGGTCGACAGACCGGCGAGGGACGGTGCGTGAACGAGTTGTCCGACGCGCTCGATGGCGTACGTCGCGGCCCGCTCGACGTCGTGCAGCTCGATCACCGGGGCGTCGGGCTGCTGTCGCCACGTGGCGTGTCCGACGACCTGCACCATGAACGGGTACCCGGCGGCGACGTCGACCGCGGCCGACAGCGCCTCGTCGGTGATCTGACGGCCGGCCTGTTCGATTGGGGCTCGCAGTCCTTCGGCGGTCATGGTCGGGGTGAGCAGTCCGACCCGGTGGCGGTCGGCGCGTCGAAGGAACGTGATCGCGGCGTCCTGGTAGAGCCGCTCTTCGACCAGGTCGGGGAGTCCTGCGACGACGATCGCGACCTCGCGGTCTTCTCGGAACATGTGTTGGATCGTGGTCGCGATCTCTCGGATGTCGGCCGGTTCGACGCTGTGGATCTCGTCGATCGTCAACAGCACACCGGTGCCGTTCGCTGCCGCAGCGTCCGCGGCGCGGCCGAGCAGGCTCCGCAGCGACGGCGATGGCGGCGGGTCGCTGTCGTGTTCCCACGAGGCGCCGCCGAGCCCGAACGGCGCGTCGATCCCGGTGAGTCGAGTGGACGACGTCGGCGCGATGTCGGCCAGGATCGTCGGGAGGTGGTCGGTCTCGAGGCGTTCGACAAGGCCGCCTGCCGCGGTCTCCGAGATCACGATCCAGCCGCGCCGTCGAGCGACGTCCTCGACGGCATTCAGCAGAACGGTCTTGCCAGAACCTCGCGGACCTGTGTAGATGGTGGCGCGGCCGGGAGCACCTGGACCGTCGTCGAGCGCGATCGCGAACTCGTCCACGAGTTCGTCCCGGCCGACCATGGCCGGTGGCGACGTGCCAAAGGTCGGACGGAACGGGTTCATCGGCACCTCCAGAGCTTTTATACACTTTTACACTACTGGAGTGGAGGGACGTGCGATCTCGGAACGCCGGCTCGAATCCTCGCTCACACGATGTCGAGGTCGTCGACGCGGTGCGGCGCTGGTTCGGGCTGGTCGCCGACCTGGTCGTAGTGGGCGGCGATTGCCATGTCGACCACCGCGGCCCGCCACTCGTTGCGGGCGTCGACGCCAACGGGCGGCTGGCCGAGCTGGTCGACGACCATCGGTGGTGGGTCCTGTTCGATCGCGATCGTCATCTCGGCGAGGACGTCGCGGATCTGGCGGTCGAGGGCTCGCCGTTCGGTGAGCTGGTCGGCGTGGTCGATCGCCCAGGTGTCGAATCGGGCCTGCATCGCGGCGTACTCGTCGAGCTGGTCACGGGCTTCGTCGAGTGACGCGGTGCGGGCTGCCCATTCGTGGTCGTCGGCGTGGTCGAGTCGGCGTTCGGCGAGCCGGTAGCGGCGTTCGGCGTCGGCGAGTTCGGTGTGGACGCGTGGTGGTGCGGTCCGGTACAGGTCGGCGCCGATCCGGTCGCGGCGATCCAACAGTTCGTCGACGTCGACCTCGCCGGGGTTGAGCGGTTGCGGGAGACGCTTGGCTTCGTCGATGGCGAGCTGATGAGCGGCGGAGCGTTCCATCGACGCGACCAGCTCGGCGATCGGGTCGCGATCGGGTGTCGGTGCGGGGTAGTGGGCGTGTTCGATGTCGTCGTCGTGGTCGGGTCCGGTGGTGACGGTCCAGATGCGGTTGTCGATGCGGCCGCGCGACAGCGCGACGTAGCCGAGCTCTCGATAGAGGGCGTCGGAGGCGAGGAGGTAGCCGTGGTCGCAGGTGGCGCCCTGGTTCTTGTGGACGGTCGCCGCGTAGCCCCAGACGAGGTGCCCGCCGTCGAGATACGTACGGGGCACAGGGACCTCGCGGCCCTCGATGGTGACGGTGATCGTGTCCGTCGCTGGGTCGAGGGCGGTGATGTGGCCGCGTTCTCCGTTGCGGACACCGAGGCCGTAGTCGTTGCGACCGAACATCACGAGGTCACCGGTCGCGTAGTCGCGATCGGCGGCGTGGATGCGCTGCTCGCCGAGCAGTCCGGCGTCGGCGAAGCGCCGTCGTGCGGCGTCGTTGAGGCGGGCGACGTCGACGCGGCGTTCGGCCATCATCAACTGGTCGGTCCGGCCGTTGCTCCGGTCGGTCCACCAGGCGTCGACGAGCGCAGTGCGGGCGTCGGCCATGTCGACGGCGGGGGTGACGCGTCCGGACGCGAGATACCAGTCGAGTCCGTTGCGTACATCGCCGTCACGGACGTCGGCGAGCGCGTCGCGTTCGGCGAGGTCGGTTTGGCGGCGGTTCTCGGTGAGGGTCGGGATGTCGTCGCAGCGTTCGACGAGGCCGCGCAGGACACCGCCAGCGCCGATTTCGGGGAGCTGGTGGTGGTCGCCGACGAGGATGATCTTCGTGTCGGGTCGGGTCCGGTCAAGGAGTTGGGCGAGTTTGCGGGTGGGGACCATGCCGGCTTCGTCGATGACGAGGACACAGCGTTCGGGTCGAGCCTTGTTTCATCGTCGCTTTCCCCGGCGATCGAAGCGCGTACGTGAAAGAGGCCCACGACACGACGATACGTGAGGATCATCGACGGGCTTGATCATCGGCGTGCGATCAGCCGACGACAACGGCGGTCCGAACGATCGCAACGAACCGTCGAGCGCTCCGTCAGGCGGGGATGGATGCCAGGTGGGTCGCGCTCGATCGTCGCATGTCGAAGGCCGATCCCAATGGGCCTTGGAGGGCTGCAGGCCCTGTCAGAGGGGAGTGGGTCCGCAAGCTCGCATATCTTGCTGGTCATGGCAGACCCACGATGTGCTGATGATGAGGCGCTACGAGCGGTGCACGAGGCGGCGCACGCCACCGTGGCGCTCCTCATCGGGTTCGACTTCGACGCGGTCACCTTGCCTGAGCCCACGGACGATCGGATCGGCTTGTCGTTCAGCCAATACGACTTGGCACCTGGCGAGGAAATGGATGCGGTGTTCGCAGCACACGTGGAAGCGCGCATCACCGTGAGGCTGGCCGGCGAAGCGATCGAAGGTCGGCTTTGCGGAGCAGTTCGTTTCGCCGGTGCCGACATCCTCGCCGCGCAGCACGACTCTCTGCGTGCCACCAGCGACGAGCCCGCCGCGGCTGCCGAGTTGCGGAAGTTGTGCAAGGAACGAGCCTACTACCTCGTGGCACGGGCGCACGGCGAGATCGGAGCGGTAGCAGATGCACTTCTGGAGGCGACGAGCCTCGACTGGAGTCAAGTCGCCGAGATCGTGTTTCAAAACGAGGATTAGACGCATCGCCCGATTGCCGACCTGCATCCAACGGTTGCCGCTCGGCCGCCCCGCCAATCACGCTGCCGCCTGCGGTGTCGCGTACCCGGCGTTCTGGGACAGCGCTCCTCGTTCGTACTCGACTTCACCGGTTCGGGGGCGCGATAGGTGACGCCCTCGTGCGGGCGAGCGTCGGAGCGTGACCTGGCTGTTTACGCCGGGGGTTGAGAGTCCTCGCTCGGAGCGGCACCTGAAATGCACGCGGCGCAGCGCACGGCCTTCGTCTCCGGATGCCAGTCTGCGTCCTCTCCGACTCGCAACTCACGGCCGCACACTGCACACGTCGACCTGAAGCGCACCTTGATCGGCGCAGGCCTGACCTCGCGTGGGGCCGGCTTCGGCCTGGCGGACAGCTCCGCTTCCACCTCGCTTCGGCGGGCACGTAACCGGACCACGACTTCGTACGACCACAGCCGTTGGACTGCGCCGGGCCGCTGCGGAATCCCGGCCGCGGGCACCGGTTCGATCTCGATGTAGAGCCCGGCGGCTGCTTGGGTCGGCCAGTCCTTCCGATCACGGCGCTCGAGCAGGCCTTCCTCACGCAGCAGCTTGAGCACCGTGCTCGTGGAGGCGACCGGCTCGAAGACCGCACCGAGGTCGGTGACCCTGATCCACTCGGTGTCTGTGGGCTCGGAGACCTCGTCGTCGTACTTGCTCGGTTGACCGCTGAGGAGTTCCCAGAGCCGACCGGACGTGCAACGCGCATGCAGGCCCCCGTAGACGTCCCAGTAGTAGTCCACGCCCGAAGCTTCGAGTCGCTCATCGACGCTGTCGGGGCGCCCGTCCACACGGCGTGCGTATCGGGCCACCTGGTTCGCAAGCAGTCGAGTCCAACCGGTGGCCGGATCGAAGCTCATTCGCAGAAGCTTGCCAGTTCTGGTTTCGGACGTGGGATGACCGGCGTCAAGAATGGAGCATGGGCAAGTTCACCGGCCATGAGTGGCAAGCCTTGGCCGAGCATGTGGCCCCATACCGCATCGACCCGGATGCACCCGATCCCTACGTCTCGACGTTCAATGCCGCAGTTCGTGAGGCACGGTACGTCTGCGGCCGTGATGTCGATACTGGCGAGCGCCTCGATGGTCGGCCAGTCGCGATCTGGGCCGGCACGCTCGTGTACCTCGTGCTACTCGAGCAGATCGGAAACACTTTGCGACCGGTCGGCGGCCGTGATCTCCCGAAGCAGGTTCGAGAGTCGGCAGCGGCGCGGGCACTCCGGCAGTTCGCGCCACACACGACGAAGCCACAACGGGAGGTGATCTACGCGCTCAGGAATGCCTTCGCCCATGAGTTCGGCCTGTTCAACGACGGCCGAGGCGGGCGCTACCGCCATGTGTTTACCCTCGACGACGAACCTGGCGGACCGCTCGTTCGCTGGCCCCGTCGACGATGGGATGGAACGGTGGACGGAGTGCGCCGCGCAACCAGAACAACGGTGAATCTCGTTGCCGTCGGAGACCTCTGCGAGGACGTCGTGCGCAGCGTTCGTGAGCATTCAAACTCGGTCGCACTTCGCTCTCGTGTGCCGCTGGCAGAGCTGCAGAAGCGCTTCGCCTTCAGCATCAGCGATACGCCGGACTAGGTGGAGACCAGGTCGAACGACGAGTTCACCCGTTGCCATGCAGGGCCTGTCGCCGGACGTGCCCGATCAACGATTCGGAATTCATCAGCTGGGCTCGGAGGCACCACAAAGTAACGGCGCCGCGAGGACTGCAGTTGCGTACCGTAGGCAACCAATATGGGCGACGAATACACCTGGCCTGAAGCAGGCGGAACATTCTTCACGTTCAAGCGCACCCGTGACGACGCCTACACCTGGATGCGGCAGTCGCTGCACGAGTACGCCTACATGTACCGGGAGAGCGCAGAGGTCCTGATGGAGAGGGCATGCAACGCGCCGGGGCTGCTGAACGTCCATGCCATTCCCGCCGTCTACCTGTTCCGGCACTTCGTGGAGCTCTCGCTCAAGGACCTGCTCGTGCAGACCGGTCGTCTGAACGACAAGACAGAGAGCTACCCCGACAAGCACCGTCTCGAACCACTGTGGCAGAAACTGCGAGCACTGTTGGACGAAGCTGAGCTGGGCGATTCGGACGACGATCGAGCGACGCTCGACGTGGTGGACGATCTCATCCGACAGCTCGACACCGCCGACCCCAGTGCGATGGCGTTCCGGTACCCCGTAGGCACCCAGCGAAAGGACGGGAGCCGCGAGGTTCTACTCAGCGACAACTTCGAATACTTCGACATGCGGACCTTCCGTGATCAGGCCGAGCGTCTGGCGCACTTCCTCGAAGCGTGCGGCGAGCAGGTTCATGTGTACCTCGAAATCCACGACGACCTCGCGCGCGAGTACCAAGACTTCCTTCGCGACGAGACCCGAGACTTCTTGGAGGACGACTGGTGAAGCCGAGCGCTGACAGCAGCTCGACTCCCGGCGGCCGGAAACGGTGCGTGCGATGAACGACATCCGATACCGGACAGCGATCCATGAGGCCGGCCACGCCGTGACGGCGATCTGTCTTGGATTGCGGGCCGTGGTGATCAAGCTCGAGACCGACACCAACGGATGGACCGAGGTACATGCGGACGGACCGTTGACCGTCGACCGGCTACGTGAACAGACGTATCGCTCGTATTGCACCACGGCTTGCGCTGGCAACGCCGCCGTGCGCCACGTTGTCTCCCAAGAGGCAGCCGACGCCGAGCTCGCGGATCAGCCAGAGCTCGCCATCGTCGATCGTGAGCGAGCCCAGCACTGGGCGAAGTGCGTCATCCAGCTCACGGGTGAGCCGATCGAGGTCGTGGTCGCCGCTGCTCAAGCCGAAGTCGGGGAGCTATTCAAGAATGCAGGCGTCGACGAAGCAATCCGGCGCGTTGCCGACGCCTTGCTGGCAGCTGGTGGCGTTCTGGAGGAAACTGCGATCAGCGTGGCCTTCGACGACGTTGGGCCGTAGGCGCGAATCCCAAGACGCTGTGCCTCATGGGGCACTCATCACAGCGTTCGATACAGCGTTCGATCGAGTCGGACGTTCCGGTGAGGTGACCGAGTCCAGGACGTGCTGAGCGCCGCCAACTCGGCAGGTAACAAGCATCAGATCCACTCGCGCTACCCGAAGGGCAAGGACTTCTCCGAACAATGCGGTCAGCGGCTCATCATCTCGAACGCTAGGAACCCAGACGGAACCGTCTGAACTCAATCGCATGCGCGAGGTCCTCAACTGCGTCGTCGATCGCGAACGATTCGACGCGAGCGCGTCCGCTCGCAGAACACCGCCGCAGCCAAGGCCAGAAGCACCACGAGCCGAACGGTGCGCGAAGCATCCGTTCAAAGTCCTTGGGCCTGGAGAGTCCCGACGAGACGAGTTGGGCTGATCCAGTTGCCCAGCAAGACGCCGAAGGAATCCGTTGTCAGGGCATGGGAGGAACGCCAGCGCTTACCGCCTCTGAGCATGTCTGCGCTGAACGGTCTCACCAGTGAACACCTCGATCGTGTCCAGCGAACATCGCCATCCCCGAACTGTCGTTCGGAGACACACGCATCGTGCGTAGCGCGAGCTTGCGCTTGCGTGGAACAAGTCCAAGGATTAGCCGCCACGGCGGATGAGTTCGTTCAGCCAGGCGACGGCATCGCCGAGTGGGAGCACGCCGGTTACGAGTTCGCTCGTCGCCGCGTCGTACAGGTCGGGCCAGGCGTCGTGGGCGACGACCGTTGGTGGCCACGCCTGCTGGCGTCGGTAGGCGAACAGGCGGGCGCCGGCCTCGGCGACCTCGGGCGGGTCGAGCGGATCGACTCGATCGAGGATCTGGAGGTCGACCAGATCGTGCGCTCGCTGCGATGCCGTCGGCCCAGTGCAGGCGTGGATCTTCTGTGCCGCCTGGTGTGCGGCGGCCATCACGGCAATCGGCTCGGGTGCCGGCAGACCAAGATCGGAGAAGGTCCTCGTGATGTCTTCGGCGAGGCGGTGCTCCGGCGTGTCGGTGCTGTCGATCTCGGGGTGGCCGACCTCGAACACCACCGTCGTCCATGCGGTGCCGTGGAAGCTGAGCTTGATCTCGTACGGCTGCATCACGTACTCGATCGGGACACCCTCGGGCTGAGCCTTCCGCTTCGTCACGAGGCGGCCGGTGACGTGATGCCAGCCGCGCTCGAGGTTGTCAGCGAGTTCGTCCTCGAAGTCCTCGGTCGTCGTTCCGGGCCGAGGGGAGAAGTCGAGATCCCGGGTGAGGCGCGCGTCCTGCTCTTTGGTCCGAAGCCGAATCGACGCTCCACCCTTCACGACGCCGGCCGGCAGCATCTGGCCGACGATCGTGTGCGCGACGGTGCGCCGAAGTCTCGGCTCGGCGATCCCGAGATCGTCAGCCAGGTTGCGCAACCGGGCCGCCAGGGCTTGTTGGTTCCGCGGCGGCTCCTTCATCGGGCCGAGCCGATCTCCTCGATGATGCGCGCGTGGTCTCGGCGGCGAAGGAGGCCTTCGTCTCGGGCACGGTCGGCGGCGTCGACGAGTCGGTCGCTCATGATGCTGCCGACGCAGTCGCGCAGGGCCCGCTCTACGGTCGCGGATGGCAATCCCTCGTAGACGGTCCGGTCCGATGCGGGTAGGTCATCGCGGATCACTTCGATCTGGTCGGGGAGGTTGCGTCGCACCCGGCGCGTGGTGCCGACACGAATCCGGCGAGGGTTCACGAGCCCAAGGCCGTGGAACGCGAGCACCGAGTCACGAGTGAGGTAGGCGTCGGGGCCGACGGACAGGACGGCCTCGTAGAACGGAGCGCGCTCGTCGTCGACGAGATCGGGGAAGCGGTACACGCCCCGTGAGACATGTTCGAGCCCACCGCGCACCGCGAGCTTGCGCACCTCGATGGGCGGCACGCCCACTTCCTCCGCGATGGCGGGCGTGACGTAGCCGCCGTTCGCGGCTGCACGGAGGCGCCGCCGGTTCGTCGTCGCGAGTTGACCCATGTCAAAAGCGTACTGTTTTCGGTACGGTTTTGCCAGAGCACTTACCGCCGGTCTTCGCTGGCGAGGATCTCCTCGATGCGCTCGGAGACGTCCGGTCGTCCACTCGCGCCGGCACCCGCTGCGCGCAGGTAGCGCCGCCCCGTCAGCACGCCGCGGTACGTCTCGATCGCCCCTCGGACAAGCTCGGACAACGTGAGCCCGCGTCGAGCAGCCTCGTGACGTAGCAATGCGTCGAGGTCGTCGGGGAGCATCACGGTCGTGCGCTTCATGTACGCCAGCATGCCGCACGCCGGAAGTACGACACGTTGCAGTTGTAACGACGACGTCGTTGTCGGGCTAGTTGGCAAGCGATCGGACGATCTCAACGTGCCAAGTCATCTCGACTCGGCGAGGTGCGTCCGGTTCACGGGTGGGGTGACCCTTGAGAGGGTGGAATGCCGACACGACGACCAATCGACGCTTCGACGGCGCAGAGCGCGCCGCCAGACCTGCTGACCGTCGCTGAGACGGCCGCGGTGCTGCGCTGCGGGTTGACGTTCGTCTACGAGTCGATCCACCGCTACCGGGCCACCGGCGACGCCGACGAGATCCCCGGGCTGAAGGTCGGTCGCAGTCTGCGCGTTCCCCGCGTCCGGCTCGAGCGCTACATCGGCGCGCCGATCACGTGGCCCATCGTCGACCACCCGATCGTCGATCACGAGCCCGACACCAGCGACCCCGTCAACACCGCGACGCCATCGCCTCGCCCGACCGCTCGACACCCCCGCCGCGCCACTCGCCGCCCGGCGACTCCTCGTCTCTTCGAGGACTGACCCACTTCCCGGGAGCACCCATGACCAACTGCCAACCACATGCCAGTGAATCGAACAGACAGGTGCCCGCGGGCAGTCGGGAACGTTCATGATCAGGGTGACGACGATCTATGCGGCGTCGGCGGGGCCGTCGGCTCGCTACTACACCGGCTACCTGACCGAGCCGGACGGCGAGTTGCCGGGACGGTGGATGGGCCGGCAGGCGTCGGCGTTCGGTCTCGGCGGGGAGGTGTCGACCGACGCGCTCGAGTCGCTGCTGTCGGGACGTCACCCGGTCACCGGTCAGGTCCTCGGGCGTGAGCTGTTGGATCGGGTCGACCGGCACGGCAACGTCACCAGAGCGGTGGCGGGGTATGACGCGACGTTCTCGGCGCCGAAGTCGTTGTCGGTGCTGTGGGCGCTCACCGGTGACGACGGGCTCGCCGAGTGCCACGACC